>JAWXTU010000006.1:0-48553 GCA_044433285.1 bacterium | reverse complement strand
AATTAGCCTTTTCGCTCTCTTCTTGTTTGGTATTTAAGATAATTCTTACAGCAAGCAGGTCGTATACATCCTCAAAGGTGCACTGTTTGTTTTGCATCTTCTTAAATACGCTATATGGCGACTTCACTCGTCTGAGTATCTTATAGTCAAAGCTAAATTGGTTGAGTTTGTTGACTATAGGCTCAATGAAATTTTGGAAAAATTCTTCAAGTTGTGGTGTTACCTCAAGTAGTTGTTGATCTAGTTGAGCATACATTAGTGGCTGTTCGTACTTAAAACAGAGGTTTTCTAACTCAGATTTTATTGCAAAATATCCTAATCGCTGTGCTAGAGGTACATATATATATAGTGTTTCGCCAGTAATTTTGAGCTGCTTGGCATGAGGCATCGAACCCAGCGTGCGCATATTGTGCAGACGGTCAGCCATTTTTATCAATATTACCCTTATATCCTCAGGTATTGTGAGTATCAGTTTGCGGAAGTTTTCGGCTTGTGCAGATGTTTTATCTGCAAAAATACCTCCAGATATTTTTGTCAAACCGCTAACTATTGATGCAATTTTGGGATTGAATTCAGTTGCTATATCCTCAACGGTAAAATCGGTATCTTCTACCACATCGTGTAATAGTGCGGCGCATATAGATGTAGAGCCTAGTCCAATTTCATTAACAGAGATTCTAGCAACATTGAGGGGGTGAATAATATATGGTTCGCCTGAGCGTCGTTTAGCACCGCTATGTGCTTTTTTTGCAAACAAAAAAGCTTTTGTAATTAGTTCTGTTTTTTGGTGATGAGAAGTTGCTGCATAGTCGCGCAGGAGGGATTCAAATTCGGCTTGAATCATCTCCTCTTCTTGAGCGGGTGTTAGATTATAGTTTTCCATCATCTTATTTAATTATAATTGATGTGTATTTTATGTAGTGTTTTTTGCTTTGGCACCTCTAGCTCATCTCACAGTACGTCTAACTCATCACGTTGCCTGCATTGTTGGCAATTTGAATCATACGGTCATACTCCTCTGGAGATAGATCTAAGAAATAGTAGTTGAGCGGGTTCACAGGAACATCATTTATTCGCACCTCATAGTGCAAGTGAGGTCCAGAACTAACTCCAGTAGAACCCACAAGTCCTATTATATCAGCACGTTTAACCTCTTGCCCCTCTTTCACCTTAATTTTGCTCATATGGGCATAGAGAGTTTTATATCCAAAGCCATGATCAATAATCACAGTGTTGCCATACCCCTGTTTCCATCCAGAATATATCACCTTGCCATTGCCAGTTGCATATATATCTGTGCCAGTATTGGCAGTAAAGTCCATACCCTCGTGTTTCTTCTTTATTCGATAGATAGGGTGCATACGCCAACCATATCCAGATGCAATACGTGTCAAATCCTTATTTAATATTGGTTGTATTGCAGGTATATATTGTAGTTTTTCAGCGTTAGTTTTTAGCAATACCTCTATCTCATCGTACGAATTTATCTGAATGTAGAGTTGTTTCTCTATCTCATCTAATTTTTTTGATGTGGTGGTGAGAAGATTTGTTGTAGAAGTTTTTGTGAGCTCCTCAAATCTATTATTATTGTCGAAGGTACTAGTCCTCACCACATCAGAAATAGGGTCTGCCTGAAAAATTACTCGGTATAAGTTATTATCGCGTTGGGCTAAATCATTGAGTACACCGTTCACCCTATCTAGTTTTTTGTCTAGCAGATTGTATTGCAGTTCCAATGATGTGAGGTCATTTTGTAGTTGTATCTCCTCTGGTGAGTCGATTACAGCAGAGACACCAAGAAACATCAGGAACCCTATAAATGAACTAGTAAAAGTGTGAATTGCCACTTTTTTGAGACGACTTTTCGCAGTGTTCTCAACTCGTTCAAATGATAGAGTCTCTGGATTAAACTGATAATTATGTTTCTTTTTTGCCACTAATACTTTCCTTTTCCTATTTTACCTATTTTCTTATTTTACCTCTTTTACTAACCACATCAACGATGGATAGTGGTCGCTATATCCGTTAGTCCACACACCGCCTGAGTGGGTGCGTAGGGGATATCCTTTATATCTTCCCTCTTGTTGAGTAAGGAAGTCTTTGTTAAAAATCTCTGTTTTCCAATATTTTAGAGTAGAACGGTCGTCGCCAAGAACTTCGTGCGATACGATAATTTGGTCGAACAAGTTCCATTTATCTTGATATGCAAGCGATCCGATACCTTTTTTGTATAGCGGTGCAGTGGTGTTAAACAATTCACCTTCGCTAGTAGCTTTTTGAGTAGTTTTTGCCCCAAGATGTTTTACCACAGAGTCATCTACTGGGTCGTCATTCAAGTCGCCCACAATAAAAATTTTGGCTTTTGGGTCGATGTTTAATATCGAGTCGCAGATAGATTTTGTAGTTATCGCTGCATCTGCTCTACGTGGATTTGAGCGTTAGTCCGCCCCCACGAGATGGCCAGTGTAGCACAATCATATGTACCTCTTCACCGTCTAATAACCCTGTTACACATAGTTGGTCGCGGGTGATAAAACGTTCAATTTCTGTTTTTACTGTAGTTGAGGTGATGTTTGTAGGTGTAAACCATCTAGGGTTATATAGCAATCCAACATCCACGCTGCGGCGATCTGGACCCTCTACTAATATTGGTTTTAAACCTCGCGCTGCAATAGTCTCCTCTTTTACAAGGTCTTCTAGTACATCTATATTTTCAATTTCACTCACACCCAATAGTGCCAAATTAGCTGGGAATTGAGATATAGCATACGCCATCTTCTCTAGTTTCGACACATATTTCATCGTTCCCCACGCATAACTACCATCTGGTAGAAATTGCTCATCGTTCTTTGTTGGGTCATTGATTGTATCAAAGAGGTTCTCTAGATTATAAAAACCAACAACAAACGATTTGTACTGTTTGTCTTGTGCGCTGATACTTAACGATATAAGTATTATAGCCAGAATAGAGTAGAGTTTAAAAAATTTCATATATTTGTGTTAAAATTAAAAATCGCACCTATGCACTCCAATTTATAGTGCAAAGGTACGATTTTTTTTTTATTCTACTAAACTTTTCGGTGAAATAATGAGTTTTTTATCAAAAATTCATTTGGTATTCATCGAATAGCGTATCGGCGACTTTTAAAAACTCCCTATAGAAGTCATCTATTACAACTGATACAATACCACAGCCGATGTTTGAGGTACGGTGATAGTATTTGTAAAAGAGCCAAGACCTTTTTCTAGGTTGATTTTTGCATCGTAACAAGAAGCGCGCCACGTGCCTTGTGGTAATGATACATTGCATTCGCTGTTTTGTCCGTTATAAATCACAAAGATTTTTGACCAGCTGTCGCCCATTTTTGTACCGTCAATTGTATATGCTACAACGTTTTGCATTGCTTCTGTATTAGAGAAAAATGCGCACAGTTTAGATAATCTCTCATCTGTTAGTTTCCTTCCGCAAAATGGACATTCGTCCGTCTTGGTTGAATTTTGTAGATCTAATCCTTGTTTCACTCAATTATAAAGGTTATTATCATCCTTCTTGGTACGATAACCATGTACATCTTCACCAACATCAAAAGCAATACCATCAGATGCTTCATCACAATCCCAATGTAGGTTATCTCTAATAAAATCAGAGTTAAAGACCTCTACTTTAATATTGGTAGAAGCAATATTGTCGTTTGATATTACTTTGCCATCGCTCACCTTAATATTAAAATTTGCAGTAGAATAATCAGGGTGCAATACTTTCCTTTTGACAGAATCAAAAATTCGAGAAATGGTTGTTTTTCCAGAATAATTCCAACCATATAATATATTCTTCTTTGTGAAGTCTGGCAAATCTCCACTATGTTTGTACCCATCAAAGGATCCAAAATTATTGATGGAATTTATTCTTTCTATCATACTATATTCTTTATATTACTAGGTGTAAATAGTTATTGTAAATTTTATGCTGCGTTATATATTTTAATTAATTCTGATTTTATATCATCTAACGATAAACACATAGCTATATCAGTCTTTAAACCGGTATTGATTACATAAACGAACGACTCTTTTCGATAGTATTTCTCACCAAAACGTTTTAGTGACTTACCGATGCTATCAGCTTTAAACAACAAGCAGGTAAGTTGATAATCTCTATTGATGATTTTTGTCTTGTTACTTGGGTGTGCCTTTGTGAAATGCTGCGTTGGTGTAAGCCTAATCAAGTTCTCTACATAGTGGGCAATTTGAGGAAACTGTGACTTGGGGAAAATATGGTGAACTTGTGTTGCTTCCCCGTTTCCCCATTCATCTTTAACTTCACTATCTTTGTGAATTTTGCGAATAAGCGCAATTGCTTTTTGTACATAGTAAGCATTGTATGTTTCTTGTTGTACTATGTCAACCACTTCCATTTCGGATTCTTGTCTAGTCATTGACTTGTCTTTGTTTAGATCACGCCAGTTTTTGCGGTTATACATAAGGTCTGAGAACGTGAATGGGTATTTAGATATTTTACCTTTTTCAGATCCTTGTATGTGATGTTCAACTGCGAAGATATTGAGTATTTTTGGAAATATTCTATGCACCTCCACATTACCATTAATGGCTGTATTACCAATTATAAATCGTGTAAATCTATCCTTTAGATCACTGAAGTCTACACATGTAAAGCTCAGTTGAGTAGATTTGATAATATACTCATCGAAATATTTCCACATATTACTATCTTTCAGAACTTTCTCCAAATAGCAGGTCAGAAAAATGTAAGTATTTCTTTCACGTTGAGCTATATAGTCAAGTAGCTCAATATTTCTTACCGTAAAAACATTTCTCCTATTAACTTTATCCTCTTCAAGGATATGAGCATATGCTAACATCTTTAAAGGTTGTTGTATAAACTTATCATACTCGTGTTGAGCCGTCGGGTTGTCTGCATTAGGTTTGTTATAGATCGCAAGAACATTCTTTGCAAAGTACTGAGACTCCCAAATATCTGCAACAGTAAATGTTTCTCCTTCACCAAAAGCGTTTAATACGCAATCAGCTATAAAGCATATTACATCAGGTGTACACTTTTGATCCATAAAGCGAGCATTACCAGATTTGCGAATGTCTAAATCAAATTTATTAAGATAAGTATCAATTGTCGTTTTCATATATTTTGGTTTGTGCTAGTTTTAAGTTTTCCGAAAAAGAACACGGAGTTATTATCAATATTTAGTGAGCGTGTTCCCATATTTCGCGCTACAGCATAGAATTTTGAAAATGCTTCGGTTGCATAAAACTCGATATCTCTATTCGTTATCTTTACACTTTCAGTTGAGGGGGTTAATATGGCAACAGATCCATCAACAATAGTGTTTGACGGTAATGTACAAGCTCGGGGATGATATGTTAGATTTGGTACTAATATGCAGTTTTGACGATTGAAAAATTTGGCAACATTTAAGTTTGCTATATCATCAATATAACAATCGTAATCAGTTATGTTAATAATTTCATTATTTCCTATATTACGAGACTTTAATACTCGTATCTCACCTTGACTCTTAGTGATTGACTTGGTGATAGTCCGATCTCTATATGTCTTGAAGATATTAAACTCCATAGCCTTTGCCACATTGTCAAACTCTTCATTTCTATATATAATCCAATATGGGAACGTTGGATCTGTAAGGTAAGACTGCTCATGAGAGATGATATTGTTTGTTATATATGATTCTACTACTGTTTGAGTTGGTTTATTCTTTGTATTTATTACAAATGAAACAGTCTCAATTTTAACACCCTTGAATGCTTTTTCTCCGAAATCAATAATACGAACAATAGAGCAGTTATTCATTAAGCTTCGTGTAGCATTAAATTCAGGAGTATTAATAAGGCTCTTGGGAACGATAAGAGATACTATATCTCCCAATTGTAGGCTCTTTTCAATAAAAAAAGCAAAGATGTTATTTGTCGCACTATTAGTAATGTCTTTTTTGTATTTAGCTAATAGTAGCTTATCGTTTGTAATTTTTTTATATGGAGGATTTCCTATAACTATATCATATTTGTATTCAAAATTATGAAGTAAAAAATCTGCATTAATATAATTGATTGTAATGTTGTTTGGTAGAGGTATTTTATCAACCAAAGACCTCAATATTTCAATGCTAAAGGGGTCAATATCAACAACATCAATAGTAACTTGAGTAACACTCTTATACTTATTAATAAGTAATGGAAGAAAGTTTCCTACACCTATTGATGGTTCTAGGATTCTTAAAGAAGTGTATGACTTAGCTTCTGGGAGATTTTTGATAATAGCAAAACAGATATCTTGACGAGTGTAGTATGCTGCATTGTCATCTCTTTTTGCATTTGCTAATTCTGCTATTTTCGATAGAGTTGCGAAATTATAATAGTGGCTGTTTTTTATGAATGATAACAATGATTGGTGATTTGCTAAATTTTCACGATCAATTATACCCACTATCTCTTGATCTGTGTAATCCTTATAGTTTAAAATACGTCTTATCTTTTTTGCTATCTGGCGGAATATTATGGTAGGCACTGCTTCTCCAAGGCTCTGACGAATATTCATTTCCTCTCGTTTGAGATATGCTTCTTTGTCCTTTGTAGATAGAGAATTAAGTTCTTTTGCTGATAATTCTGACCATTTGAAATAATGGGGTACAGACATCATTTTCATTATTTCTCTTATGCTAAATACTCTATTGTCGCAAGGGTGAACTGTGTTTTGACTTGACATGATATCATTACGAGTATGGATACATGGAGCAACTTTATTCCACATTTGACGAGTATATTTATCTCCATTTTTTCGAGCGTTGTAAATAATTACCCCATCTTTAACTCTATGTGGAATCTTTGATATATCTGTATTGTCAAAAGCTGATTCTCCTTCTTTTATATCTTTAATCCAACTTTCCATATGTGGGGTATATTTTTTGAAATTATGATATATATCTTCATTCCATATTTCTCCCATTCTCTGTAATGACGGTAATTGTCCTATCGTCTCTTTTAGGGTGACTTCAGGGTGCATATCCGGAAATATATCTAAAGGTGTAATATCTTTCAAATCTTTTCTTACACCCAAAACAAGTGTTCGTGTTCTGCTTGATGGGTTTCCATAATCTTTGAAATTCACTACTTGATAGTGAATATTATACTCACCAGACAAATTGTGATCTATTGCTTGATGAATAGGTTTGTCTGTTCCATCAATATCGGTACACACAGAGGATAGAAATGCACGGACATTCTCATAGATAAAGAATTTTGGCTTTATTCTCTTTGTGAGTTTGATTGACTCAACTACTAATGAGTTGCGTTGTAGTTCATCTTTCTTCTTATGGTTCGCAACAGACATACCTTGGCAAGGAGGTGTTGCAATCAACACATCAAGATCAGATACACCAAGATTCTTTTTCCACATTTCAAGCTCTAATAAGATGCGATTTTTTACATATTCTGTGGTTATATCCCCTCCTATATAACCACTTTTATATATACATTTATGGTTGTATTCTTGAATTTTTAATCTACGCTCAATTAGTTCTACTGTGGCAATACAATTAAATGACTCCTCTTTGAATCCATAGCAGCCAACGCCAGCACTGCTAAATAGACTTACATACGTTAACAGTTCACCTACTTTGCGATTTTTCTTTTTATTATTTATTGCTGGCATATATCTTTTTGTTTAAATAAATCATCAACAATACATATGACTAATGTTGAAATCTTGTATTATTAATACTATCGACTATTCATCGACAATCAGTTATCTCTTTTTGGCATATATAATCTTTTGTTATGTGCCAATACTTTATAAATATCAAAAAAAAATTACTGATACAACACCACAGCCGATGTTTGAGGTACGGTGATAGTATTTGTAAACGAGCCAAGACCTTTTTCTAAGTTGATTTTTGCATCGTAACAGGCAGCGCGCCATGTGCCTTGTGGTAGTGATACTTTACACTCGCTGTTTTGTCCGTTGTATATTACAAAGATTTTTGACCAGCTGTCGCCCATTTTTGTGCCGTCAATTGTGTATGCTACAACGTTTTGCATTGATTCTGTATCTGTGAATTCTACAAATTGAATAGCCTCTGCCACCATTTGTGCATCGTGCATTCTGAATGCTGGGTGAGCTTTGCGCATTGCAATTAAGTTGCGATAATAATCATATACTTGTGGATATTTCGCCTTGTTTTCCCAATACATTTGGTTTACCGAATCAGGCGATTTATATGTGTTGTGCACCCCTTGTTTGTCGCGCAAAATCTCTTCGCCAGCGTAGATAAATGGCACACCCTGAGAGGTGAAGACAATAGTTTGCCCAAACAGACTAGCACGGATAATCTCCTCTGTAGTGAATTTAGGGTTGATATCTTTTAGTTTATCTACAATACATGGGTCGTCGTGGCAAGAGATATAGTTAATTGTTTGCGCTGGAGAGAGTGAAAATGCTCTGTCTGTGTGTATTACTTGTGCCACATCTACTTGTGGGTGAGCCACTGCACCAACAACACCAAATTTAATAGATTCATCGTAGCCATTTGCGCTAGTGATAAACCCTCCGTTGTTGCCACTCATCCAATTGCCGCGCATCGCATCTCTGATTACATCGCTAAATACACCGATTGGCGCAAATTGAGATGCATTATTTTTTACTGCTCTTTCGCTTTCTGGAATGCCGCAATCGCCTGCCGACCAGCCCTCGCCGTGTATAGTTACTGTAGGGTCAATCTCATCAACCGCCGCACGGATCAAATTCATTGTTTCGATATCGTGAATACCCATTAGGTCAAATCTAAATCCATCCATATGATACTCTTCTACCCAATATTTGATAGACTCTATCATAAATCTGCGCATCATTGCACGTTCAGATGCTGTTTCGTTGCCACAACCAGAACCATTGCCCCAACTGCCATCTTCGTTCATACGATAGTAATATCCTGGTACAGCTAAGTTTAGGTGAGAATCCTCACCAACATATGTGTGGTTATACACCACGTCCATAATCACTCTGATACCTGCTGCATGCAACTGTTGTATCATAGTTTTCAACTCTTTGATGCGTGTAGCTGGGTCGTATGGGTCAGTAGAGTAGCCCCCCTCTGGTGCATTGTAGTTTTTAGGGTCATATCCCCAGTTATAATCATTATCCTCTAGGCGCGATTCGTCGATTGAACCGTAGTCGTAACTAGGCAAAATCTGTACGTGTGTAATGCCTAACTCTAGTAAATGGTCTAATCCAGAGGCAAGTCCGTCTGTGGTTGTAGTGCCACTTTCAGATAATCCTAAGAATTTGCCAGGGAATGAACTTCCCGAGTTGGGTGATATTGTGAAATCACGCATATGTACCTCATATATAATAGCATCTGTGAGTGATATCATCTCCGGACGTTTGTCGTTCTCCCACCCCTCTGGGTTAGTTGTACTCCAATCGATAATTGCAGCTCTATATCCATTACAACCTACCGCTTTTGCCCATACACCAGGAGTTGGTTTGTACCAAACATCGTTTTGTTTGATTTGATATGTGTAAAATTGTCCGATTAGGTCTTTGTTTATTGTAATTTTCCAAACACCTTCCCCATCGTACTTCATATCTTTCACACATGTAGGTGCTCCCTCTGTTCCATTATCATAGATGTTTATGCGTACCTCTTGTGCAGCAGGAGACCAAATTTTAAATATAGTTTTTTCAGCTGTGTATGTTACCCCCAAATCATTGCCTTTGTATTCGGGATATTCATCAAATGATGAATAGGTTTGAGGTTTCGGACTGCAAGAAGCAAGAATTGTTGCACACGTGAAAAACATAATTTTTAAGAATCTGTTCATTTGTTATATATTTAATTTGTTAATTTATTGAGTTGTTTGGCTCTGTTGTATTCTCTATTAATTCAGGATTTTCTACTTTTTCGTAAGTAACTATCTCGTAAGCTATTTCAAACTCTACGCGGCGATTTTTTGCACGTCCTTTAGTCGTTTTATTACTTGCTATTGGTTGAGTCTCACCAAATCCTTGCGATTGCAGACGATTTTCATCTACACCTTTTTCTACAAGGTAATTTTTAACAGCGGCAGCTCTATCTATAGATAGTTTCATATTTAAATCGTCATTACCCACATCATCTGTGTGTCCACTGATAATCAAATTATATTCTGCGTTAAGTCCGAGTATTGCAACGATTTGATTGAGCAGCGGGTAAGATGATTTTTTGATTACATCTTTTCCTGATTCAAATTCGATACCCGACATCGCTTGTGTGAATAGGTTTCTCACCTCTTTTGTTATCTCAGGGCAACCGCTATTTGCAGCAGTTCCAGCTTTTTCAGGACATTTATCAAGGTAATCTGGCACACCGTCATTGTCAGTGTCTATCGGACAACCATCTCTATCCACTGCTACACCGCTTGGTGTGTCTGGACATCTATCAAATATATCTTCTACTCCGTCGCCATCAGCATCGATAATACATCCATCAGCATCAACTTTTGCTCCAAGTGGTGTGTCAGGACATTTGTCTAGATAATCAGGCACACCATCTTTGTCTGTATCTATCGGACACCCTTTTCTGTCTACTTCAGCCTCTTGTGGGGTGTCAGGACATTTATCAAGATAATCAGGTACTCCATCTTTGTCTGTGTCAATTGGACAACCAACAGAGTCTACTTGTACATTCTCGGGTGTGTCAGGACATTGGTCAAGATAATCAGGTACACTATCGTTATCTGTGTCAATTGGACAACCATTTTCATCTACTTCTGCCACGAGTGGTGTGTCTGGACAATTATCCATATAATCAGCTATACCATCACCGTCTGTATCGAACGGACAACCTACCGAGTCCACCTCTACACCCGCAGGTGTGTTCGGACAGATGTCATAACAGTCGTGTACACCATCGCCATCTCCATCATACTCGCACCCTTTATTGTTTACAAATTGTTTTCTATTTACATCTGGACACTGTTTCATTAAGAAATTAATGTCAGTATTAGGACATTTATCTCTATATCTTTTCACACCATCATTATCCAAATCGTTAGAGAATCTACCGATATTCAGAGCCATACCAGCCTGTAGTGTAACGCGCTGAGTATTATATGGTACCGGGATAGACATATTATTTGCCTCAGATACTAAGGTAGCATATGATAGTGGTACAAAATCAGCAAGAAGGTACATATTCATTGCACCTATACGGAAGTTAAGTCCCACACCCATATTGGCGGCAAATTGATTTATATAGGTATAACTAAATGTTGTCTTAATCCAGTCAATCGGACGTAAATTTAACGAGAGTGTAAGCTCGTTGTGTGTGTAAGCATTGTTGAATTTCAAACGGTTCAGCACGCCGACTGATATTTTGTTGTTTAATACACCATATTCCGCTCCCACTACAAAATTTGCATATATCATAGAGTTATATGCCTCGCCTTCAGTGGCTGTTGTAGCTTCGAGTAGGTCATCTACAAATTGTGTGGCAAGAGCAGATGTAGAATCCATTGAAATATTATTACCCATTATATCACTAAGAGATGTATCATCAATCAAACCATCTATGCTATATGTGAAATCGCTAACAGATGCTGTAACCAAATTTCTGTTCCAATGTATAAATCCTAAATCGGTAATAGCAGCCGAAACTGTCAAACCCTTTATTGGTTTGTATGTTACCCCCAAATCTATCGCACCACCAATTCCACCTGGTTGGTAGAGTAGTGATAGTAGGCTAGAAACATCTGGTATTGCCATCGACATTAAATCTAGTTGTCCATCTGCTGTTTTGTCAAATTCGAGAGGTACAGAGCCATTTATCTGTCCGTCTATTTGCACATTCCACTCATCAGATGATGCATTTAAATCTACGTTGTTGAAATTTGTAGTGATATTGGCATAACCCATTAAAAGTTTCAATTTAGTACCAACAGTCCATTGGTCGTTGATTTTATACATATACCCCAATCCAAGACTAGAGTAGATATCTGCACTGACACCGAGTGAACTCAAATCAAATGAGTTAACTCCATAAGCATCAGGAGTTCCGTATAGAGCCAGTCCGAAAATATCTTTTGGTATATATACATTTGCGCTTACGTTTAATCCGAGGTCGAATGTGAAATAACTACGTTCATTTATTTGAAAACCAAACGATAAGAGATTTAGAGCTAAGTTGGTACTTATCGTTGTTGTAGGTTGCAATGTATTGTAAAATTTATCTATAGATGCAGCCGAACTGAGGGCTGTAGTCGTGTTGCCATTGTTCAGATATAGCAAATTGCTTAATGAGAGAGAGTTATTGCCTAAATCTAAATAGAAGTTAGGCATTATAGGCAGGTCTAAATAGAATTTGCAATTTGGTGTAAATGCAGGGTTCATATTGTTACGCTCTGCAATTTCCTCCATAAAATATAGCGTAGCAGAGGTTTGTCCGTTTACTTTTGCTGATCCTAACAATGTAGTTAGCAATATAGTGGTTATTATATATTTAAGTTTCATAGTAGATTATAGAATTTCGTTTAGATCAATTTCTCCATTGAATTTTGCAAAGGCGGCAAGTGTAAATTTCACAAAGTCGGTAGTTTGGAAATATATTTTAGAATCATTGTCATTACCTGCTAATGAGGCATCAAATATCAGATATTTAATTTTATTGATTTCTGCTACTTCAGTTTTTTCAAACTCAACATTTATCTCACTGATCTCCGTTGAGAGAGATTTGCCTTCAGAATCCACCTCTGGAGATGAAATAGTAATATCGTTATGACTGAACAGTTCGTTGTAATTTTCATCAGTGAATATAAGCGATATATTCAAGTCGACCGGGATACTATTTTCAGCATCTATAAACACATAAAATTCTTCAATAAATTCAGTGTAACTCTCTATAGTGCCAAAGTTTAAAGCAAATGTATCACCTGCCATTATACCAGATCCAGCTTCGAATTGAAGTGGGAGGTATAGGTCAGCAACCATTTTAATTTCGTCTGGATTGATGATGTAGCTACTTTCATTTTCATCTTCACTTAAATTTAAACTCAAATCAGCTGATATTTTAGTAGAATTGCTTTGTAGGATAGAGCCTAAACTTCCAAATTCATTATTAAATATAACATCTGTAGATGCGTATTCACCAGGTATTTCGGGGCTGTTTATTATAATAGTAGTTGAGGTTTCTCCATTGTCAAATTCAGCATATTCCGTATTCCCATTTTTATCGGTAGTATATAAATAGTTAAAAGTTAGCTCCGTGCCCGCACCTAGGTTACTTTCCAGATGAACAGATAGTTCTGGTTCTGAAAAAATGAAATTTTGCGAAGTTAAAGTACTAGGCAAGTCAAAATAGTATACATTATTGTATAGCACATCCTCTTGCCAATAATATCCCTGCATTAAATCAAAGTCGATAAGATTAAATTGAGTTGAGATATCTATTTTTGCTCCTCGTCCAAGCTCAAAAGCACCATCACTAACAATTGTGTATGTAAAATACATATCTGTTGAATTTAGGTCATTATCAAATATTACCGAAAAATCGTTTAGTACTTTTGTGTATGAGACATTTTCGCTATCTATTATAACTTCAAAATGACTATATTGCTCTTCTAGCATAGGAAAAGATATCTCAAATAAAATGTAGCTGTTTTCGGAAAAGGTCATATCTTCAACATTAAATTCTATATTAAGAGTTGATTCGGAAATGTTTATTTGGTCAACACGTATCACTTTTTCTTCGGTATCTGTATTAAATTCAAACTCATACGTTGAAGTGTCGTTAATCACATACGACATCTCAGGTAAAGTGATAGATGTAATTGAAGAGGAATTGGGTAATGATTCATAAAGTTCAAATATTTCAGCTACTTCTGGAAGTGCAGCAATATCCATATTTGTTTCTGAAACATATCCCATTGAGAAATCCCCAACACTCTCCATAATACTTACTTGCATATTGTATAGCTCCCAACCAATATAATATGTCGTTTTATTATCAACTAAATTGGAGTCTATAGATAAGTATTCGTCTAAGCCAATCATTGCGATCATATCTTCAATCGACGCACTAACAGATCCAATCGGCAGTACTATTGATTGATTAAGAGTTACATCACCTAAATCGTCAATGTCGATTTTTGTTGTGCAACTGGTGAGTAATAGTGTAGCAATTGCAATAGTTACACTAAATAAAAGAGATGTTTTTTTTATCATAATATAAATATATATTTGATGTTTTTTATGTAAATATGATGTAAATTTTTATAAGTTCTCTGTAATATATACCGACTGCAAAGTTAATATTTTTTTTTTATAAAGACAAATAAAGTTTTAATAAGTTACCCTGCGATGTAAAAAGAGCATATTCGGGCTGTTTTGATAGCTTGAATATGCTCTTTGTAGTAGATATTTTATCTGTTTTTTACTGTTTTTCAGCGCGGATATCATACAATGATGTACCTAATGTACTAACAGAAAATTCGGCATTGTTTGCATCTAACGACACCACAGTATATGTAAAACCAATTGTTGTAGTGATAGTTTCGCCATCTTCTACGTAATAACTAGAGACATCACCAAACAATCCTGTTGTTGTGTATGTTCCATCAGCCCCGAAGGTAATAGTTCCCTGCATATCGGCATAGAGATCAGAAGAAACATCAATCCAGTTGTCTAAAACGCTCACTTCAGTTATAGTCCATGTGCCGTGAAGATCACTTGTTTCTGTTTCAGTTTCGCAGCTAGTAAAGCATAATAGTGTAATTGTTGCAAATGCAACTAGCAAAGATAATAATTTTGAGTTCATAATGTATAGAATTAATTGTTGTTAAAAATTTTATTCGGCAAAATTAGTAATAAATTTTCATATGCACAATAGAAATAACAAAAAAAATAGATTGCCAACATTTTAATGTTCACAATCTATTAATTTGGGAGTTATTCATTTCAGCTGTATTACTCAAATAAATTTCTGAATCTGCTAAAAAAACTGCGAGATGCTTGAGCGTTTGGCTCCATATTTTTTGATTCTCTTAGTTTCTCGAATACTTTTTTCTCGTCGCTAGAGATATTTTCAGGGATATATACTCCTATATTCACTAATAAATCGCCTGTACCGTATCTATTTACATCAGGTAACCCTTTGTTGCGCAGTCTCAACACTTTGCCAGGTTGTGTACCTTTATCAATTTTCACTTTTACCTTGCCATCTATTGTTGGTATCTCTACGGTGCCACCAAGTACCGCAGTAGAAATGTCTAATAATAGGTTGTATATCAGATTGTTTTGGTCTCTGATTAACTCTGGGTGTTGTTCCTCTTCAATTACAATTAATAAATCGCCTGGCACTCCACCTCTGCGAGCTGCATTTCCGTGTCCCTGCATACTTAGCTGCATTCCTTCTGCCACACCAGCAGGGATATTTATTGTAATTACCTCCTCTTTTATCAATATGCCTTCGCCTTTACAATGAGGACATTTATCGGTGATAACTTGTCCCTCTCCGTTGCAGGCGCTACAAGCCACACGAGTTTGCATATTACCGAGGATAGTGCGTTGTACTTTGGTTTGATAGCCAGAGCCACCGCATTGACTACAAGTTTTTGAGCTGTGCGAATCTTTTGCTCCCGAGCCATTGCAGTGGTCGCACTCTACGGCTTTGCGCACCTTGATTTTCTTTTCGCAACCAGAGGTAACCTCTTTTAGAGATAGTTTCACACGCACACGCAGGTTAGAACCTCTATTTACTTGTCTGCCAGATTGTCCGCCACCGCCAAAACCGCTGAATCCTCCGAAACCGCCACCGCCAAAGTGTCCACCAAAAATGTCGCCGAATTGAGAGAAAATATCCTCCATATTCATACCACCGCCAAAACCACCACCGTAGCCACCACCACCGCCACCTTCAAATGCAGCGTGTCCATATTGGTCGTATCTGGCTTTTTTGTTGTCGTCGCTTAATATCTCATAAGCCTCAGCCGCCTCTTTGAATTTATCTTCCGCCTCTTTATCACCCGGGTTTTTATCTGGGTGATATTGAATAGCTTTTTTGCGATATGCTTTCTTTATTTCCTCGGCACTAGCACCTCTTTGTACGCCCAGTACCTCGTAATAATCTTTTTTTGCCATTATATAAATGTAATTTTATGTTTGGGGAGATTTTTAGAACGTATCTTATTTAAAACGCCACTTATTTCTAACTCTCCTCTATATTTTGTGTATTTTCCACTATTGATAATTACGCTCCAACCACCACTTTTGAATGACGAATAACCTTTTCGTTCATCGTGTAACCTTTTGTCGTACAATCTACAATTTTATCTTTTAGTTCTGGTGTTGGTGCTGGTATAGTGGTGATAGCCTCGTGAAATTCAGTGTCGAAATCAGCACCCTCTGTTGCAATTTCTGCCACGCCATTACTCTTCATTATACCCATCAATTGGTTGTATATTAACTCGATACCAGTTTTTATAGATGCCACATCTTCTGCGCTCTCCATACTTTTTAGTGCACGGTCAAAATTATCCACAAGTGGCAATAGGTCAATAATTAATCTCTCGCCTGCATTTTTTATCAAGTCAGCTTTCTCTTTAATTGTGCGTTTGCGATAATTGTCAAAATCAGCCATCAATCTTAGGTGGCTATTATTCAAATCAACATATTTATGTGCCCACTCATCAAGTATTTCATCCCCTTGTGTAGCCTCAGTATCATTAGTTTGAGTCTCTTCAGCTGCTTGTTGAGTAGTATTATCTACAGTTTCTTGTCTCTCTTCGTTGTTTTCTACTTGTTCCTTCTTTTTCATTGTCTATAGTATGTCTATTATTTTTTCTTTTTATATAAAGTATGCAAAAAACGAGCCAATATTGCATTTTCTGCCATATTGTCCTGTTTTTTATTAGTTTTGGTTCTCTTCTGACAGATTTATGTTCCTCAGTTGCATCACCTCCACATCCGCAAACCCCTCACCCGTATGTACCCACTCCTTTAAGATACCAGCAGAGCAAAACCCTTGCGAGGCAAAAAGAGCTATACTAGCCTTATTATCAGTAGGTATATGCACGTAGATCTGATTCAGTTGCAGATGTCCGAATGCATATTTCGCCAACAACTCCAGAGCCTGACCACCATATCCATATTGGCGATAATCCTTATCAATTACTATACCCACCCCAGCGCGTTTGTGGTGAATATCAAAATCAAACAGATCAATAGCACCCACCACAATATTATCCACTGTAGCCGTTTTTTTCTTCACCTCGATAATAAGTCGCAGTTGTAGTTTGTCATATATCGTATTTTGACTATAGTTGATATACTCGCGCAGCATATATTTCGAGTAGGGCTCTACATTATTCGACACACTCCACAGGGTAGTATCATTCTCCCATTTATACATATATTCCAGATCTTCAGGCTCCAACGCACGAAGCGTAATAGTATCATTCTGTAGATATTTCATTGCTTTTGAGTGTTATAGATAAATTTTAGTTTGGTGAGGTTTTCACGCTGCAAAGATACAAAAAAATACTGAATTTTGTAGCGGCGTTATTGTACTACTAAAAATCAATCGTACCACATATTTTAGTGGTACGATAAATGGCAACAAATAATGGCGAAAATATTTTCCGTAATATTTTTTCGTAAAAATATAGCGTATGTCAAAAAAATATATTATCTTTGCACGATTAAAAGTTGTTGTTATCGTTGTTGTTATAAAAAATAAAGAATATGCTAATTAGAGTATTGATAAAAAACTTCCTCTCTTTTAATGAGTCTACAGAATTCAATTTGTTGCCTAATAATAAAAGGAGAAGACATGAAGAGCACGTTTACGATTCCTCTTCTGTAAATTTATTAAAAGTAGCTGCTGTTTATGGAAACAATGCAGCAGGTAAAACAAATCTTATAAAAGCGGTTAATCTTTTAAAGTCTATCGCTACAAAGAAAGATGTGTTATTAGCAGGTGATCTCTATGCCGATTATATCTTTCGATTAAGAAATGTAGTAGATAACAAAACCCCAATTTCTATTGCATTAGAATTTATAGCAAACGATAGTTTCTATTATTACCATACAGATATATTAAGTAATAGCGTGGTGAATGAGCAATTGAGCGTAAAGAATTGTGCTGAAGATGTTTATTTAAAGATATTTGCAACCCAATATACACAAAATGATAGAGAACTCATTGTATATGATGAATCAGGTAATGTTATTGAAAATTATATTGATGATAGATTGCTAAGTTATTTAAATAAGAATGTAAAATCATCTATATTGTCTCTCCAACAAGATTATCCAGTAATTGCAAATTCTAAAATTGAAGATGCTATTAATTGGTTAAGCGATAAACTCAGAATAATTAATACAGAGGGAATTTTGAATAACATTATTAATGTTATGTATGAAGATATAGAGTCTCAGGAGTATATAAATAAAATTTTGCCTACTTTGTCGTTAGGCGTAGATCATATTTCAGTCTCTACCAAACCACTATCTGAAATTCTTGATAGCGAAAATAATGCAGATAAGCAAGAGATTGCAGCGATATTAAATAATATGCCAGCAGGTGTTACTGGGTTTTCAAAAATTGATAGCAATAAAACTCCACTCATTTCAGTAACAAAAGAGAATGATGTGCCAGTGGTTAGGCAGCTTATGTTTAGTCATCATAGTGAAAAAGGAGATGAAATAGAGTTGACGATTAACCACCAATCAGACGGAACAAAATATTCTATTGTGATTATGTATCTTCTTGATAAACTAATAAATAGAGATAGCATTATCTTTATTGATGAGTTAGAGAAAAGTATGCACCCGATGATTGTTAAGAATTTATTGGAGATATTTTTACAAAACAAAAATTCTAAAGGGCAATTAGTATTTACAACCCACGAATCGTATTTACTAGATCAAGATTTATTACGTGCAGATGAAATTTGGTTTGTTGAAAAGCAAAATGCTTCAACAAGATTATATTCGTTAAATGATTTTAAAGAGCATAGTGCCATTGATATTCAAAAAGGTTATCTGGCAGGACGTTACGGCGCAATACCATATTTAAGTGCGAGAGAGAATTTGTCTGATAATGAAGATTAATGTATGGCAGAAAGAGATATTTTTGATGTAGATTTATTTGAGTATGTTAAGCGTGAGTCTTTTAAAGAGGAGTTTGATGTTGATATATCAACTCCTAACTTAAAAAACGAAGAAGTTGCAAACGAGACAAAAACCGTTGTAGAGCAAGAAGAGAGTCCATTAGGGGCGTTTGGCGATTCATTTAAATATGAAAAAGAGTGGGGTAGCAGAAGTCCGTACAAGATTATAATGATATGTGAAGATGAAAAGCGAACGTATGTTTATTTTAATACGTTTATCAGTCAGATAGATAGCAGCAGGTATCAGTTGATTCCGGTACAGCAAGTTGGTGGAATACCATTCCCTCGTATGGTAGAAAAAGCAGATTCTGTGGCAGCAAAAATGGGTTTGAATTTTGAAGAGGGAGATTCCCTATTCTTAATTTCAGACCTAGACCATTATCGATATTCCATTCTAAATTCTGTAAAATCACCGAATTGGAACAATAAATATCAGCTAATTATTTCAAACCCTTGTATTGAAATCTGGTTTTATTATCATTATAAAGATGTGCCTCCTGAGATAGAAACACAAGCTGTTAAAGAAAGGGATATATCAAAGTTAATGAAACAATTCAATAACAGCATAGTCAAAGGCGGTGTAAAACATAGTCGCTTAGCAACTATTGAGAATTTAGAAATAGCAATAGAGAACTCAAAAAAGAATTTTACTATAGAGGAAAATGGCATTATCCCGACGCTATTTTCAACTCAGATGCATATTGTAGCTGAGCTAATTAGAGAGGCAATAAAGTGAGATTTCTAGTGGTGAGATTATAAAATTCGGTAATAATAATATAGTTGCCATAATTAACGCCATAATCCAAAATCCTACTATCTCAATCAGAGTTCTTGCCGATGAAATAGGCATTAACAATTCAGCCGTTCAACGCCACATCAAAAATCTACAAGAAAAAGGTTATATAGTGAGGATGGGAAACAATAAAAAAGGAGAATGGCATATTGCATTGGGTAGATTGTAAATTCTCGAAAAGTAGCTTTTACACCTTATATATTATATAGCGAATTTTCCGCATTATAAATCACAAAATCTAACTCCCCAAAATTTAATTCTCAAATAATTGTGAAACTGATATATTTATAGTACTTTTGTACCCTAATTAATACGAACGTAAATAGATCAGTTTTTATGGCAAGAAAAAAGAAGCAACATCCATTCTTTCAGATGGTTACAATATCAGATGTGGCGGCAGAGGGTAAGTCGATAGCGCGCATTGATGATATGGTGGTATTTACTAAATATGCTGTTCCAGGCGATGTTGTGGACTTGCAGGTGATAAAAAAGAAGAAAAACTATATGGAGGCGCGCGTGGAGCAATTCCACAGTTATAGCGAAAATCGTTGCGAACCTATGTGCGAGCATTATGGTTTGTGTGGCGGTTGCAAATGGCAAATTCTTCCGTACGACGAGCAAATTAAATACAAAGAGAAACAGACCGTTGATTCTCTAGTGCGCCTCGGGCATATTGATTTGCCCGAAATCTCTCCAATTCTTGGCTCTGAAAAGATATATTTCTACAGAAATAAACTCGAATATACTTTTAGTAACCGCCGCTGGCTCTCGCAAGAGGATATGAAAAAAGATCACTCGCAAGAGGAACTAAATGGTGTGGGTTTCCATATCCCAGGTATGTTTGATAAGGTGCTGGATATCAACAAGTGTTGGTTGCAAGATGATGTATCAAATCGTATCCGCAACGAGATTCGCACTTATGCGCAGTCAAATGGTTTGTCGTTTTTTGACCTTCGTAATCAAGAGGGCTTTTTGCGTACGCTAATGATTCGCACCTCTACAACAGGCGAACTGATGGTGGTGGTGGTCTTTTTCTATGAAGATGCGCCTGTGCGTGAGGCTCTTTTGCAACATTTAGCTACTCAATTTCCAGAAATTTCTTCGTTGCAATATGTGATTAACGAAAAATGCAACGATACAATCACCGATCAAGAGATAATTTGTTTCAAAGGTGAGGCTGCTATCTACGAGGAGATGGAGGGGTTGCGATTCAAGATTGGTCCAAAATCATTTTATCAAACCAACTCTGAGCAGGCGTATGAACTCTATAAAATCACTCGTAATTTTGCCCAACTAACTGGCGATGAGCTTGTGTATGACCTATATACAGGTACAGGTACTATTGCCAATTTTGTGAGTAAACAGGCAAAACAGGTGGTGGGTATTGAGTATGTGCCAGAGGCAATTGAGGATGCAAAAATTAACTCGCAGATAAATAATATTGATAATACGCTGTTTTTTGCAGGCGATATGAAGGATATTCTAACCGATTCGTTTATAGCGGAATATGGTCGTCCTGATGTGATAATTACCGATCCGCCTCGTGCTGGTATGCACGAAGATGTGATAAATGTGATACTTAATGCAACACCAAAACGCATTGTGTATGTGAGTTGTAACCCTGCTACTCAAGCACGTGATTTGCAACTGCTTGATGTAAAATATAAGGTTACTGCGGTGCAACCAGTTGATATGTTCCCGCATACGCATCATGTGGAGAATGTGGTGCAATTAGAATTGCGCTAAATTGCGCAAATAAAATCCCTGTAATGAATTTAAAGAGATATATTGATAGTGAGGTTTTTCATCTGCTTAGCGAAACTGCCGACAGACTAAATATGGAGTGTTATATCATTGGTGGATATGTGCGTGATATATTGCTTTGTAGGAAGTCGAAAGATATTGATGTTGTGGTAGTTGGTAGCGGTATTACTATGGCTAAGGCGTTTGCTAAGTCGTTGGGCAGGGGTGCGCATCTCTCTGTGTTTAAGACATATGGAACGGCTCAAGTGAAGCGTGGTGATATTGAGGTGGAGTTTGTAGGTGCTCGTCGTGAGAGTTACAACCGCGACAGTCGCAATCCGATAGTGGAGGAGGGCACGCTGCAAGATGACCAAAATCGTAGAGATTTTACTGTGAATGCTATGGCTATCTCTCTTAATGCTGATAGATTTGGTGAGTTGGTTGATCCATTTGACGGAACGATGGATTTGGGCGATAAGATTCTTCGCACACCTCTTGATCCAGATATCACTTTCAGCGATGACCCTTTGCGTATGATGCGTGCCGTGCGCTTTGCATCGCAACTCAATTTTACAATTTATCCAGATACTTTTGATGCTATTGTGCGCAATAAAGAGCGCATAAATATTATTACCAAGGAGCGCATTCTCGATGAGTTTAATAAAATTATGCTCTCAAAAACTCCCTCAGTGGGGTTGTTGTTGCTCGAGCAATCTGGACTTCTTGAGTATATTTTTCCCGAATTAGACAGACTCAAAGGTGTTGAGAGACGTGGCGATCGTGCCCACAAAGATGTGTTTTTGCACACTCTCAAGGTGGTTGATGCTGTTGCTCAACAGTCGGATAATCTTTGGTTGCGCTGGGCTGCGTTGTTGCACGATATCGGCAAACCTGTTAGCAAACAGTGGGATAGTAGAGCAGGGTGGACTTTCCGTAATCACAACTTCATTGGCTTTAAGATGGTGCCTGCGATATTCAAACGGATGAAACTCCCTCTTGGCGAACCGATGAAGTTCGTTCAGAAGTTGGTGTCGCTGCATATGCGCCCTATTGTATTGAGCGAAGAGGAGGTTACCGATTCGGCAGTACGTCGTCTGTTGTTTGATGCTGGTGATGATATTGATGCACTTATGACTCTATGTCAGTGCGATATAACAAGTGCCAACCGTGAAAAAGTGAAACGTTTTTCGGATAATTTTAAGCTCGTACGAGTGAAACTACGTGAACTCGAAGAGCGCGATCGTATACGTAATTTTCAACCGCCTATCGATGGCGCAGAAATTATGCAACTCTTTGGTATTGAGCCTTCTTCTGTTATTGGTGAGATGAAGTTGATTATCAAAGATGCTATCCTCGATGGTATAATCCCCAATGAATATGCTGCCGCACGTGAACTGTTGCTAAAAATTGCTGCCGAGCGAGGCTTAATTCCAGTGGAGTAGAGGGCGGTTTTCCTCCCCCAAAGAGATGGTGTTTTCCTTATAGCTTTAGTAATGAGAAATAATTATGCAGTGCAAACATTATGTTGTAGGTGCATAATTATTTTGCCCCCTTATTTTTTGCCCCCTTATCAAGATTTTGTAGAGTAAAGTTTTTTTTGTACTTTTGCACTGTGATTATTTTGGATTAATATTAATTATTAATAAAAATTAATTATGCAGCAAAAACATTATGTTGCAGGTGCATAATTATTGATATGGAGGATTTATGGAATTTGTAAATAGAGTATCAGAACAAAAAACACTTATAGATATCCTTAACCGCGATAAAAATTCTTTTACTGTGATTTATGGGCGTAGACGCTTAGGGAAATCTACTTTATTGACCAGAATACTTGGTCAACAAGATCTCTATTTCTTAGCAGATCAAGCCGAATCGAAGTTGCAACGAGAACTTTTGGCTACTGTAATTGCTACAATTATTCCTGACTTTGATAAAGTCCATTATCCAGATTGGGACGTTTTTTTTGATATGCTTAATGTTCGTACCGACAAACGTTTTACTCTCTGTTTGGATGAATTTCCCTATTTAGTGCAAAATAGTCCCGAGTTGCCATCAATTATTCAAAAGAAAGTTGATAGCAAGCAACTTAAATTTAATTTGATTATATGCGGCTCATCTCAGCAATTAATGTATGGTCTTGTCTTAGATGCCACATCTCCTTTGTACGGACGAGCTGATGCGATATTAAAAATCAATCCTATCAAAATTAATTATATTGGTGAAGCCCTAAATTTAGATGCAGTATCTGCAATAGAGGAGTATGCTGTTTGGGGTGGAGTACCTCGTTATTGGGAGTTGCGTGAGAACTATTCTAATTTGCGTGAAGCAATTAGTAATCTTATGCTTACGCCTAATGGTGTGTTGTATGAAGAGCCGATAAAACTATTTAAAGAGGATGTAAAGGATATTGTAAAAACAGCTACAATAATCTCTTATATTGGTGCTGGAGTGCATAGGTTATCTGAAATTGCAGCGCGTTGTGCTGAGCCTGCTACAAACCTTTCGCGTCCGTTATCTAAATTAATTCAACTAGGATATTTAACAAAGGAGCTCCCTTTTGGTGAGCACGAAAGAAATTCAAAGAAAAGTCTATATAAAATTGCAGATCAATTCCTCTCTTTTTATTTTAAATTTGTGGCTCCATACCGCTCTTTTATCGAAATGGGTAGAACTCAAGTTATTGAGCAGATGATTGATAATCAGATGAATAGTTTTGTAGCTAATTTATGGGAAGATTTATGCCGTAATGCAATATCTGGAAATGAGGTAGACGAAGTTTTATATGGTATGGCTCATCGTTGGTGGGGTTCGGTATCGAAAACTGAACAGATAGAGTTAGATGTTGTTGCAGAGTCTATTGATAAAAAATATCTATTGGTAGGTGAGTGTAAATGGACGTCGAAAGAGAACAGTGATCAGTTGATGCAACAGTTAATCGCCAAGGCAAATAAATTGCCATTTGCTGATAAATATATTATCGTTCCTAAACTGTTTTTGAAAAACGAACCAACAGGCTCTTGCGATGGTGTTTTTCTACCGCAAGATATATTATTATTAATGAATAGTTAAACCAAAAATGAAAGATCAATTTAGAAGCACATTCGGAGTTTTAGTCGCTCTAGCCGGGTCAGCCGTTGGGTTAGGTAATTTATGGCGGTTCCCCTATTTAGTAGGCACCAATGGCGGTGCAGCGTTTATAATTATCTATTTGCTTTTTGTGCTAGTTCTCTGCTTACCAATAATGTACTCAGAGATACTTGTAGGGCGTCGACAGCCAGAAGGTATAAAGAGCATTAAACTACTCTCTGTAATATCGGCGTTTGTGGTCTTCTCGTTTTATGCAGTAGTAGGCGGTTGGAGTCTGGGATATTTGATTAAAGCATTTAGTTTCAGTGTAGTATCCACCTCGCCAGAGGTACTTGAACAGGTATACAACAGCTCTATAACTGCTGTATGGCAACCTCTTATCAATACACTCCTATTTATTCTTGCAACAGGAGCGATTATTCTGTTCGGCATAAGCAAAGGGATAGAGCGATTTTCAAAAGTATTGATGCCTATACTATTTATAATGGTGATAATCATAGCTGTACGTTCGCTTATGTTGGAAGGAGCAGGTGAAGGAGTGAGGTTTTTATTTCAACCTGATTTTTCAAAAGTAACAGGAAAGACAGTATTGGCTGCATTGGGTCAGGCGTTTTTCTCTTTGAGCATTGGGTGTGGAAGTCTCCTCACATATGGATTTTATATTCAAAGGCGAGAGAATATAGTAAAAACAGCCTCCTTTTCAGCCTTTTCAGATTTGGTTTTTGCCATAATTGCAGGATTAGCTATAATGCCAGCTGTCTTTGCTTTTGGTATATCACCAACAGAGGGTCCAGGACTTGTATTTATCACCCTGCCTCATATTTTTGCGCAGATAGCAGGAGGCGAAATTTTTGCCATATGCTTTTTTATCACCTTTTTCATTGCCGCAATCACCTCATCTATCTCAATATTAGAGGTGTTGGTGAGCTATGTCATTGAGCGCATTAAAATTTCTCGACTATCTGCCGTTATAATCTCTTCGTTATCAGTCTTTACGATATCAATTTTTGCGTCGCTCTCGTTTGGATTATTAGGCGACGTAAAGATATTCGATAAGAGTATATTTACGTTTTTGGAGAACCTCTCTGCTAATATACTAATCCCAATCGTAGGCTTTATGATTGTAGTTTATGTAGGTTGGAGAATGAAGAGAGAGGAGTTTGAAGATGAAATCACAAGCGGCGGAACCATAAAATTCAAGCGGTGGATTTTAAATGCTATATATTTAATCATCAAATATATCGCTCCAATTGCAGTAGCAATTATATTGGTAGCAGGGTTGTTGTAATCTGAGACGCTTTTTATAACTAATAGGCATAAATTACTTAAGCTTTTGCCTGAAGAGGAATTTTGGGTGCCTCAAACTTCGGTTGATAATCAATAGTTTATCTGTTTTTAGCCCAAAAAGTGTCGAAGTCAGGAGGTGTGCGCTTTGAAACAGTAGCTTGCGTGGTTGTTCATTACGCCGATTGCCTCTAAATAAGAGTATGTCGTTACGCTCCCCATAAATTTAAATCCTCGTTGCTTTAAATCTTTTGCTACTAAATCGGATAGCCAATTGGTGGTGATTTCAGCATCGAAATTGCTGTAAAGCACCTCCCCTTTGGTAAACGACCATATATATTTGTCGAAACTCCCAAACTCCTGTTGTATGCGTATGAATGCTTGTGCATTTAAAACTGTAGCTTCTATTTTTGCCCTGTTACGTATAATATTGCTGTTTTGCATCAGATTTTCAATACGCATAATATCGAATGCTGCCACTTTCTCCACATCGAAATTATCAAACGCCATACGAAAAGCTTCGCGCTTTTTAAGCACGATCAACCACGAGAGTCCGCAATGAAACGACTCTAAGATGAGCATCTCAAATAGATATCTTTCGTCGTGCGACTCCACACCCCATTCGTTATCGTGATACTCACAATAGATAGGGTTGTTCTCTAGGTTTTTCCATTTGCATCGGTTCATAATTTCTAAATATATTACCAATTTTGGTGCTGAAAAATTAGCGGTAATTCTTGCTCTATTTTTAGCAATATATCAATTTAATTTTGCAGCAGGTTTTTTCTTGTTTAATGTCGAAAGTGTCAGTAGTTGCACCATTATCGTTGCAGATATAATGTTCTATATCAACTACTTCTTCGGCAATCACCTCTTTCTGATAATTTATTTCGTATCGTTTGATATTGCGCTGCATAAAAGTTTCGTACGGAATACTATCTATTACCCATTGCAAATATTTCATCGAATTTGCGTGGCGATTAAAATCGATATCGCTGTATACCACTTTGTGACTAAAAACATTGTCAGGTGTGGCGTTTTTCGGTAAATCAACTCTGCCTGCTGTTGCAATTTTAATAGGGTGGTTGTCTACGATAAAGTCGAGAAGTTGTTCAAATTTCAGTAGATTTACGATTTTGCGACTGTTAAAGTCAATTATCGACCATAATGTAGATGCCTCGCCAATCAACTCGCCCTCAGAATTAAAAATTTTGTAGTTGCGTAATGAGGTTATAGCGGTGCAGTTCTCCATCCAAGTCTCAATTGTAATGGTCTGATACTCTTGTGGGTACTCTTTCATCTCTACTGCCATACGACTCACCACCCAAGCAAATCCGTTGGCATGAAGATAATGCATTCCAAAGCCGTTTTTGGTGGCTGCCATACCTGCTGAGTTCAATATCAAAGAACCCATATTACATGGAGTAATACGTTTGTTTGCTCCTACCTCGTGAGGGTAGATATAATATTCAAATCTATCTATAATCATACGAATTTAAAATAGTTTTTAGAAACACGTTTATAGCATCTCTAATTGATAACTTGTAAAGTCTGTGTTGTTTAATATCAATTTTACTTTAGTGTCAATCTCCTCTTTATTACATTCATCTCGTTCAAATAAGCCAAATATTGTAGAACCAGAACCAGACATAGCAGAGTAAACTGCATTAGATGAGTATAGTAGCTCTTTTATCTCGCCGAGTTTTGGATGGATTGCAAATACCGTATCCTCAAAATCATTCTTTAATAGTTCGCGCCATTTGCCCACCTCCATCTGTATAATATCTTGCAGTGGTACAGCCCATTTGGCAGGTTTACAGCCTCCATATGCCTCAGCTGTATTGACGTGAATTTCTGGTTTCACAAGAAATATAGTGTATCTGCTCAAATCGAGTGTGCATGGCGAAAAGATATTGCCTATGCCAGATGCGATGATAGGTTTGTTTATCAAGAAAAACGGACAGTCCGCACCAATTCTAGCTGCGTATTCAAGTAGTTTTTCGGAGCTAATTTCTAGATTAAATTGTTCGTTCAACATCGAGAGCATAAAAGCTGCATCTGCGGAACCACCGCCAAGTCCTGCCCCCATTGGTATGTTTTTTAATAGAAAAATATCTAGTGCAGGTATATCATAATCCACTCTTAAAAGGTCATAGGCTTTGAAAATTAGGTTGTTTTTTGTAGAGCCTTGAATAGCTAAACCGTCTGAAGAAAAAGAGCACATCTCCTCCTCATCGCTAACCACAAACTCTAGTGTATCTCGCAAGTTTATTGGATAAAATAGGGTCTCGATATTGTGGTAGCCATCTTCTCGTTTTTCTGTAATGTTTAATCCTAGATTAATTTTTGCATTCGGGAATGTAATCATATTATTAATTTTGTTTGAGGTGTTTTTTAAGTCCCCTTTATTTATGAGATTTTCTAAAACCTCCTTAATGATTTTCTAAAACGACTTTAAATTTTCTCTTAAGGGGACTTCTAAAAATTGCTTTGCAGAAATTTTTGATAAATTATTAGAACTATTTTGACTAGCATATTACGAGTTTAGCGGGCTAAATGAGTGATATAAGAGGTAAAATAGGCTAATAAGGATCAAAAATATCGCAAAAGAACTGTTTAGAGTCTCATATTATTAATTTAATTTTTTATCGGGGAGTTTTTAGACGTCCCCTTAGTAAATTTATTGCCTGCAAAGATACAAAAAAATATAGACTTTAAATTATGAATTATCCATTATTTTTTATATCTTTGCAGTGTGAATAAAATGTCCAATCTGAAACTATATAAAACTTACATATTATGATGACTTCCAAAGAGATACGCCAATCGTTCTTAGACTTTTTTACGTCTAAAAAACACCATATCGTTTCATCTGCACCTATGGTAATTAAAGATGACCCTACATTGATGTTTACCAATGCAGGTATGAATCAGTTCAAAAATATTATTTTAGGCAATGATCCTATCGTCTATCCACGTGTGGCGGATACACAAAAATGTTTGCGCGTGAGTGGTAAACACAACGACCTTGAAGAGGTAGGGCACGATACATACCACCACACTATGTTTGAAATGTTGGGTAATTGGAGTTTTGGAGATTATTTCAAAGAGGAGGCTATTGCTTGGGCTTGGGAGTATTTGACTGAGGTGCTCAAATTAGATAAAGATCGTTTGTATGTCTCTGTATTTGAGGGTGCTCCTGCCGAGGGGTTAGAGCGCGATAATGAGGCAGCGCAGATGTGGGAGAAATATGTAGCTACTGATAGAATTATCAATGGCAATAAAAAAGATAACTTCTGGGAGATGGGTGATACAGGTCCGTGTGGTCCTTGTTCTGAAATTCATATTGACCTACGTGATGATAGCGAACGTGCAAAGGTGAGTGGTCGCGATCTTGTAAATGGTGATAATCCGCAAGTTATTGAGATTTGGAACAATGTATTTATGCAGTATAACCGCAAAGCAGATGGATCGTTAGAGCCACTACCAAACAAAGTTATCGATACTGGTATGGGTTTTGAACGTCTGTGTGTGGCGGTGCAAGGTAAAAAATCTAACTATGATACTGATGTATTCCAACCGCTACTTAAAACAGTAGGTGAGATTTGTAATTGTCAGTATGGTGTTGATAATAAGATAGATATTGCGATGCGTGTGGTTGTCGATCACGTGCGTACCATTGCATTTGCAATTACAGATGGACAGCTTCCATCTAACGCAAAAGCTGGTTATGTTATTCGTCGTATCTTGCGTCGTGCAGTGCGTTATGGATATACATTCTTAAATCAACGTAGTGCATTTATGTATAAAATCCTCCCCTCTTTGATTGAAAATATGGGTATGGCTTATCCTGAGTTAAAAGCTCAAGAGACTCTAATTACCAAGGTGATAAAAGAGGAAGAGGAGTCGTTTTTGCGCACATTAGAGACTGGCATTAGATTGCTTGATAAGGTGATTGATGATGCAAAAGCGGTTAATCAAACAGTGGTGAGTGGAATGGATGCGTTTACGCTTTATGATACTTATGGTTTCCCACTTGATTTGACAGAGTTGATACTAAAAGAGCATGATATGACTCTTAATATCGATGATTTTAATACTGAGATGGCGAAACAAAAAGCGCGTGCTCGTAATGCCGCATCGATAGAGACAGGCGATTGGGTGGTTGTAGCTGAGGATGATACAGAATTTGTGGGCTATGATATGCAACAGTGTGATACTCATATTCTTCGCTATCGCAAGATGCAACAAAAAGGTAAAAATTATTATCAAGTAGTTTTATCGACTACACCTTTTTATGCAGAAAAAGGTGGTCAGGTGGGTGATACTGGTTGGTTAATTGCTGATAATGGAGAGAGCGTTGATGTGGTTGATACAAAAAATGAAAATAATCTTACAGTACATATTTTAATGAATATGCCAAGTGATGTTACTGCGCAATTTTTTGCTAAGGTAAATTCGGACAGAAGATTATCTATAGAGGCAAATCACACAGCTACACACTTGTTGCATAAGGCTTTATATGAGGTGTTGGGTTCTCACGTCGAGCAAAAAGGGTCGTATGTAAGTCCAGAGACTCTTCGTTTCGATTTCTCGCACTTCCAAAAGATGACTCAAGAGGAGATACGTGCAGTGGAACACGCTGTAAATAAGAGAATACGTGCAAATTCTTCATTGAAAGAAAATAGGAATATGCCTATCGCTGAGGCTCGAGAGATGGGTGCTGTGGCACTGTTTGGTGAGAAATATGGCGATAGTGTGCGTGTGGTTGGTTATGCAGATTCTGTAGAATTATGTGGAGGTACTCACGTTTCCGCTACTGGTAAAATCGGACTTTTGCGCATCACGTCGGAGAGTTCAATTGCGGCAGGTATCAGACGTATTGAGGCTGTAACTGCCGAGTATGCAGAACGTTATGTAGATGGGGTTCAAGATGAGCAACGTGCTATAAATGAGTTGTTTAATAATACTCCGGATGTGATGTCAGCTATCAAAAAGAGCATTGATGAAAATGCAGGATTGCGTAAAAGTGTTGAGCAATATATGCAGGAGCGTGCTACCATGATGCGCGATAATATGGTAAAAACAGCTGAAGATATCAATGGTGTAAAAATTGTCCGTTACGTTGGTAGTGATAATCCTGATACCTTCAAAAGTATTGTACCCTTCTTCCGTGGCAAGTTCGCAGATGTGAAATTTATATTTGTGGCTGGTACTGTCTACGAGGGCAAACCATCAATAACAATTTTCATCAGCCAGCCAATGGTCGATGCAGGTTATCACGCAGGCAAAATGATTAGAGAAGCTGCTAAATATATTCAAGGTGGCGGTGGCGGTCAAGCCTTTATGGCAACCGCAGGTGGTAAATATGCCGACGGTATTGACGAAGCAATCGAATCAGTTGTTGATGTCGTGAAATTGTAGTGGATACAATAATCATTATGTGTACAATAAAAATTAAAGACCTTATAGATGGACGTAGTTTTCCTGATGCAGGAGCTGTTCTATATGATAATATTGTTAGCAATATTGATGCTGTAGATACAATTAGTATAGATATGTCTGATGTAGATGCTTTGCCATCTATGTTTTTAAATATGTCAATAGGGAGATTTATCGATAATTTTGGATTTGAAAAACTTAAAGAGAAAGTTGTCTTTAAGAAAATAAACAAATCCCAAGCCGCACGAATAAAGGATTATATACTTAAAGTAAGAACTTCTAAATAGAATCTACTCAAAAAAATAATCAGAGAAATTCACTAAATATACTCGCTCTTGTGCTCGGGTCATTGCGGTGTATAACCATTGATAATATTCGGCGGTTAGCATCTCTTCGGTGATAAAACCCTGATCGATAAAGACGTGCGACCACGTTCCCCCTTGGGCTTTGTGGCAGGTGATGGCATATGAAAATTTTACTTGCAATGAGTTGTAATATTCGTTACTTCTCATTGCTTGCCAAAATTTACGTTTGTCGCCGATGTCTTGATAATCAGCAGCAATATTTTCAGTGAGGCGTTGCATTAGTTGATATTGATCTGATGGAGTTTCGGCATATAATGAGTCGATTAATATGCGAGCCGTTATCTCTATCTCATAGTCGATTAAGCGTAGAGTTACATCGGCGAAATTGCACCCATACGCCTCGTATCGTTTACCAACTCTCACCACCTCTGCTATGTTCCCATTTGCAATAAAATCCAGATTCTCATATGGTTTTGACCAGAAGTAGTTATTTTTAGTTATAATCAGATAATCCCCCCCTGACAACTCATCTTCGCGATATAAAACCTGATTGCGCACCCCTCTGTTGTATAGTACTGCACGCTTATTTGAGTAGGTGAGTATGATACTATTTTCCTCACCAACTTTACCATACGAACTGTTAATCTGATCGATTAAATCCTCACCGCTCACACGGAAAATATCCTTAAAGTGAGTGTCGAATTTTATAGGTTCAAACGGTTCAGTTTCAATAGATTGTCGTAGTAGAGTAGCGTTGTATAATATACCACTCTCTTCGGCTTGGCGCACCACTTGTGTTAGTAGATATTCTGTAATTTCTAGTCCATAACCCTCTAGATAAGAACCCTCTAGTGCGGGTGAACTATTTTGTCCTATTGGGAGTAATTGAGCAGTATCTCCTAATAAAATCATCGAACAGTTATCGCCTGAGTAAACATACTCTATCAAATCATCAAGCACCTTACCACTACCAAATTGCGAATTTTCTGACGGTTTATTTGATATCATGGATGCCTCATCTACAATAAATATCGTGTTGCGATGATTATTGTAATTGATTGAAAACTCGCTACTTGCAATACTTTTTTGTCGGTATATCATTTTGTGTATACTAAATGCACTCTGCCCCGAATAGTTGCTTAATACCTTAGCGGCTCTACCCGTTGGTGCAAGTTGTATGGTGTTGAATCGCATCGAGCGTAGTGCCCCAATAAGAGCACTAACGATTGATGTTTTTCCTGTTCCAGCAAACCCTTTGAGCATAAACACCTTATGATCTACTGGTAGAAAACACCATTCGGATAATAAGGCAATAGCCTCTTCTTGTTGCGCTGTTGGCGCAAAAGAGAAGAGGCTATATATGCGTTTGCTTAGCGTTGTGCTGAACATAATTTTCAAGATTTTAAACTCAATTATCTCAATGTAGCATTGAGTTTCTCGGTTAAATTCTTTATCATTTTTTGCATTATCGAGTCAATCTGCTTGTCGTTAAGCGTTTTATCTTTATCTTGTAGTGTAAAATTGACAGCATATGATTTTTTACCTTGTTCAAGGTTTTTACCTTCGTACACATCGAAAAGAGTAACTCCTTTCAGTAATTTTTTCTCTGTGTCGAATGCAATTTTTTCAATCTCTACAAATTTTACACTCTTATCTACCAATAGAGCTAAATCGCGTTTTACTTCAGGGAATTTAGATATTTCGCTATATGAGATATGTTTCTTGCTTAGCTCTTTTATCGCCTGATCCCAAATTACATCAGCATAAAATACTGGTGCAGATATATCAAATGATTTAAGAGTTTTAGCATTCACAACACCTATAGTAGCCAACAGTTTATCTCCCATAGTGCGAACTTCGATACCCTCATTTATTAGTGAGTTAGATATCTCAACAAGTTTTGTGCGACGAAGATCAACACCCATTCTTATTAGAATATTTTGCACATATGCTTTTAGTTGATAGAATGTTACTTTATCCTCGTTTGCAGTCCAGTTGAGTTGATTTTTCTTGCCAGTAATCCACAACGATAGATGATAAATCTCGTTATAAGGTTTAAGCGGATTTTCATCGTCAAATTTCTCACTGTTAAAGTGATAGCTATTACCAAATTCGTAGAATTTAAGGTCAGAATGTTGTCTGTTTGCATTGTGAGCAATTGACTCTAAACCACCAAAAAGGAGAGTTTGACGCATTGCATTTAGGTCTAGACTCAAACTGTTCATTAGTTGCACACAATTCTCAGCAGGGTAACACTCCAATCCTTCGTAATATCCTAGTCTTGTGAGTGAATTATTAAGGATTTCGTTAAATCCATTTGCTGTAAGTTGTTCAGAAACAATATTTTGCCAGCGCAGAGAATCAACCCCTTTTGAGAAACTAAGTGTAGAATTTAATTTTTCACCAATCTCTACATTATTATAGCCATATATTCTGAGAATATCCTCAATTACATCTACATCACGTTGAACATCAACACGATATGCAGGTACTAAAAGAGAATAACCATCTTCTCTCTTTTCGATAATTTGCATCTCTAACCCCTCAAATATACGTTCTATTTGAGCAATTTCAATCTCTTTACCAATTAGTGAGAAGATTTTTTGAGTTTCAACTTCTACTTTAAAGTTTTCTATATCAGTAGGGTATACATCAGATAAATCTGAGCAAATTTCACCACCTGCAACCTCTTTCATAAGCATTGCAGCATATTTTAGTATATATATGGTGTTGTGTGGGTCGATTCCGCGTTCGTAGCGGAAACTAGCATCTGTATTCAAACCAAATCTACGAGCAGTTTTGCGAATAGATACTGGGTTGAAATAAGCCGATTCAATAAATATCTCTGTTGTTCCTTCTGTTACACCTGACTCTAATCCACCAAATACACCTGCAATACACATTGCCTCTTCGCTGTTGCAAATCATCAAATCCTCATTTGATAATGTGCGTTCTACACCATCTAGTGTAACGAATTTTGTGCCCTCTGCCACAGTTTGTACTTTTACTGTGTTGCCTTTGATTTTACCTGCATCAAATGCGTGAAGCGGTTGTCCGAACGAGTGCAATATGTAGTTTGTTACGTCCACAATATTGTTTATTGGGCGTAGTCCTATCACATTTAGTGCATCTTGCAACCATTTTGGCGACTCTTTTACCTCAACACCTTTTACTGTGATACCAGCATATCTAGGACAGCGTTCACTATCAGGTACTTCTACAGTAATAGGTCTCTCATCGCTATCTGCTTTAAACTCCTCTACACTCGGACGAGATAGTTTATATTCGATGTTATGTGTATTAAAATAAGCAGCTAAATCGCGCGCTACACCGTAGTGAGAAGTTGCATCTGCACGGTTAGGAGTGATATCAACCTCAATAAGAGTATCATCCTCCACACCAAAATACTCTTTTGCAGTTGTGCCCACCACGGCATCAGCAGGTAGCACCATAATACCATCGTGCGATGCGCCAATTCCGATTTCATCTTCGGCACATATCATACCAAAAGATTCTACACCGCGTATTTTAGATTTTTTTATGGTAAAGCTATCATCGCCATCATATAAGATAGTGCCAATTGTAGCAACAATAACTTTTTGACCAGCAGCTACATTCGGTGCTCCACATACAATTTGTTGCGGTTCGCCCCCAATATTTACTGTAGTTACATGTAGGTGATCAGAGTTTTCGTGGTCAGTGCAAGTAAGCACTTCTCCTACTACAAGTCCCTCTAATCCGCCTTTAATAGTTTGTACTGTCTCCACACAGCCTACCTCTAATCCGATAGAAGTAAGTATTTTAGCCAACTCTTCGGCAGGTAATTCGGTCTCTAAATATTTTTTGAGCCAGTTGTACGAAATGTTCATAAAATTAATTTTTTCATCTCTTCTCCCATAATTTTCACCCCTTTTTCAATAGTTTCAGGGTTGATATTTGAGAAAGAGACACGTATATGTTGATTGTTTGTATAATTTGCACTAAATGCTATACCCTTAATAAATACCACTCCGCGCTCTACACAAGCGTCGAAGAATTTGTCAAGGTCTAAATTATCAGGTAGTTTAGCCCACAAGAAGAAACCCCCTTTTGGCACTACAAAAGTAGCTTGTGGACAATATTCTCTCATGCAGCGCACCATTGTGTCGCGGCGCACAGAGTAAGTTTTTCTAAGAGATTTGATATATCTACCTAGTTCGCCAGTACGGATATATTCGTATGCCAACATTTGTGAGAATTGAGGTGTGCAAGCGTCCATTGATTGTTTTGCTATTTCAGCCACATCAAACATCTCTTCTGGTAAAATCATCCAACCGAGACGTAGTCCTGGTCCGAAGATTTTAGAGAAAGAACTACAATATATAATTTGTTGTTCATTTTTGGCATATGTTTTCATTGGAGTATAATCCTCTTTAGATGATTCGTCGTAGAACAACTCGCCATAAGCATTATCCTCAAGTATCATCACCTCTGGATAGCGTGCCATCACCTCTAAAAACTGCTCGCGACGCTCTCTGCTATATGTCAATCCTGCTGGATTGTGGAACGTAGGGGTGATATATATAAATTTAGGATTGCTTTCCAAAGCCTTTTCTAATTCGCTGATAATGATACCGTTTTCGTCCATTGGTACTCCAATAATATTAGCTTGGAACGAACTGAAACCACCAGCAGAACCCACAAATACAGGGTCTTCTGTAAGCATTGTGTCGCCTGGATCAAGCAACAACTTAGATACGATATTCATACCTTGAGTAGAACCAGTTGTGATTACGATACGATTTTTCTTCATATCAAAACCATCTTCTATCATTACTCTAGTAAGCTCTTCTACAAGAGCAGGAAGTCCGTCTGTTGGTCCATATTGCAATGCGGTATCCATCATTTTGCGAGGCATCTCTGCCACCATTCTGCGGATGTCGTCAACAGGGAATAGTTCCTCGCCTGGCATACCTCCAGCAAAAGAGATTATATCAGGGTTTGCTACAGCCTTCATCATACCACGAATAGGCGATGGGCGGAAATTACTTACACATTTTGCAAATTTCATAATTTTTGATTTTGATTATTTTGATTAGATTTTAGAGGGGTGTTTAATTTCCTCTTTAAGTTAAGGTTAATTTTATCTTTAGGGAGTTTTTATAAGCTCCTTGTTTTTTTAGTAGAGATTTCGCCTCTCAACTTTATCTATTTTGTTAATTCTTTAATGATACGGTTTTATTGAATACTAATTTTCCAGCAGTTGTATCCAGGTCGGTATTAAAATATCCAATTTTAAGGAATTGGAATTTATCCCCGGGTTGAGCATTAGCAAGTGCACTCTCCACTCTTGCATTAGTGATTTTTACTAGCGATTGAGGATTAATTAAATCACGGAAATCACCATCTTCTGCCGATGGATTTTCGCAAGTAAATAGGCGGTCGTAAATACGTACTTCAGCCTCTACACAAGTATCGATATCTACCCAATTGATAGTACTTTTTACCTTGCGTTTGCTGCCCTCTGTACCTGATTTTGTATCTGGGTCATAAGTAGCAAATACAGTGGTAACATTACCTTCTGCATCTTTTTCGCAACCAGTTGCTTGTATGATATAAGCACTTTTCAGGCGTACTTCACGTCCGTTTGGCGACAAGCGATAGAAGTTTTTATCTGCATTTTCCAAGAAATCTGCACGTTCAATATATATTTCACGTCCAAACTCTATTGTGCGTGTGCCTGCATCTGGATTGTCTGGATTATTCTCTGTGGTTAATTGCTCTTTTGTATTCTCTGGATAGTTGGTAATCACCAATTTAATAGGGTCGAGTATTGCACATACGCGAGTAGATAAAGGTTTCAAATCCTCACGTGCAGCAGCCTCTAATAGCGATAAATCATTCATCGCCTCATATTTTGTATATCCAATTTTGTCGATAAAATTGCGTAGGCTATTTGGTGTATATCCTCTGCGACGAAGACCGCAAATAGTAGGCATACGAGGGTCATCCCAGCCATTTACTATATTCTCTTGTACCAATTGCAATAGTTTGCGTTTACTCATCATTGTGTAGGTGATGTTCAAACGGTTAAACTCGCGTTGTTTTGGTCTGTAATCAGCCGTTGCAAATTGATCTAGGTAATAATCATAAAGTGGACGGTGCACCTCAAATTCTAGCGTACAGAGTGAGTGAGTTACACCTTCAAAATAGTCGCTTTGTCCGTGAGCAAAGTCATACATTGGATATACTTTCCATTCATACCCAGTTTTGTGGTGAGGATGTGAGGTGATAATACGATACATAATTGGGTCGCGGAAGTGCATATTACTGTGCGCCATATCAATTTTTGCACGTAAAATCATCGAGCCCTCCTCAAATTCGCCTCTGTTCATACGTTCAAATAGGTCAAGACTCTCTTCGATTGGACGATTGCGATATGGACTCTCAGTACCAGCAGTGGTTGGCGTCCCTTTTTGTTGTGCAATAGTCTCTGCCGATTGTTCATCTACATATGCCTTACCCTCTTTGATAAACCGTACAGCGAGGTCGTATAATTTTTGAAAATAGTCCGAAGCATAATAGATATTATTCCATTCATATCCAAGCCATTTGATATCCTCTTGAATAGAATCTACATACTCAACATCCTCTTTTACAGGGTTTGTGTCGTCGAAGCGCAAATTACAAGTACCGTTGTATCTTTCGGCAATGCCAAAGTCCATACAGATGGCTTTTGCGTGCCCAATATGTAGATAACCATTTGGTTCTGGAGGGAAGCGAGTCTGGATTCTACCACCATTTGCACCCTCTTTAAGGTCATTCTCTACTATTTGTTCTATGAAATTTAAGCTCTTTTTAGGAGCATTATCTTCTGCTATTGTAGTCATAATTAAGTGATTTAAAGGGTAAACTTGTTGATAATTTTCTGTGGAGTTTACATATTATTTTTAGAGTGCAAATATATACATTTTTTGTCAAATAAACAAATATTTTTACCGCATAAAAAAATATGCAAAATATTTGGTCAGTTAAAAAAAAAGCTTTACCTTTGCAGTCGCAAAAAAGGAAAGTGATATTCCGCTAGATAAAGTGGAAATATTACTTAATTACAAATTTGCATTAATGCGAAAATAGCTCAGTTGGTAGAGCACAACCTTGCCAAGGTTGGGGTCGCGGGTTCGAGTCCCGTTTTTCGCTCAAAATATTTGCGCAGGTGGTGAAATTGGTATACACGCTACTTTGAGGGGGTAGTGGTCGCAAGATCGTGTGAGTTCGAGTCTCATTCTGCGCACAAAAGGAATAATTGCTTTATTATTAAGTAATTATTCCTTTTTTTTATGGTCTATTTTGGGCGATTTGGTTTTCATATTATTAATTTATTTTTTTTCTTCGGGGAGTTTTTATAAATCCCCTTAATATATAATGATTATGGCAACTATAAAAGTAAAGTACAGAGCCTCAACAAAGGCAGAAAAAGAGGGTAGAATCTATTATCAAGTTATTCACGATAGGATGATTAGATTGATAAATACAGATTACAAAGTGTTTAGTAATGAGTGGGATGAAGTGCTGTGTGCAGTCGAGTTCTCTTCCTGTTCGGTAGAGCGAGAGCGATATCTAAAAAGAGTAGCTAACAGTATCAAACGAGATGAAAAACATCTCAATAAATTAATTTGCAATTTTAATAGAAAAGGTAGTTTATATTCTATAGATGATATAGTAAATGCCTTTAAATCAGGTTCAAATAGCGACAGTTTTTTAGATTTTATGAAAGCTGTGATAGTGCGATTAAAAGATTTGAATAAAATAAGAACATCAAAATCGTATCAATCTACATTAAATAGTTTTGCTGAATTTCTGGGTGGTGAGGATATAAGTCTTGATATGCTAGATATCTATTTGTTAGAGGAGTACGAGGCTTTTTTGAAGATAAAAGGTAACGTTCATAACACTATCACATTCCATATGCGTAATCTCAGGGCTATATATAATAGGGCTGTTGATAGGGAACTTATTGAGCAAAAATTTCCTTTTAAGCACGTGCAAATAAATATAGAAAAAACAACAAAACGGGCTATCCCTTTAAAAGATATTTCGCAAATTAAAGAGTTGGATTTGTTCCACCTAAAAGAGCTTGAATTTGCCCGGGATATATTCCTTTTTAGTTTTTATACTCGTGGAATGTAGTTTATAGACATTTCCTACTTGCGTAAAAAAGATATACAAAATGGAATACTTTCCTATCGTAGACGCAAAACAGGGCAAAGATTAGAGATGAGATGGGAGAAATGTATGGATGACATCGTAAAAAAATATGCAAGCACTAATAAAGAGTCGGAATATCTATTACCTATTATTATAGATAAATATAAGTGTAGTAATCAACAATATTCGGTTGTTTCAGCCAAGATTAACCGCCATTTAAAAAAAATAGCTGAAATATTACATCTCCAAATTAATTTGACAATGTATGTTGCGCGCCATTCGTGGGCATCGGCAGCTAAATATAAAAACATTCCGTTGTCTGTAATTAGTGAAGGAATGGGGCATAATAATGAAACAACAACGCAAATATATTTATCTCAATTAGATACGAAAGTGATAGATAGAGCCAATAGAATGATAATAAATTCTTTATAGGAAATAAAGTAATAAATATATTTTACTGGTTTTAAATTCTTCTGTTAGAAGATATTTAAAGTGCAAAAGTAGCAAAAAAAACGTAATAAGCAAAACAATTTACAACAAATCTCAAAAAAAAGATTGAAGTGATTTAAATTAGGATTAAAAAAACCATTTGCGCAATGTTGTAAATTCCTGATAAACAGTAAGTAATATGCCCCTAAACATCTTCTAACAGAAGAATTGCGAAATAAGATAGTGGATATTCATGTGATTTTGACGATACAATATGTTCGTTTATATGGAAACTCCTGAAATAGAATGACTTTATTCTTATTGTTATCTTTTTTAGAAAGAATTGAAAACGGCAAACACGCAGCAAAGATAATAAAAAAACATTAATACACTGCTGTATTTTAACAATAAAATTTGGATATATTTAGAAAAAAAGATATCTGTTTTATAAAAACAAATATCTTAACTTTGTAAAATCTTAAATTTCAAGAGGATATTTTAATCTCAATTCTTTCTAAAAAAGATTATAAATTTACAGGTAGCAAAACGATAACAAATCTATAAAAATAGAGAAGACTTTTTTATTTAACAGCAATTATAAAAATAGCATTTGAAGGTGCTTCTTAATTTATTTACTAACTTGAAAATCAATGACATATACATATATGCCTAACGAGTGTTTATTGTCTTAATTGTAATATATGAGTTATTTAGAAGAGGCGGAATGGTTCGTTATTAAGGTGCGATTTAATAGGGCAATTTCTGCGCAGAAACAGTTTACAAAGTATCAAATTGAAACCTATTTTCCGATGGAAATGCGAAACGTTGTTGTTAAAAATGGAAAAAACACATTGAAATTGATGCCAGTATTCTCTAATTTGATCTTTGCAAAAGCCACTTTAAGCAGAATTTTTGAGTTGTGTGCTGTGCATAAAGATTGGTATTATCTCTCAAATATTGAAAATGGATTGCGACGTGCAGTGAAAATTCCGGAGTCTCAGATGAAACAATTTATTGGATTTATAGATGGTAATTTTGAGGGTGTAGAGTATAAACTTCAAAAATTCAAAGGAGGCAAAAAATTTATAGTGCAATCTGGTATATTTAAGAATAGCGAAGTGATTTTTAAAGAAGAACGAGGAAAAACTAATAAACGATACATTGTCGAGGTAAACGGTCAAGAGGCTTTCTTTTCTCAAAGTTCGTTTGACCAGGATATTTTAGGGCGAATAGATTAAAAAAACGCGATGTATGATAAGCAGATAGATACATTTTGGAGAGTTTAAGTAAAAAGTTTGGATTTTATGGTTTTTTAATGTAACTTTGCAGTCGATTGATAGATACAAACCATTGTTTATGGTTTTGTAAGTAACCTCTCTAATTTAGTACATAATGGGTTCTTTTATTCCCTCCACACAAAATAATCTCATGCAGAGTTTGAATATAAATAGTTTAAGTATAAATATAGTTTTAGCGTTAGTTATCTCTATACTTAGTGCATTGATAGTCTATCTTGTTTTACCAAGCATAGTTCGGTTTTCGCTCAAAAGAAAATATGTAAACACCACTAAGAATCATAATATTGTGGTTCAGCGCAAAACAGTCCGTCTTGGAGGTGTTAGTCTTTTTTTTAGTGCCCTTATATTGATGCTAGCAGTGCATTTAATCTCCTTGTTTTCGGGGACATATCATACGGGCGATAAGTATGTAAGTTTTGCCCCTATGCATTTTGGCGAGATAGTTGCTCTGTTGATACTCTTTGTGGTAGGAGTTTATGATGATATAAAAGGGTTGGGGTATAAAATAAAATTTCTATTTCAAACGATTGCTACCGGATTTGTAATATATGCGGGTAATTATATTACCAATTTAAATGGACTATTTGGCTGTTATGATATATCACCTGCGTTTGGAATCTATCTTCTTACTCCAATGTTTATTATTTTTCTAAATAATTCTATCAACTTCATCGATGGAATTGATGGATTATTATCCACTATATCCATCTGTGCATTTACTGCATATGGCATCCTGTTTTTCCTTATTGGCGATATGTTATATGCAACTTTTGCCTTAATATTGATTGGTAGTTTATCTGTATATCTGTACTATAATCTCTTTGGTATGAAAAGATATGCCACTACCAAAATCATTATGGGAGATTGTGGTTCGCTCTTTTTAGGATTGACTATCAGTATTATGGCAATAAAGCTGTGGACTGTATCTGCTTTAGATTTAAATACAACGCTTGTCAGTTATGCTCACACCATAGCTCTAACGATGTTGTCAATACCACTTTTAGATGCAGTTTCAGTTATCCTTTACCGACTCAAAAACAGGAAAAATATCTTTTTGCCCGACAAAAATCATATACATCATAGACTATTAGCCGCAGGTTTGTCAAAACATAAAGTGTTGGCAATTATAGCACTTATAAATTTATGTTTTGTAGCAATTAACCTATTCCTAGCAGCTTATCTCTCTATAACCTACATTTTACTAATAGATGTAGCCTTTTGGGCAATGATTAACATTGTTATTTACAGTAAAAGAAAAACAATATGAGAAAGCAATTTTATTATATAAGCATATTGGCACTACTATTCTTATCATCGTGTAATACGCAGAAAAAAATTGTATATCTTCAGGATATAATACTAGATACAGAGTTGCCAACTATAGAAAACGGTGAAATACGTTTCAAACCTCACGATATAATTACCATCAACGTTTCGAGCCGTAATGAAGAATTAGCCTCAATTTTTAATCTATATGGCGTCTCTTCTTCGAGTTCGACTAATAATTCAACCAGTAGGACAGTTGGATACACAATTGACCCAGAGGGGAATATAAATTTCCCAGTGCTAGGTAAATTAAAAGCTGAGGGGTACACAAAATTAGAGCTTGCCAATGATATACAAAAGAGGATTATTGAGAGCAAACTAGTAGATGACCCGATTGTTACCGTTGAGTATCAAAATTTGAAGTTTTCAACAATTGGTGATCTTGGCAAAGTCGGAAGCATCTTGATTACACGAGAGAAGACAACAATATTCGAAGCATTGAGTGAGTCGGGCGATCTTGCAATAACAGGTTTGAGAGATAAAGTATTTCTTACGCGTAGAGTGGGCAACTCACTGATAACATATAAAGTAGACCTTCGCAGCAAAGATATATACCAATCTCCAGCCTTTTATATTCAGCAAAACGATTTGATATACGTAGAGCCAAGTAAGTTGAAAACCAATCAATCAACAGCTAATGGAAATTCACTTCTCACCCCATCATTTTGGATGACTCTTACCTCTTTTGTTACAACAATGACCCTATTATTTGTCAATTTATAGAAATACCTATAATTATTATGTCAAGAAATACCAAACAATACATATCGATTAAAGATGTATTATCTTATTTTCAGAATCACTTTCTGTTATTTGTTGTTACTATAACTGTCTCACTCTCTGCTGCTATAGGATATGTAATTATTACACCTCCGATATATCAACGCTCAGCCTCTATTTTAATTAAGAAAGATGAGAAGGGAGCTGCTGTTAGTACAATAATGGGGCTTGATGGTAAAGTTGTAAATAATAATGTAGATTTAAATAATGAGGTAAATATATTGTTAATGCCTCAATTAATGCAAGAGGTTGTAAAACGTCTATCATTGCAAGATAATTATAGTACAAAGTTTCGAAATGTTAGATGGGTTGATGTATACAAAGACGCACCATTTGTAGTGGAATTAGACACACTACTTTCTATGCATGGTGTTAGTTTAAATTTTACCCCTATAGCAGATGATCATTATAAGATAACCGATTTAAATATCAATGGTAATGAAGTGTCTGCAAACGTAGTTGAAAATTATGGAGATACAATTTATACCGATTATGGTTATTTTATTATAAATAAATCGCCATGGGTTGAAACTCACTCTTCGCGTAAATTATACAAGTATACCCACACAAGTGTTAACTCAGCCGCCTCGGGATACTCTCATGCACTTTCTGTTAGAGTTAGAGATCAAAGTGCCTCAATTATTGATTTAAAGATGACGGGAGGTTCAAGAACGAAGTTAGAAGATGTTTTAAATACATTGATATTGGTATATAATGAAAACTGGATAAAAGATAAAAATTTAGTTACCATTAGTACCACAAATTTTATTAATGAAAGGGTAAGTATCATTGAGAAAGAACTTGGTGCAATTGATGAAAACATATCTTCATATAAAAGTAAAAATTATTTGCCGGATGTAACCGCTGTTTCCAATTTAAACCTTCAATCTTCAAATGATATTTTTAGAGAAAAAATAAGGCTAGGAAATCAGTTGTCAATGGCTAAATATATTTTGCAATATATGCAAAATTCAACAACAGAGAACCAATTATTACCGGTGAATACAGGAATTGAAGATCAAACTATAGAGGAACAAATTCTTAATCATAATGATTTGTTGTTACGCAAAAATTCTCTTTTAGTCAATGGAGGTACAAACAATCCGATTATAATGGACATTATAAAAGATTTGGATCTTGAGAAAAAAGCAATTTTAGCTTCCTTAAATAGCTTTATAACCACATTGAACGTTAAAATAGAGAATAATCGTAAAGATGAGATTCTTGCGCAGAATCGCCTTTCGCAAAATCCTTCGCAAGAGCTTTTTCTCCTTTCTACAGGCAGAGAGCAGATGGTAAAAGAGCAATTATATCTTTTTCTGCTGCAAAAAAGAGAGGAAAATGAGTTGAGTCAAGCTTTTACAGCCTACAATACTAAAGTATTAAATTATGCGCAAGGCGGCAATTTCCCTATCGAACCAAGAAAAAATATTATTATTCTTATGGGGCTAGCAATTGGAATTATGGTTCCGATGATATATTTAGTTTTGCGTGAGAGTTTTAATATTGTTATTTTGGATAAAGCAGATTTACGAGGTTGTCCTATTCCGTATATAGGTTCTATCCCCTTGATACGTAAGAAGAGACGGTTTTTTAGTAGACGTAAAGATAGTAATGAAGAGTTATTAGTTGTCAATAATGGGCGAGATGTGATTAATGAATCATTTAGATTGATACGAACAAATTTAGATTTTATGTCTAGTCCGTCTAAAAAATGTACAACAATTGTGATTGCATCTCTTGAACCGGCTAGTGGCAAGAGCTTTGTTGCCTTAAATTTGGCTGCATCCATTGCTTTGAAAAATTCTAAGGTGCTGGCTGTTGATGCAGATTTTCGAAGAGGTACACTTAGTCGTACTGTTAACAGCCCTAAACTAGGATTAGTTAATTATCTAAATTCAGATGATGCCAATATTGATGATTTCATAGTAAAGAAATCAAAATGTCCAATGTTAGACATTCTGCCAATGGGTATTATGCCTCCAAATCCTACCGAGATATTATTACAAGATAAATTTGAAATTGTAGTAAGAGAGCTCAAAACAAAATACGATTATATTATATTCGATTGTCCTCCAATTAATATCGTTTCTGATGCCGCAATTGTTAATAAATTCTGTGATAATACAATATTTATCCTTAGGGCAGGAGAGTTTGAAAAAGAGTCACTATATGATGTAGAGGAACTTTATACAAATAAAACGTATAATAATATATCCCTGCTGCTTAACTGTGTAGATTACAAAAAGAATCTAAAATACGGTTATGGCAAATATGCTTATTATGGTAGGCACACAAATAAATATGGTAGTTATTACCATTATGGCAATAAAGATAAAAAATAAGAGAGACTGTACAGGTTGCGAAGCCTGTGTGCAGATTTGTCCTACTAAAGCAATCGGTTTTAGAGCAGATAAAGAGGGCTTTTCGTATCCTAAAGTCAACAAAAAACTGTGTAATAAGTGCGGAGCATGCGTGCGAGTTTGTCCTGTTCTTAATCCAGAAGGCAAAAGGGAGATGTTAAAATTATATGCAGCAAAAACTAGAGATGAACAGTTAAGGGCAAATAGCTCCTCAGGTGGAATTTTTTCAATGCTTGCTATAAATATACTTAGTCAAAACGGAGTAGTATTTGGTGCGAAATTCAATGAGCAATGGGCTGTTGTACATGATTATACCGAAACAATTGAGGGGCTTGAAGCATTTAGAACTAGCAAATATGTGCAAAGCAAAATAGGCGACAGCTTCACCAAGGCAAAGGAGTTTCTCGATGCAGGTAGATTGGTGCTTTTTTCGGGTACACCCTGCCAGATAAGTGGGCTCAAAAGGTTTTTACAAAAGGATTATGATAATCTATTAAGTGTCGATTTTGTATGTCATGGCGTGCCTAGTCCAGCAGTTTGGGCTAGATATAAAAAAGAGTTGTTAACTACAGATTCGTTTTACACAGCACCAGCTACTGCAGAGAGATATATAGATGTAAAATCAGATGCTAATTTTGTTGCGCTCCCTAATCCCCATAGAGAATTTAAAAACATATGTTTCAGAGATAAGAGTAGAGGATGGGGTAGGGGGTATATATATTTTGCAATTGATGAGTATGGAGTGGATAGCGAAACTAATCAAAAAATAAAAAAAGAGTATACAATTGGAGAGTTACGAACAAATAATCTGTATACAAAAACTTTTTTAATCAACTTAATTTTACGTCCATCCTGCCATGCTTGCACAACTAAAAATCACCATAATATGAGTGATCTTACATTGGCTGATTTCTGGGGTATCAATAGATTTTTACCTGAGCAAAACGATGACAAAGGCATAGGTATGGTGATTTTATACAGTGATAAAGCAGTTAGTTATTATGATAGGCTTGATATAGATTCTTTCGAGTTGCCTACAAATATCTCATTACTAGAACAACAATGCCTCTACATTTCAGTTGCTTCTCATTTATTACGCGCACATTTCTTTCGCCAATTCAGTAGAAACAGACCGGTACTCCCTTTAATTAAAGATATTCTAAATTTTAAATTGCCATTATATGAAAAGTTCAGAATAGTGTGGCATAGACGAAAAAACGAAAAAAAATGAATAATTCACAATCTTGGACATTGCACATTAAACCCAAAGGTAAGTTGTGGGATATAGACTTCTCAGAACTATGGGCTTATCGCGATCTCTATTCTATGTTCGTAAAGCGAAATATAATCACGCAATACAAGCAGACAATACTCGGACCCTTGTGGTTTATTATCCAGCCACTGCTTACCACCTTTATGTATATGGTAGTTTTTGGGGGTATTGCTGGTATCAGCACAGATGGTCTGCCTCAAGCACTGTTTTATCTGTCGGGTATACTATGTTGGAACTACTTTGCCGACTGTTTAAACTCCACATCCTCAACGTTTACTGCAAATCAAGCAATATTTGGTAAGGTCTATTTCCCACGTTTGATTATTCCTTTAGCCACAGTAACCAGCAATCTTGTAAGGTTAGCCATTCAGTTTTTATTGCTTGTGGTGGTGTATACCTATTTTCTTATATTTACCGATTTCTCGTTTTCTGCAAATTGGGCACTATTGCTCTTCCCTTTATTGGTTTTAATTTTAGCCGGATTAGCATTGGGTTTTGGTATGGTAATAACTTCTCTCACAACAAAATATCGCGATTTAACAATACTATTTACATTCCTAGTTCAGTTGTGGATGTATGCCACTCCTGTTATATACCCCCTAAGCACAATCTCTAATCCAGATGTCCGTTTGGCAATGTCTCTCAACCCAATTACAGGAGTTGTAGAATCGTTTAAGTATAGTATTCTGGGTGTAGGTGAATTTTCTTGGGGACTATTAGGTTATAGTGCAGGTTTTATGATAGTAATTTTTATTCTAGGCTTGGTTGCATTTAATAAAGTGCAACGCAGTTTTATGGATACTATTTAGAAAACCCTTTAATATATACAAATAATGACAGCAATCGAATTTAACAATATAAGCAAACAATATCGTTTGGGTTTGGTAGGCACTCACACCATTAGTCACGACCTTAATCGTTGGTGGCGGACATCAGTTTTGGGCAAAGAAGACCCTTTTCTGAAGATTGGGGCTGTTAATGATCGCTCTAAAAAAGCAGATAGCGAATATGTTTGGGCTTTGCGCAATATAGATTTTAAGGTAGAA
>JAWXTU010000005.1:0-49013 GCA_044433285.1 bacterium | reverse complement strand
AGGTGGCAGATACTGTAGGCGCAGGCGATTCGTTTACCGCTACTTTTATCGCCTCGATATTAAGAGGCGAGAGCGTGCGAGATGCTCACCTCCGCGCAGTAAAAGTATCGGCTTTTGTATGTACCCAACACGGCGCAATGCCAAGATTTCCAGAGGAATTAATAGCGGAAAACAGCAACGATTAATATTTATAATGAACCCGCCCCATATGTTTTAAGCATATGGGGCGGGTTGGTTATATATAAGGTTAATTCAGTTTAGATTCTGAGAATTTCCCTTATTAATAATATTTTTCAAAATTTGTGCACTAAAATTTACCAATTACTTAAAAAAAAATGTTACCTTTGCAATTGATATGGATAATGCAATAGATATAAAAGAGAACGATCTTTTGAAGCAAGATAGACAACTATTATCAATACTTCTAAAGGACCATAGCACAAAAAAAAATATTATTTGGGCTACGGATAATTACGAATCTTTTGGAGATGGATACGGTGAAAACGAATCTATAGCCATTGGATCTATCGTTGGTTCTAATGACTCTATCATTCGCCCTCGCGCGAGTAAAACTAAAACAGAACAAATATCTAGATCTCGAGACAAAGCTGAGGTTTTTACCCCATCATGGGTGTGTAATGCTCAAAACAACCTTGTTGATAATGCATGGTTTGAAACTGATGAGGATCTATTTAACACAGAAATAGACAAAGGATGGCAAAGTATTTCGCGCCCTATACCATTTCCTACAAAACATGGCAAAACATGGCAAGATTATATTAAAAGTACTTGCTTAGAAATAACTTGCGGTGAAGCTCCATATCTTGTAAGTCGTTATGATACAATTAGTGGTGAGTTCATCCAAATAACAGATAGAATTGGATTATTAGATAGGAAACTTAGAGTTGTAAGTGAAAATACTCACACTCAATCAGTATGGGTTGAGTGGGCAAAAACATCTTTTCAAAGTATATATGGATTTGAATGGCAAGGTGATAGTCTTATCTTGGCAAGAGAAAATTTATTATATACATTCATTGATTATCACAAAGCTAAATTTGGCAAATCACCATCGAAAGTCACAACACGAGAGATTGCAAGAATTATATCATGGAACATATGGCAGATGGATGGTTTAAAGGGGGTCATACCTAATAGTTGCACAACTTCAATAAAACAATCCACAGATCTGTTTGGAGAGGTAAAACAAACAACAGAACAATGTATTGGCTGTGCTAAAGGAGATTTTCATAAACACAATGGTATATACTGCAAAATCAAGGATTGGCAAACGGGAGGAACACTAAAATTTGTATCCCTATTAAAATAGTAAATGCATGGAGAACCTTGAGATATTAAATAAAATTATAATAGGAAGAGTAGAGCCTCACATCTATGCCTTTTCGACAGAGACTGTCCCAAATTATTTAAAAGTTGGTGATACATATCGTCCAATAGAGATGCGTCTGAATGAATGGCGAAAATATTTTCCTAATCTAGAAAAACAATATTCTGAAATCGCTAAAGCTTCGGATAAGTTCTATTTCAGAGATTATGCAGTTCATTCATATCTGCAATTAGAGAGGAATAGAAATAGATTGCCAAAATCTGCTATACCAAACATACCATATTATTCCAATGAGTTTTTTGAAAATGCCACAATTCAAGATATTAAGGATGCAATAGCTGATATAAAAAAAAATCTAAAATCAGAGAATAAGAAGTATCAATTTTATAGTTTTGACGAATCCTTACTTCCTATTATTGAGAAATATGACTGTACTGAGACATTCCTACCTCGGAAAAATCAACAGGACACAATTGACAATTTTAATGCTGCAATAGCTAATGGAAGGACTAATCTACTTATGTATGCAGTAATGCGTTTTGGTAAAACCTTTACCTCAATGTGTTGTGCAACTGAAATGGATGCAAAATTAGTTGTTATCGTATCAGGTAAAGCAGATGTTCGAGAGGAGTGGAAAAAATGCGTTGAAAGTCATCAAAGATTTAAAGATTATCTGTTTTTAAGTAGCAATGATTTGTATGAAGACAATGAAATCGTCAGCAAAACACTTGAGAATAAAAAAGTAACTCTTTTTTTGACACTTCAGGATTTACAAGGAGAGGATATTAAGGATAAACATATAGATATATTTGGCAGAAAGATTGATTTATTAATTGTAGATGAAACCCATTTTGCAGCACGAGCAGATCAGCTTGGACAAGTACTAAACACCTATGACCCTAAAGAATATAAGTTACAACAAAAAGAGATAAAAGATGAGGTACAACTAATTGCTGAAACAGACAAAACTATAAAATCTTTCTCAACAAAGATAAGATTACACCTCTCTGGAACACCTTATCGCATCTTAATGGGCAGTGAGTTTAAACCTGAAGATGTTATTGCATTTTGCCAATTTACGGATATTTTAAGAGATCAAGAACGGTGGGATAATAAACACCTTAATGAGGATAATGTCAAGGAGTGGGATAATCCCTATTATGGATTTCCACAAATGATTCGTTTTGCCTTTAACCCCAATAAATCTTCCATTAAGAAAATGGATGAGATGAAACACAATAAAGATAGCTATACTTTATCAGAACTATTGCGTCCTCAATCCACAGAAAAAAAGAGAGATAATAGTCATAAAAACTTTAAAAACGAAAGAGAGGTACTAGATCTACTAGAAGTAATTGATGGTTCTAAGTATGATGAAAATATATTAGGATTTTTAGACTATAACAAAATTAAGGCAGGTAAGATGTGTCGCCATATTGTATGCGTATTACCTTTTCGCGCTGCGTGTGATGCTTTAGAGGAACTAATAAAAAACAATAATAGTAAATTTAAAAATCTCGGAGATTACGATATTATTAATATTGCTGGTTTAGATTCACCTAAAACATATAACTCAACAAATGCTATTAAAGCTAAGATTAAAGAGTGCGAAACTACAAATAAAAAGAGCATAACTCTTACTGTTAATCGTATGCTTACAGGAACAACTGTAGAAGAATGGGATACGATGATCTACCTCAAAGATACCGCTTCACCTCAAGAGTATGACCAAGCGATATTTAGACTCCAAAATCAATATATAAGAGAATATATAGATGACACAGGGGATGCAATCAAATATAATATGAAGCCACAAACTCTACTAGTTGATTTCTCCCCAAATAGAATGTTCTATATGCAGGAACAGAAATCACAATTCTATAATGTAAATACAGACAAGAGTGGTAATAATAACCTCAGAGAAAGAATTAATGAAGAGTTAAATTTCTCGCCAATCATCACAATAAATAGTGGTAAAATTTCGCAAGTTACCCCAACGGATCTTATGTCAGAAATAAGAAAGTACACTAGCGATAAAAGCGTAATAGATGAAGCCATAGATATTCCTATAGATCTTAATCTTATGGGTATTGATATATTACGAAATGAAATAGATAACCAACCTGAGATCGGGTCGAAAGAGGGATTAAAAACAAAGGCTGTAGAAGGAGATGGGGAAGAATTAGATATACCCGATAATGATAATAATGACTCTACACAATCTATCCGACCAACTATAGAGACAAGCAATGATGATGATGAAGCTGTCTGGAGAAAGAAATTCGCCACCTACTATTCTCGAATACTTTTCTATGCTTTTTTATCAAAAAGTAATGTTAAATCACTCCGTGATATAATAACATCAATAGATATTGAAAGTGATAACATCCGCATTGCCAATAATTTAGGATTAAAAAAAGATATAGTAGAGCTTTTTTTATCAATGAATCCATTTGTGTTAAGCAAATTAGATTATAAGGTTGAGAATCTTAATGCTTTATCTAACGACACATCACTTGACCCGATTGAGAGGGTCGAGAACGCAATGAATAAATTTGGACGTATATCTGAATCTGAGATTACCACTCCTAAGCATATCGCCTCCAATATGGTTGATTTATTCCCAGTAGAGAGCTTCAATAAAAACACAAAAATTCTCGATATAGCATCCAAACAAGGCGAATTTGCTACAGCCCTAATAAATAAATTTGGAGAAATCGTTAAAGAAAATATTTATTCTATTGTAACTTCGCCAATTGCTTATGAGTTCACTCGCAAAGTATACGAAACATTAGAAATGCCAGTAGAAAATATATTCAAGGAGTTCACCTCATACGATATAATAAAGGAAGAAAACACAGAAATAATAGATAAATTAAAAAATATGAAACTTGATATAATTATTGGAAATCCACCTTACCAAATAATGGATGGAGGTGGTATGGGTTCAAGCGCACTTCCTATATATAATAAATTTGTATTAGTCGCTAAAAAACTAACTCAAAAGTATACATCTATGATTACTCCATCACGATGGTTTAGTGGAGGCAGAGGTTTAGATGAATTTAGACAATCTATGTTACAAGAAAATAAAATGATAGAGCTAAATGACTTTATTAATGCCTCGCACTGTTTCCCCGATGTCGAGATAAAAGGAGGCATATCATTCTTTTTATGGGGGAAAAATTATGATGGAGACTGCAAAATTACTACAGTATTAAGCAATAGTAAATTATCAACTGCTAATAGACCTCTTATGGAAAATGGTACAGACATATTTATTCGCTATAACGAAGCCATTCCAATATTAAAAAAAGTACAAATACATAAAGACGTTAGTTTTTCAACTCTTATTAGTGCGAATGACCCATTTGGTTTTGATGTACGTGAGGAAAATAGTTATAAGAGAGTGAAACCAAAATACAAATTATCACCAGATCCAGATAGCGTATCTTTTTACTATAACGGGTGGCGTAAAAATGGCATTGGGTACGTTAATATAAATTCAATACGAAAAAATCAAGAGTTGGTGAATAAATATAAAATACTAGTTCCAAAAGCTTGGGGTGTTGGAGATATGGCAAATGATTGGTTGAAACCTTTTATTATTGCTCCAAATTCGTGCTGTACTGAGACATATTTAGTCGTTGGTAGCTATGATAATGAAAATACGGCTAATAATGTAATTAAATATACACAAACACGATTCTTCCATTTTATGCTCTTCTTGAAGAAAATCACTCAGAACACTATGCAAGAAGCATATAAATTTGTTCCACTGCAAGACTTCAGCCAAACCTCTGACATTGACTGGTGCAAATCAATAAAAGAAATAGACCAACAACTATATAAAAAATATAATCTAAATCCAGACGAGATTGCTTTCATCGAATCTACAATAAAACCAATGTAGTAAACTATGACACCGCAAGAGAGATTATTAGCATTGCTCAGAGAGTATTATCTCGCATATCGCTCAACAATAGAGAGCGATTTTGATCCTTTAAGCTTAATTTGATGAATTACTATACAACCCGCCCCATATGTTTTGAGCATATGGGGCGTGGTATGTTATATATTCTATATCAACTTATTCTGCTGGCGACATAACAACTTCTATAACGTTGTTTTGTTCTATCAACGCTTTAAGTGTTGCTTGTACAGTCTCTGCGGTAACAGCATTTACTGCATCTACATAGTCTTTTGCATAGTTGATGCCATCTTCTTTGTATATATTGATAGCATCAACCCAGGAGTTATTTTTTCTGATATTTTCGCTATAGTCTTTAAGCATACTCTCTTTTACTTTTTGCAAATCAACCGCTAGAGGACCTTCTGCAATAATAGTTTCCACCTCTTCGTGGATAATCTCCATCAAACGCTCTTGTTTTTCAGGATCAGTATCAAATTGCATCAATAAATATGCTTGTTCGATTGGAGTATCTGTAGTAAATCCATAACAACCAACGCCATAACTACCACCCTCTCTCTCACGTATACTCTCTAAGTAACGAGAAGAGAGAATATCACCGATAACGCTCATATTCAATTGGTTTGCCAGGGTATATTCCATTGAACCAGAATAGACAATGCGGTTAGTGGCTGTGTGAATTTTCATATCTTGAGTAAAATAGTTTTTCACTTCACCTTTTGGATAACGGATATTGTTATCTACAAATGTCTCTCTTGCTTTTGTGGTTTTTAGTCCACCAATCCAAGTGCAAATCAAGTTGCGAACTGCCTCATCTTTAGGGTCGATATTACCAACGAGCACCACTCTAAAGTCGGCGATATTGTTAAAACGCTCCGCATAAATATCAAGAGCACGTTGTTGATCTACTTTTGCCAATAGGTCTAAATTCACAATCACTGTGCGTGGGTGATACTGAGTAGTAACCATACTAACTGTATCTTTAAATGCAGTTTTAGAGTCTGCCTCACGAGTAGAGAAGAAACTGTTGTATTGACTCATCATAGTTTCATACGCTACATCATCGCGACGAGGAGTTGCGAACATTAGATATGTTGCTTGCAACATCGACTCGAAATCTTTAACTGTAGAGTGTCCTTTAATAGATTCAGAGTAATTATTGATAGATGGTTCTACCGAGAATTTTTTACCAGTCATAGCCTTATTTAAATCTAAAGCCGACAATTCACCAAGTCCGTTGTACGACTGTATATCAGTTGCTAACATTGCAGATGGTATATCCTCTACAGCCACTTTACTCAATCCACCCTCAGAGGTTAGAGATATTAAGATTTGATCGTTATTAAAGTCGGTTTGTTTGATAATAACTGTTACACCATTAGATAGTGTCAATTCTGTTGTACCAAGAGCCTCATCATATTTCTCTTTTTTAATTTTACCAGCTTTAGGCACCACAGATACCAATGGCATATCGAAAGTCTCTTCGATTGGGGCTTCGATATCCGCCTCTTTTGCAGCTGCATAAAGATTTAACATATCCTCTTTAGATGGCAAATTGATACCCTCAGCATCTTTACCTGCACAAGTTAAAATCACATTGTTATCTGTAATATAACTTTGCACCAAAGGGTTAACTGTTTCTGGATTGATGATTTGAGCCAACGCTGATTTCACAAATTCATATTCCCACTCGATGCCTGGTATTGGTTCGTTAGATAGATAATTGCGATATAATTCGCCTGCATAGCTGTCACTAGCGCGAGAGCCGCGAGAGTTGTAATAGCCCTCATATTCTGCAAGTACATCAACCTTAGCTCGCTCCAATTCAGTTGCTGTAAAACCATAGCGTTTTACTTTTTCTATAAATGTATATAGGTCATACGCCGCCTCTTTCTCTTTACCATCTTTTGGTATAAGCATAAACTGCAAAGCATCTGTTACACCTACTAGATTGTCATAATTACCTCTTGCTTGCATGAAATTACAATTTGGGACGTGTGCCATCTCACCAAAACGATAAGAGAAGACTTTAGACATAATATCGTTTATAAGCATACGCAAATAGCCGTAATAACTCAAACTAGCCTCGCGAGGTAGTTGTGGGTGTTTGTAGTTTACCCCCAACATTGAATATTGAGCCTCTTTGTCTGCATAGAATGTAGTTATCGGCTCTTCGTTTATTGGCAATGGAAATACTGGGCGCACACCACGTGTTTTACGTTCTGGTACTTTACTGAACAAATCGATCAGTTTTCTCTCCATTTTATCTACATCAATATCACCTACAATAACAATTGCCTGCAAATCTGGACCATACCATAGATGATAGTAGTCGCGTAATGCTTGGTGATCGAAATTGTTAATAACTGCTGTATCTCCAATTACATCACGAATAGCATATTTTGTACCTGCATAAGCCTGTTTATTAGTCTCATTCCACATACGGCGACCTGCACTATTGCCTGTGCGCCACTCTTCGCGAATTACACCACGCTCATTATCAATCTCTTCACCATGCAATGAGATAGCACAAGACCAATCGTGCATCACAAGGAGTGCAGTATCAAGGATACCCTCACGTATGGTTGGTACATTAGAGAGACGATAAACTGTCTCATCTATAGATGTATAAGCGTTGATATTGCCACCAAAGTTTACACCAACCGACTCCATATAGTTAATTATTGTTTTGCCTGGAAGGTTGTCGGTACCGTTAAATGCCATATGCTCCAAGAAGTGAGCCAATCCATCTTGATGATCCTCTTCGAGAGAAGCTCCTACAGCCTGCGCAATGTGAAACTCACAACGCTCTTTGGGCTCTTGATTAAAACGGATATAATATGTCAATCCGTTATCCAACACACCGATACGCACATTTGCATCTATCGGAAGTGGTTCAAATTGTGGCTGCGCCACCAACCCCATTGCAGAAATGCAAATGACTGCAATTAATGAAAGTAATTTTCTCATAAAATGATTTTTATTTGCGAGTACGATATGAATAATATTATACTCTTGTTTATTTAATTTGTTTGTAAAATTCTAACCTGCAAAGTAACACTAAATTCGCTAAACTACCAAATATTTTACGTCCTAATTTTGCGAAATAAAATTAACATCAAAAGAGTTGTTAATATTATTTTTTTTATTACCTTTGCAGTATATAATTTTAAAAATCCACGAGCTATGAAATATACATTTGACCGTGTTATTCGCATACTAATAGGTGTTGCAACTGTAGTGGTTATTTTATTAACAATAAACTACTTAAGGACTGTACTATTACCGTTTTTTATTGGTTGGCTACTTGCCTATTTAATAAATCCACTTGTTGGGTTTGTGCAAAATAAGATGCGTGTAAAAATTCGTATTCTCTCTATTGCGATATCTTTAATATCAATAATTTCGGTATTATCGATACTTTGTTGGTTATTTTTACCTCTCATATCTGCCGAAATTGTAAAAGGTTCTGCTCTTATCAACGAATTTTTAGTCAATAAAAACAGTGGTTTCTTACCAGCAGAGGTAAAACAATATATTGTTACACTGCTTAACCAAATTGACATTAGTAAATTTTTGAATGCTCAAAGTGTTGAACTAACATTCAACAAATTGATACCTCAATTACAACAATTAATTGCTGGTACTTTTAATTTTGTTGCCGGTATATTCGTTGTATTTATCATCTTCTTATATGTGGTATTTATCTTAATTGACTACGATAAAATCACTACCGGTTTTCGCAAAATGATACCTCAGAAATACCGCCACCTAATTGAGGGTATAATCGACGACCTAGAGAAGAGTATGAACCGCTATTTCCGCGGGCAATCGATGGTGGCGTTCTGCGTGGGTATTCTGTTTGCTATTGGATTTAAGATTATCGGTTTGCCGCTAGGTATTACTATTGGACTGTTTATCGGTGTACTTAATCTAGTACCTTATCTGCAAATGCTTGGCTTTGTACCTGTTACGCTGCTCGCTTGGTTGCACAGTGCAGAGACTGGCGAGAGTTTTTGGATTATGATTGGATTATGCGCATTAGTTTTTATTGTGGTGCAATCTACACAAGACCTTGTTATCGTGCCTAGAATAATGCGTAAAGCGATGGGACTTAATCCTGCAATTATTCTACTTTCGCTCTCCATTGGCGCATATCTGCTAGGGTTGATTGGTATGATTTTAGCATTGCCATCTGCTACTCTTTTAATATCTTATTATAAGAGATTTATACTCGGTGAGATTGTGGCAAAAAAAGAGAATACTGAAATTGAAACGGTCGACACACCCGACGAAAACTAACTTTAAAAAAAAGGGATTAATATAATAAGAGATTTGTAAAACTCCCGAACAAAAAATATGAAATTGATAATGATGTATGCTCTGCCTTTATTGATAATTGGAGCAATGATTTTTGGTAGTTATTATACCGCACGCAGATTGGCGTGGGCTTTTGGTTTTAGTCCTACCATAACACTAATCGTGGTGATCGCTATTTTATTAGTGAGTATGGTATCTATGATGGGAATTATGCGCGGCAACTACACATCGTTATTTAGCCATATCCTCAGCAACACCAGCAATATAATTTTAGGTGTGGCTATGTTTTTGATATGTATCTTATTTGTTGTGGATTTGGTACATCTATTCGCCAAATTCCAACCGCTCACATTTGGCTTAATTACTGTGGGATTAACTTTAGTAATTACTCTATTCTCGCTATGGAATGCGCAATACACCAGGGTTGTAAAACAAGAAATTACTCTGAATAATTTACAAGAAAATTTGCGTATAGCGCAACTCACAGATATTCATCTCGGGCACTATTGGGACAAAAACAAGGTTAAAAAACTGGTTGATATTATAAAAACTCAAGATGTAGATTTGGTGGTAATCACAGGTGATATGTTCGATGGAAGGATAAGGCTCAACAGCGACGTAGTGGCACCGTTCAAAGAGTTGGATATGCCAATATATTTTATCGAGGGCAACCACGATGGGTATTCGGGCAGTAGAGATATAAAAAATCTTTTGATAAAAAACGATATAGTAGTTCTATCCAACGAACTTGTAGAGTATAAGGGGTTGCAAATTGTAGGGCTTGATTATCTTTTGCCTGATATTGAGAGTGTCGATCAATTCCACGCACCACCCTCTAATTTAACTATCAAAGAGGTATTGCCATCTTTGGGCATCGATAAAAACAGAGCCTCTATTATGCTGCATCACAACCCAGTAGGCGCTAACTATGCATCTAAAAATGGAATAAATCTCTATCTTGCAGGACATACGCATGCGGGACAACTATTTCCTGCAACTCTTGTGGCTAGTATGATGTTCAAATACAATAAGGGGCTATATAAATACGACGATACGCTACAAATTTATGTATCACAAGGCACAGGCACTTTTGGTCCGCCAATGCGATTGGGCACAAAAAGCGAATTGACGATTATTGATCTGAAATCTTTGTAGGGAAAAGGGATAGCTAAATATATCCAAGGTATGCGCTAACAAAGAGTCTATTACGCTCGTATAGAGGCTGATTAGCGGTTCAGATGCGTGTTATTTTAATGCCGAACGATATTGCTCAACAAACATCCCACCGACTGAGGCAAATCTAAACTGCTCTGACTTAGATTTTATGTAGTTGCAATCGAACCTATTTTTACCATCGATGATATTGTTAATAGCTAAAACTAGAGCATCAATATCTCTCACTGGCACTACAACTCCTACCTTATCATCTACTAACTCAGGCACAAAGCCAACTGCACTACTTATAATAGGCAGTCCGCACGCCAAAGCCTCTGATATAACTACTGGTGCATTTTCAAAATTGGAGAATAACAAAAATAGGTCGCTCAGATCCATCTCCTGTTTTACTTGATATGGAGTCATCTCGCCATAGAACTTCACCACTCCTGCATCTAGCAGATTATATTTAGCTGCTAATTGTTTTGTTTGTTCAAAATCACCACCAATTCCAACCATAATCAACTCAAAATCTTTGCGTTGCGAATATAGCTGTGCTGCTGCTTCTATAATTCCGTATACGTTTTTTGAGCGATTTTCAAAACAGCTAACATGCAAAATACGTCTCTTAGTGCGTGGCTCTAATTGAGGAGATGCTTCATAAAAGAAATCATCTACAACATTGGGAACTACCTGATATTTAGAGTGTACTAATCCACACTGCTGCATCGCCTCTTTGAGTTTTTGCGATACAGGCATAATAACTGCTGCATTACGTGCAATTGCCTCACTCATTTTTTTTCGCACCACCCCTCTGTAATTTCCGTTTTCGGGCAGATAACCGCTCCAATGTTCGGTAACAACATACGGCACTCCATATTTGCGCTTTAACCAAAGAGCCAACAAACCCTCTTTGGTTATTACATTAAGATGCACAATATCAGGCACTCCGTTCTCTTTGTGCCATATTCGCCAGAGCTTAAATAATGCTCTAATCCCCGACAAGGAATTTACCTTATCGGGGATATAGAGAATATATTCTTTTACGCCCTCTACCTCTTCTACTGACAACTCTTCTTGCTCTACTCTACTATCACCATACACACTAAGCACGTGTACATCAACCCCTTGTTGTTTAACAGCTTGCGCGTGTTTACGCACAAAGAGTCCTGCCATAGCATCGTATCGCATAGGATACCAACTAGCGAGAAAAAGGACTTTCAAATTTTATCTATTTTATTTATTCGAGTTTTTTTATAATCCTCTCTGTATTATCCTTGACAGCTGCAAATTAAATTTCTGTCGCCCCAGCCATTATCTACACGACCCACTGGTACCCAGAATTTATTTTCGCGCACCCAAGCAAGTGGATAAGCTGCTTTTTCTCGTCCGTAAGCGTGGTTCCACTCGTCCGAAACAATCACATACTCAGCATGAGGAGAATTCATAAGTACGTTATCCACTGGGTCTGCTGCACCAGTGTGTACATCTTCAATCTCTTGACGGATAACAAGCATCATATCAATGAAACGATCAAGTTCTGCAAGTGGCTCAGATTCAGTAGGCTCAACCATCAATGTGCCGTGAACTGGGAATGAAAGAGTAGGAGCGTGGAAACCGAAGTCCATCATACGTTTTGCAACATCGCTCTCAGTGATATTTGCATACGCTTTTAGGTGGCGACAATCAAGAATCATTTCGTGACCAACACGTCCTGTTGCACCTGTGTATACGATACCGTACGCTTTTTCGAGCGATTTAGTAAGATAGTTAGCACTGAAGATAGCCATTTTTGTAGCATCCGCCAAACCATCAGCACCCATCATACAGATATAACCATATGTGATAGGCAATAGACCAGCCGAACCCCAACGAGCCGCAGCAACTGCCTTATTAGTATTAGTTGCATTTTTAGTTAAACCCTCTAAACTGCATGCGCATGCGCACTCGTTAGCAGTAAAGTGAGATGGCAAGAAATCAACCAAATGTTCTGCAACACAGATTGGACCAACACCAGGACCGCCACCACCGTGAGGCATAGCAAATGTTTTGTGAAGATTCAAGTGGCAAACATCAGCTCCGATTGTACCAGGAGATGTAAGACCTACTTGACCATTCATATTTGCACCATCCATATATACTTGACCGCCATTTGCATGGATAATATTACAAATCTCTACAATTTCCGGTTCGAAAATACCGTGAGTAGATGGATATGTAATCATCAATGCAGAGAGTCTATCGCGGTTAGCCTCAGCGTGTTTGCGGATATCTTCTACGTCTACATTACCATTTTCATCGCAAGCAGTTACGATAATATCCATACCTGCTTGAGATGCAGATGCAGGGTTAGTACCGTGAGCCGATGATGGGATAAGTACCAAATTACGGTGCGACTCGCCTTGAGCTGTTTGGTAACGACGGATAGTAGTTAAACCTGCATACTCGCCCGATGCACCAGAGTTTGGTTGCAATGATGTACCTGCAAAACCAGTGATGATAGCCAACTGACGTTCAAGATTTGCAATCAATTCACGATAACCCTCTGTTTGGCTATCAGGAGCGAATGGGTGAATATTTGTAAACTCAGCCCACGAAAGTGGCAACATCTCTGTTGCTGCATTAAGTTTCATTGTACAAGATCCTAATGAAATCATTGAGTGAGTGAGAGATATATCTTTTCTATCAAGAGATTTGATGTAACGCATCATCTCTGTTTCTGAGTGATATTTTTCAAAAATATCGTGGTTAAGTGGTTTTGTTTGACGCACTAATTCAGCAGGTAATGCACAAGTATCTTTTGCACAGCAGCCAGTAGTAGGCACCTCTACACCAAGCACTTCAGCAAAAATTGCCAATACTTTTTTAATACCATCACAAGTAGTAAGTTCATCTACTGCAATGCTAACCACCGTATCGCATCTGTACAAGAAGTTTACAAGTTGAGGTTCTGCAACTGCGCGCACTTTGTCAGTTGTAAGTCCGTTTGGCAATTCCACACGCACAGTATCGAAATAATTTTCGTTGAGCGGAGTACAACCCATTGCAGCCAACGCATTTGATAAGTATTGAGCTTTGCGGTGGATAGTTTTTGCAATTTCCACCAAGCCATCATTACCGTGATATAGAGCATAGAAACCACTCATTGTAGCACAAAGAGCCTGAGCAGTACAGATATTCGACAACGCTTTTTCGCGTTTGATATGTTGTTCGCGACTTTGCAAAGCAAGGCGATATGCTGGTCTCTCTTTGTCATCTTTTGAGATACCTACGATACGACCAGGCACAAAACGTTTGTATTCATCTTTTGTAGCGAAATATGCTGCCGATGGACCACCAAAATATAGTGGCATACCAAAGCGTTGAGTAGTACCAAGCACCGCATCTGCGCCCCACTCGCCTGGAGGTGTTAAAAGTGTAAGAGCCATTAAATCAGCTGCAACAGCAATTTTCATATCTGCATTAGCCTCTTTGCAACGCGCTACAAACTGACGGTAATCACATACAGTACCATTAGCTGCTGGATATTGAAGAAGCGCGCCAAAGAATGGTTCTGACAAATCAATAGTATTAAAATCACCTATAACCAACTCGATACCTTGTGGCATACTGCGAGTAGTTAATACGTCAAGAGTTTGTGGGAAGATATTTTTATCTACAAAAAAGCGGTTCAACCCCTCTTTTTGTTGAGCACGAGAGCGCAACGCATAGAACATAGTCATCGCCTCAGCAGCAGCAGTTGCCTCATCTAGCAACGAGCAGTTGGCAAGTGGCAACGCTGTAATATCCGATATCATAGTTTGGAAATTAAGAAGTGCCTCAAGACGACCTTGCGAAATTTCTGCTTGATATGGAGTATATGATGTATACCACACTGGATTTTCGAATATATTACGCAAAATAACTGATGGGGTGGCTGTTCCGTAATAACCTAAACCGATATAGTTATCAGCAATTTTGTTTTTTTGTGCCAACGCACGAATGTGAGTTAAATACTCTTGTTCGCTCATTGCAGCAGGTAAATCTAGTGGAGATTGCAAACGAATATTTGCAGGAATTGTTTGTTCGATAAGATGATCGACAGATTGTACTCCAACTGTCTCTAACATCTTTGGTAAGTCGCTATCAGTGATACCGATATGACGACGCGAAAATGAATTTGCCATTCTTTTTTGGTATTATTTATAAAGTTTTAATTTTTAGGATTTTTCATCGACCCAAACCATAAAATCTGGGCAATAAAATTCGAGTGCAAAATTAATAAAAAGTATCAATATCACAAAACAATAGTAAAATTATTTTTCGATGAAATTAAACTATTACGCTATAAAAATAGTCTATTTGTATAGAATATTTGTACAATATAATTATATATTATAACTTTGCACTCAAAATCAACTCAAAACAAACAAAAATGAAGAGATTAAAATCAAGTAAATGTATGTTTTTTGCAACTCTTTTTGCCCTCTTTGCTGTGCCCAATTATGCACAAGAGAGCACCGAGACAATTGCTATGACATTTGAGGAGTGTCTGCAATATGCCAAAGAGAATAGCATTACACTTAAGCAGGCACAACTCTCGGTAGATAACTCTCTCGCCAATGAACAATCGGCACGAGGCTCATTCTTACCGAACATCAACGCATCTGTTGGTCAGTCGATTAATGCAACACCGATATCTACCACTGATAGCAAATTCAGCTACTCGGGTTCGTATGGTATTGATCTGTCTCTTACACTCTATAACGGCGGAAAAAATAGAGCCGCTCTAAAACAGAGTAAAGTGGAGACTGAGATGGCTGAAAAATCACTCGCTCAACAAGAAAACTCGATAGAAATGGCTGTAGCCGAGGTGTTTATTCAAATGCTATATGCTATGGAGCAAATTGATGTGGCTAAAAAGAGCTTAGAAATCAGCGAAAGAAGTTTGGAACAAGGCAAAGCATTTTTAGAGGTGGGTTCGATTAATTTATCTGAATATGCTCAATTGGTTAGTTCAAAAGCTAGCAGCGAATATAGTGTAATTTTAGCAGAGACAACGCTTAGCAATTTGCAGGTGTCGCTAAAACAACTACTCGAAATTTCGCAAGATGTAAGGATTGAGGCTATCACTCCTACTTTTGCAGACAACCTAACTACTACACCACTTTCTACCGTGCAAGATGTGTATGAATCGGCTCTTAAATTGCGCCCAGAAATTGCATATTACGAACTTGCTATCACTTCGGCAGAATATGACCTAAAAAGCGCAAAATCTAGTTACTGCCCAACTCTATCTTTTTCGGCAGGTACTGGATTAAATCATAGCAGCTCTAGTAGTTACACTTTCACCGACCAAATGCGTAATAACTTCACCACTTCGGCTGGATTAAATCTTTCGATACCTATCTTCAACGGATATCAAACAAAAGCATCTGTAACAAGAGCACAGAATGTGGTAAATTCTACATCGCTCTCGCTTGTCGATGCTCAAAAAGATCTATATCAAACAATTGAGACTCTACGGAACAACGCTGCCAATGCACAAGCGCAGTATATGGTTTCGGAATATAAATTGGAAGCTGTAGAAGAGAGTTTGAAACTGGTAACAGAACAGTATAATGTTGGAATGAAAAACATTATCGAACTGCTTTCGGAACAAGATAGTTACCTCGAATCGGCACAAGAGTATTTGACTAATAAATATCAATTTATACTCAACAAAGCTCTTCTTGAATATTACAAAACAGATTTAATTACGTTATAAACTTAATCACCCTATAAAAACAACAAGAAAATGAAAAAGAGAATTATAATCATAACAGCCATTGTATTAGTCGTAGCAGTTGGCTTGTTAATATTCTTACCAACAGGAAGTAAGGTAGAAGAGGATTCTTATATAACTACTGAGGTAACATCTCAACACATCACTCAATCTATCACCGCCACTGGTACAGTAGAACCAGTAACAATTGTAGACGTGGGTACTCAGGTATCTGGTATTTTGACTACGCTATATGTTGACTACAACAGCGAAGTAACAAAAGGACAGGTGATTGCTGAACTAGATAAAAGTACACTGCTGCTCGACTTAAACAGTAATAAAAACAGTGTGATGGTGGCAGAGAGTAAATATAACTACGAACTTGCAAACTACACACGTATCAAAGCGTTGCACGAGAAGGAGTTGATCTCTGATAGCGAGTACGAAACTGCGCTATATACTTATGAGAGTGCACGTAACAGTCTCGAAATATCTAAAAATGACCTAAAACGCTCTGAGACTAATTTGGGTTATGCAACAATCTACTCGCCTATTGATGGTGTGGTAATATCAAAAGATGTGGAAGAGGGACAAACTGTTGCATCTAGTTTCAGTACCCCTACACTCTTCACTATCGCCGCAGACTTAAAAGATATGCAAGTTATTGCCGACGTAGATGAGGCAGATATCGGCAACGTGGAAGTTGGACAAAAATGCCAATTTCAAGTAGACGCTTATCCATCTTTGACTTTTGAAGGAGTGGTAACACAAATACGTCAAGAGGGTGTTGTAGAGAGTAATGTGGTTACTTACGAAGTAGTTATCTCAGCTGCTAACCCAGATTTAAAACTCAAACCAGGACTTACAGCAAATATCGAAATATTCATCTTAGATGTAGAGTGCAACACCGTTGTACCAGTTGCTGCTCTAACATTTACGCCTGATGTAGAGGGAATTGAAATACCTTCAGTTTTAAATGGAGAGACAGCAAACAACCGCCCTGAACGCCAAAGACCTGAGGGTGAAAATATGAATGGCGAGAGACCAGAGAGAGGCAATGGCGAAAGACCAGACCGTATGGGTGGCGAGAGACCAAATGGTGATCGTCCTAGCGGAATGATGGGCGGAGATGGCTCGATGAGAGGAGAACGTCCAGAGAGAGGTGAGGAGCCACAAAAAGAGAGAACCGAAAATGACAGAGTACGTGAGAATACTCGTTCGGCAGCAGATGCAACCGAAAACCCACAAAATGGTATCGTATGGATACTTAACGACGAAGAGATTACTCCTCGCCTTGTAACTATCGGTGTTAGCAACGGTATATTAACTCAAGTAACAGGATTAAATGTTGGCGATTTAGTGGTAACTGGCATCAAAGAGGGAACTACTGTAAAGGTAACATCATTTGGTGCAGAGACAACTAATCCGTTTATGCCTCAACGTCCAGGTCAAAAGAAATAATACACAAATTAATAGTCATAAAACTATGAGTAACAGTGTAATAAAATTAGATAACGTAAAGCGATATTTCATTGTGGGTAGCGAGACCGTAAAGGCTCTTCGTGGCGTTTCGTTTAGTATCCAAAAGGGTGAATTTGTAACCATTATGGGTACATCTGGATGCGGTAAGAGTACGCTACTTAATGTACTTGGCTGCCTTGATATGCCAACTGAGGGGAAATATTATCTCGACGGCACTCTCGTGGAGGGAATGAGCAAAAACGAACGCGCCAACCTACGAAATAAGAAGATTGGATTTATATTTCAGAACTACAATTTGCTTGCTAAAACCACTGCATTAGCCAATGTAGAGTTGCCTCTTATGTACTCTAAAATGGGTGCGAAAGAGCGAAGCGAACGCGCTACTCAAGCTCTTACGGAAGTGGGACTTGCCGATAGATTATCTCACAAAAGCAACGAGATGAGTGGTGGACAGATGCAACGTGTGGCAATTGCTCGCGCACTGGTAAATAACCCAGCGGTGATACTTGCCGATGAGGCAACTGGTAACCTCGACACAAGAACTTCATTTGAAATACTTGTGTTACTACAACGCCTTCATAGCGAAGGAAAAACTATCATCTTTGTAACTCACAACCCTGAGATGGCTGAATTTTCATCACGAAATATCACGCTAAAAGATGGTATGATAAAAAGCGACACCCTAAATGATAACATAGCTAGCGCAGCTGAATACTTAGCTGCTCTGCCAATAGTAGAGGATTAGAGTATGAATTTTACAAACTTATTCTCAATTGCAATTAAAGCATTGGGTAACAATAAAATGAGGGCATTTCTTACGATGCTCGGTATAATAATTGGTGTGGGCTCTGTAATTACAATGCTTGGTATCGGTCAAGGCTCAAAGGCTAGTATCAATGCACAAATTGCCGAAATGGGTTCTAATATGATTATGATTCAGCCAGGCGAGGACAGACGTGGTGGTGTGATGCAATCTTCATCATCGATGCAATCGCTGAAAATGACCGACTACGCTTCGTTGCAACTTGAAACTGAGCTAATTGCAGCTATAAGCCCCGTTGTATCATCATCAGGACAATATATTTTTGGTGCAAACAACTACCCCTCTTCAATTACTGGCGTTACAGCTGATTATCTAGAAATTCGTCAACTAAAAATGGAGAGTGGAGCGATATTCACCGACCAAGATATAGCTACTGCTGCTAAGGTATGTGTGATTGGTAAAACCATTGCAGATAATCTATTTACAAATGGCGAAGACCCTGTAGGTAAAATTATTCGCTTTAATAAGATACCAATACGCATCATAGGTGTACTTGCCGAAAAGGGGTATAATACAATGGGTATGGACCAAGATAATATTGTACTTGCACCATATACCACTATCATGAAACGTGTGTTGGCGGTTACTCACCTTAGTCAGATATACGCCAGCGCAATAGACGAGGATAAAACAGAAGATGTTACTGCTCGCATCACTGAGGTATTGAGGGCGAACCACCGCTTGTCGGAAACAGCTAGCGACGATTTCTCTATCCGCACGCAACAAGAGTTGGCTACAATGATGAACTCTACAAGTAGCCTTATGACTACACTACTTGCCTGTGTGGCAGCAATTTCGCTACTCGTAGGTGGTATCGGCATTATGAATATTATGTATGTATCTGTAACCGAGCGCACCAAAGAGATTGGATTGAGAATGTCTGTTGGCGCACGTGGTGTAGATATATTATCGCAGTTCCTTATCGAGGCTGTTGTTATCAGTATCTCTGGTGGATTATTGGGGATACTACTCGGCTGTGGGGCAGGATTGGGTGTAAGATTCTTTGCTGGCTGGCCCGTGGTAATAGAGTGGTGGACTGTTGTATTGTCGTTTGCCGTGTGTAGTGTTACCGGGGTTTTCTTTGGCTGGTATCCTGCTAAAAAAGCGGCAGCACTCAACCCAATCGACGCTATCAGATACGAATAATTTTTAGATCGGGAGTTTTTAGAAATCCCCTAATATATGAACAGTATAAATAATCATAAAAATCGGGTAGTTGCACTACAAATTACAGGATGGACTTTTGTAATTAGCGCAATGCTCTACCTTACTATCCGCGCAGAGGGTCATTCGTTTGATTATATAAAACTAATTGAACGGATTTTCCCTGCACTATTTATTTATGTTATCAATTACACTTTATTTATCCCTCGCTATCTATTCAAGCGCAAACCAGTAAATTTTGTAATCGTAAACATTATTATTATAGCAGCGATGGCATATTTTACATACATTATGCGTGAGAATATAGTATTTGACAACCGCCCACCGCGCTTATCTGAAAAAATGCTTGGCGGAGAACCAGGCGGCAGAGTGCCTAATGGACCTCCAGGTGGAAAAGTTTATGAGATTTTAAACTATATATTAATGGTAGGGTTTGTAATTGCTGTACGACTGAGCGAGAGATTACAGGAGAGCCAACAGGCACTAAAAGAGGCGAAAACGGCACGAGTGCAAGCGGAGTTGACAAATCTAAAGGGACAACTCAACCCTCATTTTATGCTCAATACATTAAACAGTATCTATACTCTAACCGCTATTAATGCAGATAAAGCCCAAAAAGCGATACGAGAGCTGAGTCGAATGCTGAGATACCTTTTATACGAAAATAACGGAGAGAAAGTACAACTACAAAAAGAGGTGGAGTTTATAGAAAACTATATCGAACTGATGCGTATAAGACTGAACTCCAACGTAAAACTAGATGTAGAGATAAATGTAGACGACAATACATCTACACAAATAGCTCCGATGATATTTATCTCGCTTATCGAAAATGCCTTTAAGCATGGAGTGAGTGCTGATGAGACAAGTTTTATATCAATAAAACTCGACGACAACAGAGAAGAGGGGTGTATAACTCTAACGATTAGCAACAGCAACCACGCCAAAACAGACAATGACAAAAGTGGGCACGGTATTGGGTTAGAGCAGGTGCGCAAACGCCTTGATTTGCAATATGCAGACACCTACAAATGGGATGTAAAATGTACCGACGAAGTCTATTATAATCAACTAACAATCAAAGCATAAAAGAATATATGTTGAAAATTAAATCTATAATAATTGATGATGAGCCTCTAGCGGCAATGCTGATTGAGAGCTATGTAACAAAAACTCCCTACTTGGAGCACGTAGCCACATTCTCAAGTGCTATTGAGGCGATGAAGAGTGATAAACTGGCTGAGGCTGATTTAATTTTTCTTGATATCCAGATGCCTACTCTTAATGGGCTAGAATTTAGCAAGATGATTGACGAACGCACTAAAATCATTTTTACTACTGCCTTTAATCAATATGCACTTGATGGATATAAGGTGAATGCGCTAGACTATTTGATGAAACCAATCTCGTACGATGATTTTTTAAAAGCGGCAGGACGAGCACAAAGTTGGTTTCAGCTCAACGAACGCGCCAATCAACCTGCAAAATCAATCGATAAAGCTGATGCTATATATGTAAAATCTAACTACAAGCTCTTGCGCATCGAGCTTAGTAAATTGATTTACATCGAGGGGCTAAAAGATTATGTAAAATTTATCATTGAAGATAGCGACCAACCTGTCCTATCGCTAATGAATATAAAGCATGCCGAAGATCTGTTGCCATCAGAGGATTTCATACGAGTACATCGCTCTTACATAGTGCGCAAAGATAAAATTGCGGTGATAGAGCGCAACCGTATTGTCTTCGACAAGGTAATTATCCCAATTCGCGATGCCTACAAAAATGAAGTATCTGAATTTCTAAAAGGAAAAACATTATAAGGGATTTCAATTCCGTATTGAATATCCCCTATAAAGAGACGCTGCAGTTGTAAAATTGCGCTTAGTAATAAAAATCTTATCTATAATTAAAACCACCCCACTATCCGTTTGTGTTAAATCGATAGTGGGGCGTATTTTTTATAATGCTAATTTATACCTATTTCTTCATTAATTGACACATCAATAGAACTAACTATTCTATTTTCGTAATCTTGAAAATGAAAGTCATTAATTTCTATTTCATACTCTTCAAGATATTCAGAATTACTCATAACTTTAAGCAAATCATCTGGAAACCCTATTTTTTTTAATTCTTCATTTATTGTCTTCATCTTTGTTTTTTTAATGGAATATTATGTGGTGCTGAATTTCTTATTATACAATAGTTTTCAGAAATAAAAATTTTTACCATACCTGTATTTTCAAATAACCAATAAAACATAGCCCACATTCTTCTCATAGCTCTATCTAGTCCACTTATACTTTCAGAATTTAAAATTTCTAGCTTACAAACATCCTTTGCTACGTCTCTATTTATAGCATGTCCATGACTTTTCCACACACTATGATTACATAGTAAATTTGCAATTTTATTTGCCCTTTTATCCTTTTCTTCCTCTGACACTGATACTGATTGTCCTGTTGAAGAATGAGTAGTCCATGACTTAAATTTATATTTAACCAAGAAATCTTTTACTATTCCTATTGAATATTTACTTGCACTATTTGCTAAACCTAAATCTCTAGGATCAATATTACGCAATAATTGAATATCTGTCCAATCTGGCTGTCTGTTCTCTTTAATATTCCTCTCTCCACGTTTTTTTATATCATCTAATGCTATTAAAAGCGACTGAGCAGGAACAAATCTTCCTTCGCGATTTGGAATTTGAGGATCAATTGGTCCGAACTTTGATTGATTAGACATTATAATTTCATCGCCTGACATAATAAAAATAGTACCTGCGCTCATAGCCATATTTAATAAAATAAAATTCACTTTTTCAAAACGTGGCCTTAACGTATTTACAAAATTATTTACTTGAGTTGCCAAGCCTCCTGGCGTAACAAGAACAACATCAATTTCTTTCTCTTCATTTGATATAGATGCAACCATTTCATTAAAAGGCAAATCATCTGTCCCATCAATTGAATTATTAATATTGCGATTAACAACATTAGCAACATAGCATATAATCGGGTTTTGTCTTATTGCTTCAATTTCAGAAATACTTCTCCGAATTTCGCTAACAATATTCAATTCATTATAATGATAACCTAGAAGACTCTCAAATTCACAACCATCTTTCATTACATCAAGCAATGAGGAAGATATATTTAAAGTTCTTTCATTCATATGAATCTCTATAAATTAAAATAGTTCGTTGATTATTTTTGGCAAATCATTGTCAAGATTTCCACTATAATCTGTATATGGAATATCTAATTTGTCTAATACAGTTCTAAATCTCATAAAACCATCTTCATCTCTACACGCAACCCAGCAAATACCAAGTTGATCACATTGACTTTTATTTTGATGCGAAAGGGTATCAGCAATTAAAACATCACTATTTCTTGCAATTATCACATCAGCACTCTCGGGATTACCTTTTCCCATTAGTTTAACCTCACATTTATATTCTTTTTTATTGCTTTTAAGATAAAAATCAATTTCTCTATCCACTTCTAAATCTTTATTTTTTACAAAATGTTCAGAATTGTAATTTTTACTACTTACTTTATATAATTTACAAAGAGCAAGCATTAAATATTTTTCCGCACATTTACCAGCTGTACTCCATAAGCCACCACGCAAAGCGGCACGTTTGACAGCCAAAGTATTTATCACAATAAGACTTTCATTAACATTCAAATCAACACTAACACTTTTAAATTTCACTGTTAATGTCAAATCAATATCGTGCTCATTTTCAACAAGCTTTTGAATACTATTATAAAGTGATTCAAAATGTTCATTTGATGCATTAATAACAATTTGTTTTGTAGCAGAACGATACATATTGCTAATTGTTTTCTTGTTAAGTCCTGAATTAATCGCAATATCATCAGAAGGCAAAGATTCACGCATAAAAGCCTCTCTATACCAATCCATTGTAATATCTCTTGATTTCAATTTAGCCTCAACAACTTGTTTGAAAAAATCAATAGCAAATTGTAAAAACTCAGCATTAATGAGATTTACAATTTCTATTCGATAATCTTGAGATTTTATTACCCTACTAACTATATTTTTAATTACTTGATCTGTAAGTGTCATTTGATAATATTTTTAAATTGTTCTAACGTTAAAAATCTTGTTTCTTCTTTTTCAAACAAATTACTATCTACTTGAAAAGTTTGCATGTATTCAAAATATTTAGTTTCTTTCTCAGTTAAGAAAAATTTCCTACCTAAACTTTTTGCTGTTCTTCCTAATGTTCCACTGCCACCAAATGGATCAAATACTAAATCACCTTTAAATGAATAGTATTCAATAACTTTCCTACATAATTCAATAGGAAAAATAGCTGAATGTATTTTATCTGATTTAGGACATACTTTCCAAATATTTGTTGTTTCAAAAGCCTCTTTAACCTTGCTACTTTCCACAGTTAGCGAATCATATTGGCGAATATTCCAATCTAATAATTTATCAGTTTGTTTTCTGTATACCATTAAATATTCAGTTACTGAGTTTGGTTTATATGCTAATGGTTTTCTATGTTGCATAAAACCACCTACGCGATTCTTTACACTATATTCTGGTTTTTCCCACACAATATCATCAATAAACTCCCATCCCATTTGCGTTAAAAAATAGTGTAAATCAAATGGAATTGGATAGCGCTTACTTGAATGAGAACGACTAATACGAGGAACAATTACAGGCGAAGTATTTACAACTAGAAAACGTCCCTCCTTTGTTACTCTAAATATTTCCACAAAAACTTCTTCTAAAAATTTCAAATACGCGCCATAGCTTGGATAAATTGAGTAATCTCTTGCATTGTAATACGGAGGCGAAGTAAATGTCAAATGAACACTTTCATTAGGAACAGATTTAAGCACATCACGCACATCTCCATTAACAACTACATTTTTTAAAAATGAATATGTCTCAGCATGAGGTAAAATATCTGTTTTCGCTTTTATCTGTGCAAAATATTCCTTATATATCACAGTACGCACCATTTCATTTTCGTGATTTATCAACTCTGTTAATAAATCATCTACTAACTTTTTCCCCTTAAAGACTAAAAGTCCACGTATTGCTTGACAAACAATTTTAGGGTCATCATTAGTTAACATTGATTTCAACAAAGGAATTGACTTTTCCGATCTCATTCTCCCAATAGAGGAAACAGCCTCACGTTTAACAATTGTACTTTCATCTTGATTGGCTATCTGATATAGCTTATCAAGGTAAATCTCCGAATCCAATTTTCCAATATTTTTTACTGCCCAAAAGCGCACATCTTCATTTTTATAATTCAACAAAGGCATAATCCATTTGACATCAAATGAAGAGGGAAGATATCCAAGATTTTCTAGTATAAATATTAAATTACCACTATTATGGCTATGTTCCTGCACCAGGGCATTAAGAGCGTTATCTCCTTGCTGTTTCAGCCCTTTGATATACTCCTTAGTTAGCATATTAATGGTATCAATCTTATTTGGTATATCAAATCTATTAGGCATACTTATACGTATTAAAATTATCTTATATTTATTTGGTCAACAAAAATATTTTTCTTTTTAAATCGAATAACACTTAAATTTGATGCAAAGGTACAAAAATATCCGCATATAACAGTGATATTTAACAATAAGTTTTAAAAAAACAACCCTCACTCTTAATTCTCAAAGATTTACAAATTGGTCTACACTCTACTTACTGTATTATCTACAAAAGAATTGCGCTTAGTAATAAAAATCTTATCTATAATTAAAACCACCCCACTATCCGTTTGTGTTAAATCGATAGTGGGGCGTATTTTTTATAAGCGACGCATAGCATCTTCTCCTGCTTTACTTCCTTTATATTTACTGGCAGTTTGATTGAAGAAATAGCTCAATGTAAAATAGACTTTTCTGCTCTCATTTTCATACGATTGAGAAGAGATTATATTAGGGAAGATAGCTGTAGCTGCATTTAGATTGGTATAAAATATGTCGTCTATACCAACTTTGGCACGTAGACTCTTATTAAGAAAACTCTTAGAGAAGGCAAAATCTACAACAAAACGATTAATTGGCACATACATAGACATATAACTTCCTTTGCTCTGGAAACTTGCATCTAAGTTAATAAGCATATCATATGGCAAGACAAATGCATTATCCCACCCACCAAAAACTATCGGAGTATTAGATATATTATATATCCCATACTTCTCAAAATCATACCACGCTTTTTGCAACCCAAAATGCCACTGCGGTTGCCAAAATTTTATTTTGGGAGCAATTGCAATATATACGTTAAATTTGTGAGTCTCATCTAAATTCACATAATTCAGAAATGTTACTTTAGAGTCATTTTCATACTGATCCATCCATAATTGTATTGCATTTGTTTGGTATGTATAGCTCACAGAAGCCTGAATAAACCGCCACACCCCCACCGCAGAAACATTATGATTGATACTCGGTAATAGATAAGCATTCCCAGATTGCAAGAGAAAGCGATTGGCATACGTAATATTACTGCTAAGTTCATCATATGTAGGTCGTTGCACCTTAGATGTATAGGCAAACTGCAAACCCACCTCTTTTACATTTATAGAGTACGATGCACTTGGGAAAAATTGATTATATACCTTACTCATATCAGCAGAGAGTATTCCGTTGGTATAATACTCATAAGCTGCATTTTCGTAGCGCAATCCAACAGAAAAATTACCACCTTTGGTTTGAGCCTGATACTGTGCGTAAGTCGCAATGTTTTGTTCGGCAATTTCAATATTAGAAGAGAAATCGGGCAAATCATCATTGATATATTCATCATAGAGTGATATATTCGTATACTCTGTCCCAACCATAATTTCGCCTTTCCAAAGCGGATAAGAGAGTTGTAGTTTTGTAGCCCACAATGCACTGCTGTTATAGCTAGTACTGTTTATTATACTCTCGCCATATAATTCGCTTTCCTCTATATTATCAGTCCAAGAGTTTTTCTTAAATCCTAGATAAGTAGCGTTAAAATCAACTCCTAACTTAGCTATCTCACCTCTATAATAGACGTTAGCCTCCGACTTAGGATGACTACTGCTTTCGGTTGTACTGGTGTTCACCCAATTATCATACAACTCTCCATCTGCAAAAACCTCTGTATGGATACAACTATTTTGTATGGCATTTTGAGGTTGCGTGGTAAGAGTGTATCTAAATCCAACACTATGCTTTGAGCTCAGATCATAATTCATACCCAATGTGGTGTAGAGATAATTATATCTACTAATACCATCAATATAAGCATTTTGCAACCAAAGAGTATCAGCATAATTTGTAGTAGTAATAGGTCCTAATTGTATACCACAGCCATTTATATAATTGACATTAGCAAACAGATCTAAACCTTTATATCTATAATTCATATTCACCTGAGCCATATAGTCTTGATTCTCCCACGTGTGAGCACTGGTGCGAGCATTTATAGAGAATCCATCGCCCTGTTTCTTTATCGTTGTGATATTAATAACCGCTGCCACAGAGGCATCGTATCGGGCTCCAGGGTTAGTGATTACCTCTACACTTTTAATATCCTGTGAGTTAATACGCTCTATCTCTGTGGCATCTCTCACCTCTCGTCCGTTTATGAATATCTTCGCCTCTCCACGTCCGAACACCTCATACTCTCCATCGTCTCCGTCAAGCATTGGTATATGTTTTAACACATCATTTCCAGTGCCAATATCAGCTAATACTGTGTGCGCCACAGAGGTTTGCTGCCCTTCGGCTGTAAGCCGTGATATTGGGCGTTCTGCTTTTAGCGTAATTTCACCAAGCAGTTGCACATCTTCTTGTAGAGTAATTGTTTGGTCGTGTATAACTTGCGCATATGTTGTAATGTAGCCCACTGAGGATAGTTGTATAACCTGTTTGCCATCTCTATCTATCTCTAAATTATCAAACACAAAATATCCAGCATCATCGGTTATTGTGCCTGCAATATATGAACTATCATTTTGCGACAGCAACACTACTGTTACATATGGTATAGGGTCTGCATTGCTATCTTTCACCCAACCAGATAATGGTTGAGATAGAGCGAGCAGAGGCATAAAACATACAAATACAATAATAATAGAGATGAATTTCTTCATAATTTTATAGGTGTTTATATTCAACGCTACAAAGTTACATCTTTTATCGAAAAAACAAAAACTTTTCAACAATTATCTTACAGGCTAATAATCAGGGATTTACCCCCCCCCTGAAATTATTCAGAATAACCGAAGAAACTAACGAGAAAAAAGCTATCTTTGGTGATTATTTTCATCAAAGATAGCTTTTCTTATTTCAAGTTACAAAAGAACACCTTATCCTAAATTACTACATTTATTCCTTCTTTATCAAAACCTATACCCTCTATGGTAATTTCGCTTTCGGTAATAGTCATTACTCTATCAGGGTGTTGAGATTTCAAAGAATCTATAATTTGCTCGCACGAATATTCTTTAGTAGGGAGGTCTTGCAGATACAATTGCTCTCCACCATTTATTCTTATAAATTCTACTTTTACCACATGATATTCACCTCCAGTTGTGTTTTTTAGTTTAAACTGCTGTTTCTCTGGCACATCACTCTCTCCTGGACCTAGATGGGTAGATATATAAAAACATCTATTGTCATGATCAAAATAATCCGTGCACTCAAAAGAGGAGTTGCACGCTGAATACGGTACTATATCATCTATAGTATTGTATGTTACAGCAATTTCATTACCATTAGGGAACAATAAGATTCTAAATTCTTCACCACCAGTAAAGTGGCACGTATTACAAGCTAAGAAAGACACAGTTAGTAATACTAGCATAATTAATGCGATTTTGTTTGTTAATTTTTTCATTATTTTGTTTTTATTTAATATTTATCGCTTACTCTTTCTATTTTCAGCAGTTAAACTATACTCGTCTACTTTTTTATTTAGTGTTGCTGTTCGATTTCACATATCCAACATTAGGGTGCAAGCCTATTTATTTTTGCCTTATTTACTCTCATAAACCGAGCAATTAATTTATAATTAAACAATAATATATTTTAGACCGCAAAAGTAGGCTATTTTTACTTATCCATCAATACACAAAAGTGTATTTTTTACAATATAGCCGAAAAAATACACTTTTGTGTATATATAATTATCTATTGTTTTAGTGTAAAAACAACAGAAACACCTCAACAAAACACTGAAATACAGAAAATTACCCCCCCCCGCAATATTTGCACTTAACGTAGATTTTTACTACTTTTGTACAATATTAAAAACAAACAGTTTATGACAACAAATATTGGAGATTTTTTTAATGATTCTAATAATATATCTGGCATAATAGAAAAGGAATACAGCCATATGCCTCTGTTAATAAGTGCAGTTGAAGCTTTTGCACGCAGCACTTATAAGTATGTTTATATGATTGACTACTATAAAAAAGACTTTATGTATATATCCAATAATTTATTGAATACATTAAACTTAAGATTAGAACAAATTAAAGAGGTAGGATATAATATTTTCTCAAACTTCATACCAGAGGACGAACAAGAGATGATATTAGAAATAAATAATGCTAGAGTTGAATTTTTCAAAAGTCAACCTGTAGAGGATCACAAAGAATGGATACTTACTTACGACACACATATCATTAGTGGAAAACACAAAAGACTTGTAAATCACACTATAACTCCGATTTATCTAACAAAAGATGGAGATATGTGGATTGCATTATGCACAATAGCCCTGTCGCCAAACAATGAACCAGGGAATATTATAATGAGGAAAGTGGACTCAAATACCTATTATGAGTATTCTCTATCTACTCACAAATGGAATGAAAAGAGAATAGCTGTGCTATCACAAGAGGAAAAAGATGTGCTAATACTATCTACACAAGGATACACAATGACTGAGATTTCGGAGAAAATGTGCAAATCGGTTGATACTATAAAATCATATAAGCGAAAAATTTTCACTAAACTCAATGTTAATAATATATCCGAAGCTATAGGAAATGCCACAAATTATAAGTTACTCTAATTAAGGAGGCTTCTATTTATTCCCCAAATTAATCATATCAATAGTAAACTCTAAAATCTCCCTCCCTGAAAAAAAACTGTTAAATATCCATAAACAACAAAACTTTTCAGCGAAACCCTTGCATAATCCAAATAAAGTTCGTAATTTTGCGACCAACTAACAACTGTAACTAATTACAACGACAATGAAGAACGAACAAGAACAATTAGCGCGCTTTGCTAAGGCACTCGGACACCCGACTCGTGTGGAGATAATAAAATTTCTTGCATCGCAAGAAAGCTGTTTTTTTGGAGATATAAACGAGACTCTACCTATTGCAAAAGCAACTGTATCTCAACACCTTAAAGAACTAAAAGAGGCAGGACTGATACAGGGTGAAATTGAAGCCCCGAAGGTGAAATATTGCATAAACCGAGAAAATTGGACAATTGCGAAGAGCCTATTCTCTGATCTATTTAAATTGGTAGAGACCGACACAAAGAGATGTTGCGAATAGAATAAGTATCGCAATTAAAAATCATATAAACGGGAAAAATATATAATAGGGCAGCTAAAAGCCTCCCCTAAAAATCAAACTAATAAAAACCAAAAAACTATGGAAACAAGAAAAATCACCCTACTTATCGCAACAGTAATAATGTTGTCTTTAACTCTATTCAGTTGCGGCAAAAAAGCTGACAACTCAAAAAATGCTACAGAAACAATCGGAATGAGTACCGAAAAAATAGAGGTGCTCTATTTCCACGGCAAAAAACGTTGCATCACCTGCAATGCTATCGAAAAGCTAAGCATTGAAGTGGTGGACTCGATTGGCAACCAAGACATTAGCATTCACGTGATAGATATCAACACGCAGATGGGTAAACCTATTGCTGAAAAATATGAGGTTAGTTGGTCATCGCTTATCATCAACAACAGAGGAGAGGCGATAAACCTCACCGACACAGGTTTTAAATATGCAAAAAATCAACCTGAAATATTCAAAGAGAAATTAACCGAAACTCTAAATGGCTTAATGCAATAATATTATGGATTGGCTGCAACAACTCTTAGACAACTCTTCAACGCCTATTATCACAGCACTGCTACTAGGGGTGGTTACTGCCATCTCGCCTTGTCCGCTTGCCACTAATATCACCGCAATTGGGTATATTAGTCGTGATATAGAGTCGCGCAACAGGATATTTTGGAATGGTATATTGTATACGCTTGGACGTGTGATGAGTTACACCATTCTGGGCATAATATTAATATCTATTTTGCGCAAGGGGGCTTCAATTTTTTCAATACAGAGTTCAATTGCACATCTGGGCGAGATGATTATCTCCCCTGCACTGATTTTAATTGGGATTTTTATGCTAATTGGCGATAAATTGCCTCTGCCAAAATTTGGATATAGCGGTGAGGGTGGAGAGAAACTCAAAAACAGAGGGGGCATTGGTGCCTTTTTGTTGGGTGTGCTATTTGCACTGGCTTTTTGTCCGACTAGTGGTGTATTCTTTTTTGGTATGCTGATACCAATGTCGGCAACCGCCACTGGTGGGTATCTACTGCCAGTAGTATTTGCCATTGCCACTGCCCTACCGGTGATTATCGTGGCGTGGGTGCTGGCGTATAGTATGAGCGAAATTGGCAAGACATATCAACGCATAAAGAGTTTTCAAAAATGGTTCTCGCTTGTGGTGGCAATTCTCTTTATCGCAGTGGGGATATATTACGGTATAATTTATTACCTATAGGGGGAGCACTAAAAACGTCCCGAACAACAATTTAAACACAAAAACAATACTAATAAAATTATGGAAATTAAAGTTTATGGTCCTGGCTGTAGCAAATGCAAAACAGCCTACAACACAGTAAAAAAGGTGGTAGAAGATACAAATTCAGATGCTACAGTAACAAAAGTAGAGGATATGATGGAGATGATGGAGATGAATATTCTCGCCACTCCTGCCATCGCAATTGATGGTGTAGTGAAGATTTCGGGTCGTGTGCCATCGGAGAGTGATGTGAAGAATTTACTTGGTAAGTAGTTGATATACAAAAAGCATCTACAATGAAACGAATATTAATTTTATGCACAGGCAACAGCTGTCGCAGCCAGATGGCGCACGGTTTTATGGAGTCGTTCGACAAAAAAGGCGAATATATCGAGGTGTTTTCGGCTGGCACAGAGGCGAGCGGAAAACTCAACGAAGGAGCAGTAAAATATATGGCTGAGGTGGGTCTGGATATATCTGCCCACACATCAGACTCTGTCGAAAAATATCTCGACGAGGCGTGGGATTATGTAATCACGGTGTGCGGAGGGGCTAATGAGTCGTGCCCTGCATTCTCTGGAAATGTAGCCCATCGCCTGCATTTTGGGTTCGACGATCCATCTCACGTTGTCGGTTCGCCAGAGTTAATTGAGAGCGAATTTCGCCGTGTGCGCAACAAAATTAAACAGCGTTTTGCACAATTTTATGCCGAAGAGATTAGAGGATATCGCATACCTCAATGCTCGTGCAACTGCAACAAATAAACAAACAACTAACCGATATCAACGATTAAACCGATATCAACGATTAACCCTCATTAACGACTAAACCACTATGATACAAAGATTTGCCGACTGGCTAGTATATGGAATATTTACACTAGATGCAGAAACTCACTTAGGTGTTTCGATAAATTTCTTCTTCTACGAAACCATAAAAGTAGTAATTCTACTGTTTTTTATCAGTGCAATAATGGGGGTAATAAATGCCTATTTCCCAATTGATAGGCTGCGTAACTACCTCACCACTCGCAAACTGTATGGGGCTCAATATCTTTTGGCATCTATATTTGGGGCTATCACTCCATTTTGCAGCTGCTCTTCGATACCGCTCTTTATCGGTTTTGTGAAGGGCGGTATACCACTGGGGGTAACTTTCTCGTTTCTAATCACTTCGCCACTGGTAAACGAGGTGGCGATTGCTATGTTTCTGAGTATGTTTGGCGTTAAGGCTACTCTTGTATATGCCGTGAGTGGTATTTTACTCGGGGTGGTTGGTGGTTGGATTCTCTCATTTTTTAGGTTGGAACGCTACCTAAGCGATTGGGTGCAACAAATTCAGGCACAGTCGAATATCGACAACAGCAGGTGGGAGGCGGAGAAAGTGCCATTTCTAAAACGCTTACCCTCTATTCTTTTTGATGCTTGGAGTATCGTAAAGGGTGTATTTTTGTATATAATAATAGGTATTGCTATCGGTGCCGCGATGCACGGTTATGTACCTGAAGGATTTTTTGAAACATACCTATCGAGCGATAAATGGTATTCTGTACCGCTTGCAGTGCTACTTGCAGTGCCTATGTATGCCAACGCAGCAGGAATAGTGCCTGTAATTCAAGTATTTGTAGCAAAAGGTGTGCCACTCGGCACCGCCATCGCATTTATGATGTCGGTGGTAGGGCTATCACTACCCGAAGCCACCCTACTCAAAAAGGTGATGACGTGGAGGCTAATCGCCATCTTCTTTGGTGTCGTAGCGTTGTTTATCATCATCTCGGGCTATCTGTTCAACTGGATTTTGTAGATTTCTAGAGGGGAATAGAAAGACAAATAAATTTCTTAGTGCTTGGGGAAGCATTAACAACCCTAATTTTAAAGGTACCGAATTCGCCACCTTTATAATATATATTGAAACACTTAAATTAAGATGATACGTTAGAATCTTTACACGTAGTGATGAGTATGTGCGCAAAAAACCATAAAACTAGATTTTAACTCTGCTGTCATACTATTGAAATAGCAAGATTATACTTTTGCAGTGAATTATAAGCAGTGAATAAAACCCTATCAAAACAATCAATAAATTTATGAAAAAGTATATTTTTCCTCTCCTAGTAGCTGGCTCTGTAAGTGTTGGTACTGTGGCAATTGCCAATGAAAACAACGACCCTACCACCACACCAAAATCATATAAAATCGTGATTACAGACGGGCTATATTTTACCGACGAAACTCAAAACAAACTCTACACTGGCGACTATCGCGAGTATTACGACGATGGAACCCTAAAAGCTGAGATATACATAAAAGATGGTTATCCAGAGGGGCTGTATGTAATTTATCACCCAAACGGCACTCCAAACGAGATACGCAGCTATAGAAATGGTGTGGCGCACGGCAACTGGCGCATATTTAATGTATATGGCAAACTAATTTCGGAGGCTAACTACTACAACAATATGAAACACGGTGTGTGGCGCATATGGGACGACAACGGAACTCTCAGATATGAGATGTTCTATAACGACTCAAAACGCAGCGGTCTGTGGCAGATATGGGACGAACAAGGTGAGCTTATTTCATCTAAATCATACGATAAAATCAGCCAATAGTCTGAAAACCAAACCTGTAAATTATTGAAACAGAATCGCAATAAACATGTAATTTACTTGAAATGATATTGTAACATCGGCACCGTACCTTTGCAGTTGAAAATTAACAACAAAAACAGACAATTCAATTATTATGAAAAATCTATTATTAGTCGCAATCGCAATGGTATTAAGTGTAGCTAGTTACGCTACTACAACAAGCACAACTGCTGAAGCTAAAGCTGAAACAACAGCTCAACTTGTTAATCCAACAGAATCAATCGTAGTACACGGTACAATATTAGACGCTCTTACAGCCGAAAATCTTGCTGGTGCAACTATCACAATAAATGGCAAAAAGATATATTCTGACTTTGATGGTTGTTTTGCTCTTCCATTTACAGCAGGAAGACCTGCAACTGTAAAAATCTCATTAATCTCTTATCAAGATATGACTTTTACTGTTGACCCAAAAGATTCACAAGATATCAAAATCGCTCTAGAACACTATTAATAAGGTAATTTCTAAAAATTCATATTTTGTCTACCACTATTCTATATAGTGGTAGATTTTTTTATACAATAATTCAGTCAAAAGGTAGAAATACAAATATGTTACAACTTTAATAAGGTTGCAGTTTATCTACAACCATAAATCACTAACAAACAGATATATACAACAAAACAAATCAACATTTAACCTCCAAATAATATAACAGTTTCATAACCTATATGTAACAATCTCGTAATAATGCAGCACTACCTTTGCACTCGAAAATAACAATGTAAGGTAATATATGAAACTAGAGAAATTTTTAGCAATTGTACTATTATTAATAATGTCGATATGCGTTAATGCTGGGGTATTAAAAGGTGTAATAACTGAAACTGGCACTGACGAGCCACTGATTGGTGCTTCTGTACAAATTGCAGGTACTACAATAGGGGCTATTACAGACTTCGATGGCAACTACACAATGAGTTGCGCCGATGGTACTTATGATATAGAGGTGAGATATATCGGATATGAGACAATAGTTATAAAGGGGTTCAAAATCGCAGGCGAGATAACTAAGGATTTTGTGATGGGCGAAAGTAGCATCTCGCTTGCCGATGTAACTGTGGTGGGCAAACGCAACTTGGAGAGCGAAAATATGCAACTGCTTGAACAACGCAAATCTACCCTTGCCACTCAATCGATGGGCGCTAAAGAGCTTAGCCGCAAGGGGGTGAGCGATGCAGAGGGCGCAGTATCTAAAATATCTGGTATCTCTAAACAAGAGGGTGTGAAAAATGTGTTTGTGCGCGGACTCGGCGATAGATACAACTCCACTACTCTTAACGGTCTGCCTATCCCATCAGAAGACCCTGAATATAAAAACATTGCACTCGACCTGTTTTCTTCTGATATGATTAAGAGCGTGGGGGTGAACAAGGCTTTTTCTGCTAGTGGTGTAGGCGATGTTACTGGCGCACACATAGATATCCAATCGAAAGAGCTTATAGGCGACCAAGCTTTTGCTGTCGACTTATCTGGCGGTATCAACACTTCTACTGTAACAGACAACTCTTTTTTAAAGGCTGATGGTGTAAACTATTTTGGGATTGTAAATAATGCTAGTTCTCCTTCGGCTAGTTTGGAGAGTTTTGATGCATCGAGTTGGGGTTTTTCAAATGGCTTAAATCCTACAACGGTTGCCTCTCCTCTCATCAACCATAGTATCGCACTCTCTGGGGGCAAACGATACCGCTTTAACGATGACGAACTATATTTCTACATTGTGGGCTCGCACTCGCAAAGCTATGAAAGCTACACAGATAGCATTCGCGATGCGGGTAGTACTGGTGTGGTGTTCCGCGACCAAATTGGCAAAACTTCTACTATATCTACCGACCAATTGATATTGGCAACTCTGGGTTACAATATCAAAAGAAAGCACAATATGGTATATAATCTTATGATGATTCATAACAATGAACAACAGGTAACTGACTTTGTGGGCAAAAACTCTGAGACATATCAAAGTGCTGAGGATTATGATTTTTATGGTATCACTCGTCGCCAACAAACCAACGATAACTTATTGCTCGTAAATCAAATATTATCTGACTGGAAATTAAACGATATACTAAATCTTGATGTAAATGCATCGCACAATTTTGTGCAAGGATTGGAACCTGACCGCCGAATAAATAGCATCGCGCAGGTAAATTCTGACGGAGATATGCAGCCAACTGGCAAGGGTACGCAGATGCGCTACTACTCTACTTTAAGAGAGAATGATTTTAACCTGCAAGCGGCATTGACAATCAAACTACCTAATGCAATAGATAATGAATTTTCTAACGTAAAGGTGGGCTATCAAGGACGATTTGTGCAGGATAGTTTTACCGCCACTGAGTACTCTTTTGGGGTGTATAAAACTAACTACTCTTACTACTCTATCGATAATATGGACCTAGATGATATGTTCAATCAGGAGCGATTGAGTAATGGCGATTTTGAAAACCTCACCCCAAATGAGGATATGTATACTGTGTACAAACTGATCAATTCGGTGTATGTAGATGGTACGTATATGGTAACTAAAGACTTCACGGCAAATGTGGGGTTGAGATATGACAATGTATATCAAGCAATTGTATATGATTTGACTGCTGGTGGTGAGGGTGTAAAGGAGCTAACTCCGTATTATCTACTGCCAAGTTTAAATTTGCGCTACAACCTCAACGAGAAAAATGCTCTCCGCCTTAGCGGTAGCAAAACATATACTCTGCCTCAATCAAAAGAGATTTCTCCGTTCCGCTACACGGGTACTAGTTTCGACAGTCAGGGTAATCAAAACCTGCAACCATCTACAAATTATAATGTAGACCTTAAATGGGATATGTATCTATCTACTGGCGAGTTAATATCGGCAACAGGATTTTATAAATATATCATCGACCCTATCTCTCGTATTGATATTGGTAGCTCGGGTGGGTTTCTCTCTTACGAAAATATCGCACCATATGCAACTGTGGCAGGGCTGGAGATTGAACTGCGCAAGGATATTTTTAAAATTGCCGTAGGCGATGAGGGTATGAACAAATTAACTATTGGTATCAATGGTTCATATACTTACACCCACGCCAAGGTGTCGATGGCAACCGACACTACTGGTTCGCAACTAGAGGGTGCTGCTCCGTGGATTGTTAATGCTGATTTGACTCACACTTACTACAAAGGGGATATGAGTTTCACTAACACTGTGGTGTTCAACTACTTTAGCGACCGCGTGTATACTATCGGGGCTAACGGATACAACGATATTGTGGAAAAGGGTGTGCCTACTCTTGATTTTGTATCTACATCGCAAATAAATAAAAATTGGGCTATCAAATTCAAAGCAACTAATATCCTTAATGCTACTTACGAATTATCACGCGAGGGTGTGGCAGTTACAAATGCCACAACAGGTGTAACTACAAAAAACGATGTGATATTGAGTAAATACAAAAAAGGGTGCAATCTTTCTCTCGGTATTTCATATACACTATAACAAAGGGGGGGGCTATAAAAGCCCCTCGAAAATAAATTCAGAAAAAACTAATTTAATTCTTTACAAAAACAAAAAAAAGATGAAAAGACAATTTTCAAAAGTACTAGCATTTGCTATTGCATTTGCTGGTTTAACATTAACTTCTTGTGATTTAGTCGGTAGCGAAGAGGTAACCGATTCAGAAACAACAATCTCTGGTGCTATCACCGGTGATGTAACTCTTGCTTCAGTTTGTACTCTTTCTGGTTCAGTTACTGTAGAAGATGGTGCTACTCTTACTATCCCTGCTGGTGCGGTTATCACTGCTGAACAAGGTTTCGAAAACTACATCTTGGTAAAACGTGGTGGTAAAATCATCGCTAACGGTACTGCTGATGCTCCTATTATTTTTAAAGGTGCTGTATCTGAAGCTGGTTACTGGGGTGGTATCGTAATCAATGGTTATGCTCCTGTTTCTGGTGATATTGATGGGTACGAAGGTTCTACCGAAATCGACAATGAAGTGAAATATGGTGGTACTGACGCTGCCGACAATTCTGGTTCGTTGACTTACGTAAAAATCTATCACACTGGTGCTAAATCTTCGGCTAACGTAGAGCACAACGGTCTTACTCTTAATGGTGTTGGTAACGGTACTACTATCGAAAACATCTATATCGAAGAGTCTACTGATGATGCTATCGAATTCTTTGGTGGTTCGGTAAATGTTACAAACCTTATGGCTGTAAACCCAGACGATGATATGTTCGACTTTACTCAAGGATATACTGGTACTCTTACAAATGCTTATGGCATCTGGACTGCTGACTACACTAGCTCGGAAGAGGACCCTCGCGGTGTTGAGGCTGATGGTAACCTTGACGGTGTAACTCCTTCTGACTTAAACCAATCAAACTTCAAAATCGTTAATATGACTATCGTTAATAACGCTAGCACTATTATGCACGATGTGGTCAAAGTTCGCCGTGGTGCAATTGCTAATATCACAAATGCTATTGTAATGGGTTCTTCTACTATGGTAGCTGACCTTATCGACACTAACGATAGCAAGGGTGCTGCCGAAGTTGGTACTACTATCAGCTTAACAAACTCGCTTACAAACGCAATTACTGGTTCTGAAATCAATGGCGACTACGGTACTATCGAAGCTGACAACACTGGCGCTGATACTTCGGTATTTGCTTGGACTGGTTTTGACTTCTAAGAATTCTTCAAAAATCTCAGCAAAGCAATTTTTAGAACTCCCCTTAATCAGACGCCCCACCTATTTTTACAAATAGGTGGGGCGTTAATTATTACGCTTTATAGCGAAGTGGTTTTATTACTTCTTGATAACTCTTTCAACGTAAGTGATACCGTTGCTGTCTACCAAAACAACTACATAAACACCTTCTGTATAAGCAGAGAAATCGAGATATCCAGTTGGATTAGAAGTTTCATAAAGAACAGCACCTGCTACACTGCAAACCCTAATAGATACTATATCTAAATCTGTTTCTACATATACATCTGCATTTGCAGGGTTAGGATAAATACTTATACTACCGCTACCCATAACTGGAGTATCTACACCAGTTTCTGTTGGACTGAGTTGTATTTCGTATGGAATATCCACCGAACCATAGTGATCATTATTATTAAACGATAGCAATTGATCTACAGTGTAAATCTGGTTGTCAATTGCCACTTTAAATGTTAAGCTTGTAACATCATCACCTGGTATTGTTAAGTATACCAAACCGTCGTTACCACTCATTTGAGATTCGCGACACTCTTCGCCAGCAAACACACCCACTTCGGCAGTAGTCTCTACGATAGTACCATTTTTCACAACAGCCACCATAGTCATATTGCCTGAGTATGTTCCTGTTTCAATTGGAGTAAACTCGTTAGTTTCGCTTGTCATACGAGCGGCAAAAGATGCTGCCATATTAGATGCAGTAGTATAAGTTGATGTAGCTGGATAAGTAAATGCTCTATCCTCATCGCTCACACTCATATACATATAACCTGCACCCGGTTCTAACGAAGTGAGTTTACCAATCCACTCATAGCCTTCATAGATAGCAAAACCGTTGATAGATTTCACCACATCGCCAGTTTGAGGGTTAAGGTCTGCAAAAGCATCACCTACTGTCAAGTTAAATAACGCAGAGTAACCAATCCAGTTCCAACCAGAAGTAACAGTAATTTCATTTTCATCTGCCTCTACACTTGAACCTGAGATATTAAGTACATCATTTGCATTCATCTGCACGCGATACATACTGCTCAAATCAACCTCTGTAAGAGTTCCACTCCAAGTGTCGTTGTTTACTTGGGCGAATGATGTTTGATTTTTCACAATCGATGCATTGTCGCTGATCGTTTCGAACACATCACTAATGGCTTTGCTTTCTGGATCAACAGCAAGTGATATCCAGTTCCACCCACTTGTCATTGAGATAGATTGCTCAACATAATTTTCTGCGTTCCAACTTATTGGCGAACTAAATCCACCTATAATATTATCAGATACAAATGTAATATCTTGAGAAACTGACACCACTGGGTGAATCACACCTGTTGATGCATCCCATACTTTGAATGTTACATCTTTACCTGTATGATCAGTATTACCATAAATATCTATCATTATGAAATATGCATCATAGCGACTGTTATATACAGGTGATTCTATACCAACGCAAGTTTCGCCAATAAATGCAGCTAAAATATCGTCGGTATCAATACTCAATACATCAAGCACACTCAATGTACCAATTGCAGCCATACTGTTTTCGAAATCGGCAGGATTAACGCTCCAGTCTGGAGATTCGGCTCTCACATTCAGTGCCACTGGCAATGATACATAAATGCCATCGTTGCCCGATAGATAAAGCACCTCTTCGTAGCTACCAATAGGCATATTAGCATCTACTGTAAATGTAATGCTTTGTTCAGTCAATGGATTCAATGTTCCAGAAGAGACTGTAGCAGTCATCCAAGTTGACATACCGCTTATCGACCAATTTTCATAATCAGAACCAAGGTTGCTGATAGTAGTTGTAAACGATACCGATTCTGACTCTAGTTGTTCTAGTTCGAACGATGAGCCTAACCAAACAAGGCGGTTACAGTTGATATATGCACTCCAAGTGATTGGATCCATCAAGTTGTCGTTTTCGTCGCGTACGTTGCGCACTGTAAAGTTTGCAGTTGTACCCTCTAGGCGATAAGCCTCATCTGTAAGTGTGATAACTATCTCACGTTCAGATGCCACATAAGTATATTGTAGGTTAGTAAGTTCTGGAGCTTGTTTCAATCCAGGAGCTGTAGTAGCTTCTGTTACATTAAACTCTGTTGCAGCACCTACTGCATTTTCACTTGCATCTTCTAGTGTAAATATATATACCACTTGGTTTGCCTCATCTAAACCTGATACCTCGAATGGATAATAAGCATTAAGACCAGCAGTATCCTCTATATCGATACGGTTGTAACGGTTGTTGATGATATATTCGCCGTTGAGAGTAGCCACCCAATAGCGTATCTCGTCTACATCTCCATTAAAGTATCTGTCGTAGATAAATCCACCTGTACCAGAAGTGTTTGTAGTGCGAGTAGCACCAATAATTAGATTGCTACCTTGCAATGTCTCTACAAGTGATGAAGAGATTTGTTTAACTGTTACACCATCTACATACACAGTGGTGTAACCATTACTCAACGAGTTGAGAGCGATATGGTGCCAACTGCCATCTAGGTAATTATTAGTAGAAAGTATAGTCTCTGCTCCATCTTGTTCAAGTACTAGGTAACCATCAGCATTGAACAAAACAGTAAATTTATAGTCAGCACCGAACAGAGCTGCATTAGTTTGCGCATCGCCCTTAAACCACATTTCCATCATATAATCGTCGGTTGAACCAGCCGATACTGTAGATATGTCGAGAAGTAGATAGCCACTACCGTCGAGGTTAGCTGCTATATTTTCGTTGTTCAAGAACCAAGTAGCCTCGGCAAGAGTCATATGGCGATTGCGAGCCACATCGCTTGCTGATAGACCATAACCCTCATCAAACGACCAATAGCCGATTAAGTTTTGAGTAGATGGTGCTTTACCTACATACATTTCTGATTGAGCTGTTGTAGTAGAGCGAGCTGTATTCCATAGTGCCACTTCGTGCATAGCACCTATAAGGTTTTTACCTAATGATAACACACCTGTACCTGTGTATGTAGGAGCACTAACAGCTGTAAATAGTTCGATACTGCTTGCATCGTTTGCTGCAAGAGCTGTAAACTCGTTAGAGTAATCACCTGCATTGTAGTTCATTGTAATAAAGCACCAACTGTCAGACGGTATAGTGGCAGTAGAGGTAAGAACTTCGTCGCCAATAGTAACCACTAGATTGCCTGTTTCGTTGATAGCAGCAGTAAATTTGTTAGTTGCTGAACCATGTTCAATCAGTGTACCTGCGCCAGTATAATTAACCCACAAATCAATAGCAAAGCTACCATTTGCAAGATGAACATCTGCTGCTGTATATGCCACTGCATAGTCTACTCCATCAAGGCGCAATGCCACTGAATGAGCTATCTCTGCATCGTTGAGCGTACCTGTTACGATAAAGTTATTTGCATCTGTAAGCGATCCGTTACGAATATCTTCGTTGAATGTTACTGAAATATCATCGCCACTAGATAAGATACCATCCGATGGATTAGGTGTACCTATTACTTGTGGAGGTGTCATATCTTTAATTACTGTAACAGTTTCCGATTCGGTATAGATACCAGATGTACCATAGTCGCAAGTAGTTTGCAAACGGAATTGGTATGTTCCGTCAGGATATAGCGATGAGTTACTCATTGGGAAATCTATTGAGATTATACCACCTGTAGGCAACAACTCCGTAGAGGTTGTTACATCAGCCTCGTCTAATACATACTCTTTTGCTATTGTCCAGCTTACATCATTTGCATATTTATATTGCAAGCGGATAGATTCGAAGGTATTATAGGTGCGGTCGAAATCTGTCATTTCTATTGTCAATGTATCTGATGTAAACATATTCATAGTTGTTTCAGCTATTGACAATGTAATATCCGAGCAAGTAGGCACGAATTGAGCACTAATATACATAGTATCTGCCACCACTGGGAATATACCAGTAGGGTCATATTGACATTGCGATACAAGAGCAATTGCGATATTGTCATACTCCAATACATCTAATTGAGTTTGTGTCAATTGGATAGTTTTGCTGAGTGTTCCACCTGCAGGCACTAACATTGCGCGTCCGCTTTCTGTAAGCGATGAGCCATCCATTTTTATGCTAGCTCCGTCTGGGTTACTTGCGTCAATTACTTTAATATCAAACCACACATCGTCGCCTGTCTCTGAGTCGTTGCGCATCTCTACATAGTAAGTTGCGGTACCGCCCGAAGCTATATCAGTAGCGTAGTAATTATCTGCCTCAATTACGGGTATTTCTACTTGCATTGTAGCAGCCGACAGTTCTGTGCCTGGTTCGTAATATTTAGTATATGTTGCATCTTCGAATGGACAAGAGGTTTGTCCACCGCGAGTTACGAATATAGCACCAAAACCATCAGGTGCGCTCAACACGTCTATTGAAAGTGCATCGTTCAAACCGTCGTCTTGAAGAGTAAAGCCTGTAGTAGAGCAGGTTTCTAATCCGTCTGTATTGCTACCTGCATATGTAGCTCCAACTGTTGTTGTAGTCTTAAGTGATACCCCAGTGCCACCTACAGTTAAACCATTCTCCACACCAATTACAGCAGTAGTTTCGATAGACCACTCTTGCGATGTTGATTCTGCCTCACAAGTAGATGTACTTGATTCGATAGATACTCCTTGATCGAACGATAGGTTTTCTGACAAATATGTATCTCTCGCATCAATAGCTTTTACTTTAGCCTCTTCATTATCGGATAGGGTACGTTCCCAAGTCTCTATTTGTGTATTGTACCACAATACCATATCTTGATATGCAACTGTTTGGTCTACAGTTTCCGGAATAATAGCTGTATAACTAGGACCAGTCATTGTAGAAGAAGTTTCAGAAGCCAAGCTTCCCCAAATGTCTGTATCTGTATTTTTTGATCCGAAACGTGAGTCGCTGCTAGATAGTGTAGATACATATATCAACTCATCGCCGTTGTTTACTATATTATCAATATCCGATGATGATACGGTTTCGATAAGAGCATTACGGTTTAGATATAGGTTAGGTATCAACACCTCTTCTATGTAATATTGTGTATAGTTGAATGCTGTACCAAATTCAGAACCTGTTGTAATTACATCTTCCAGTTCAATGCTATACTCTCCAGTCTCTACATCTCTTGTTAAACCAACGTTGCGTGCATTACCAAAGATAATATTAGTAGCTGTACCGATAAATACGTCGGCATGTGCACCTACATAATCTTCGTTGTCGCTTGTACTGATAGTTTTTGTACTAGTAGTAGTAGTTGATGTAGAACCTGTACCTGTTAGTGTGCTCACAACATTTATGCCAGCTTCTATATCTGACACAATTTCTGCCTCGGTAATAGTACCTGTAGCAGGTGTACCTACAATGACATTTTGTGTAGCTCCTAGATGAGCTACGGTTGAAACCTCAACCCCTACCGTACCAGTACCAGAGTTTGTTATCTCTTTTGTAACAGTTTGACCAGATTCCCAGAACGAAAATGAATTAGAGCCCGCAGGGTCGCGAAGAATCATCAATATTTCGTCTGGACCAGAGGTAACAAAGTTGTTTCCGCTAGGCATTTCGCCAAGTACTATTCCTTCGAATACACCATTGCCATCCCACTGTATCTCCTCACTATTTACCTCATATATCAAACTGATGCTACGAGTGTATGGCGCAGTGATGTTAGGATAACCAACAGTCCAAGTATATGTTGCCATACCAAGCGAGTCTAGTGTCAATTGGTTAGGATAAAGTGCAGCAAAATCTCCAGCTTCTACATCATCACCATCTTCAGTTGTACCGCTCTCTATATAGATTGTCTGTCCGTCGCTCATCTCGTTGGTGATTGTTACCAGTGAGTATTGTAGAGGCACTTTGTCGGTAACTGGATTATTTGCATCTGCATCATAGTTTTTATACTCTTGATATCCGTATAGGTCAAACGTATAGCTCAATCCTTTAACAAACACAGGAGCACCCATAGTATATGTAATCTCACCTGTTGATTCATTTACGCTATACATAGTTACATTTTCGTCGGTTGTTAGGTCGCTATATTCAACGGTTTCCGAACCATACGCACCAACGGTGTTGCTCGCATCTGTCATTGTAAACGATGTATCTTCATATTTTGTAAATATCTTCGATGTACAATAATCAAATGTGCTAGTTACTCCATTTTCATCGGTAATACTATCTGTATATACCATAGTAGAAGCGGTGGCATCTATGTTTGATAGATCTGAAAAACTCTCGTTTGTGCTGTTAATTGTCACACTCTCTACGGTATAAGCAAGTGGAGGCAACATTGCAGAGAATTCACCAGTAACTGAGTCGGTTATAATATAGATATATTTCACCTCTTCGTTGTTACCGCCCTTGCGATATGAGTAACTGTTAACCAAATCTGTTGCCGATTCTATCGCTACATTATCAGGATTATCATCAAAAGATGTAGTTGTGCCAACAACAGTAGTTACTGTGTTTAAGCGATAGCTGCCTACAGACAATTTTAGTGTGGCTACACCTATATTGTTTTTACTCTGTGCCAAACCAATTGGTTTTACCGACTCTATATCACCACCTACTACACGACCCGCTACAGAGACAAGTGTATTATCGTAGAATGTAAGACCAGAAACCTCTTGATCGAATGTGACCAAAGTATTTACGTTATTTGCGTCAGAAGGGTAACGACCTTCATTTACAAAGGTATGTCCATTTTTTTGAATAGTTATGTAGTGGTCACCAATTGGTACTGAAATTTCAAATTTACCCTCATCGTCGGTAGAAATTATGCTACCGTTTGAGCTACATATCACACCATCTACATATAGGTCGGCACCTTCAACTGGCACGTCGGTACCTTCGTAGTATACAACACCCGACACTGGGAACGACGATACATCGTCGAAATCGACATTGTTAAATACTACCGATGATGGCGACACATACAACGGACGCTTATTAGGCGAAAACTCGTGTATACCATATGTAGGTGTGATGTTGTACTGCATACCTTCGGTTGTGTAAGGTATAGTGTTTATCAGATAGTTACCATCTGTATCTGTATATGCCTTTACGGATAGTTGTTCTGTCGAAGGTACATATGTTGAGTGGGTACACATAGTCCCCATAACTCCGTCGTTCATATTAAACACTGAACCCGAAGCTGATATATCGAATATTTCGCTACAGCCCATTTCGTCTAGGCGATAGTAGCCAATCAAATTACTCTCTTTACCAGTGAGGTATACGTTGTAGTTTGAAGCGACAGTTGCACTATCTAATACAGTTTTATAGAAGCGTAGCTCGTCAATATAACCTTTAAAGGCTCGCGCGCCTGTTGAGTTTGCTCCAACATTACATACAGAAGATGAATACTCTTCAATCTTGCCGTCTTCTAACTCTGTATCATACACGCCTCTAAACTCACCATTGATATAGAGCTGCATTTGCCCTGTCATTGCTATTGTGTCTACACTAGCTGTATATGTAATGTGAGACCACTCATTTATAGGGATAGTTATATCTGTCTCCACATCTTCACCCACAAGATATAGTTGTATTTTTGCAGTTTCACCATTTTCAAATTCTATGAGTGCAATATCAATTTGACTATTTTTGGTAAATAAAAAGACTTCACTTGTAGTTGCATTTGATTGTACAGATGGATTTACCCATGCTTGAAAAGAGTATTTTGAGTTCTCAGTAAAATCAAAGAGAGTAGATGGCATCTCTATCTTCGAACTGGTGCTGTTACCGTCGAAATATAGCGATTTGTTGCTAGCCGAAGCATCGTCAGACGAGGCAGAAACAGCCACGCCTTGCACCCCTTGATTGCCATCGTACGATATGCGACCTGAGACTGTAGCGTATGGTTGAGAAAAACCGTAGCTAGATTTCCAAGCACCTACTGTAGGTGAATTATTACAGCTAGAATAACCCGATATAACATATTCATATATTGTGCCTGCATCCATACCATAATCTTGATAACTATAAGTAGTGAGCCCTGTATGTGATATTTGATCAACAATAACACTGTTGCCAGTAGTAATATCCTTACGCACAATATCGAAGTAGTCAAAATCGCTCTTATCGCTAGGCACCTCCCATGAAATACGCACATAACTATTATAATACCCCTTTGATACTAACAAATTATTTATCTCGCGCGCACTATCGTCAGGTACTTCAAAAGATGGTATTGTAGCAGTTTCAAGAATAACATTATCAACCGTAACACTCAAACTTATATCGTAAGTTTCGCAGCCTATCAATGTAAAATCTTGCGATGTTGCATCGTAAGATGGAGTTGCTTTTTGGGTAGTACCTGTGTTTACATCTGTAACTGTTAACTCTAATTTTACATTACTATCCCAAATACCATCAGAAGAGGTACTCCAACTAATTGTTGCCAGTGTACCAGATAAATTTGGATTATTTAATGTAACTGTTTTGTATTTTGTATTTATATCAGCCTCTGTTTCATTTGTACTTAAGAAGAGCGAATGAACAGATTGGGTATCATAACGAGTTTTCCACACGCGAAACTTCATGCTATAATCCGCATAGCCACGTTCATCTGTTGGTATCTCATAGTCGAAACTATAGTTGGTTGTACCTTCGGCACAAGCAACTGTACCAATAGTCATCCACTCACCATCCATATAACGCTCAACCTGATAACCACTCATATCTTGGCTTTTAGCATTTGTTCCAGAAGGAGTTACAACCGTCCATTTTAAACTTATGTTTGTGTTGTTTTGTGTAACGGTGAGTGTTTTATCTGCAAATGCTTGTGTTGCACCCATATGCACAGCTGGGCTATATGAAGTGCGAGAATAATAACCTCCACGTGTATCTGGGTCTGTATACATCGAACTTCTCATCCATATTCCATTGGCATATTGCTGAGCAGTAAAATTGCTGGTACTACTTGTACCTTTCATTGCAAATGAAGAAGAGGTCGAATATAAATCTGTAGTGTAATATAGAGTTTTATAGTACCAAGAATAATCACTGTAACTTGCTCCATCGTCTAGGCTATATTGAATATACATTGTACCCTTTGAGTATTCAGAGTTGTTTAGGTCAGTTACTTCAGACGAGAAGCTGACATTACCAGTTGTGCTATTTGCAGTAGCTGAAAATGTAGGGGTAAAAGAATAGGTGGATGGAGTACCTTGATATTTTGTTGTATATCCCGACGCGTACACATCATCATCAAACATTTCCCCAAGGATATAATTCACCTTTATAGTAATGTATTGTTCAGGGTTGGTTGGGTATATCCAAAATCTTGCAACATTACCACTATAGTCTCCTCCTGTTACACCCTGCCCTATACTCGAACTCAAGTTATAAACCATTACTTGAGCAACACTTGAGTCTACCCAGTTTTTAACGGAGTGAGTTGCCCCCTTTCTTACACCATAAGTAGATGTGATTTTTACATCATTCATGTGAACATCGAACCAATTGAACCACTCCTCTGTACCATCACTATCGGAGGTAGTAATTGACACGAGGAATGCTGCTTGATCTTTATACCAAGTGATAGAACAATCACTAGCACTTAGGTCGTATGCTTTCACTTCATTCATGAGTGAACCTACCAGTAGCAAGCCAACTATGGCAAGCAGCTTAAACGGTTTTGCTAAGAGATTACGCATCAGCGTATTTCTAATCTGTGTACTTTTTTTTGTCATAGACAATTTAAATTTAAGTTGGTGGCTCTTTAATTAGGGTTTACTGAATTTATCCAGCCACAGCAAATTTCAAAAATTTCGTGGTTGGGTAATTTTTGTTTGTAAAGTCTATAACTTCAAAAAATTGCCTTAAAATGGACTTATATTG
>JAWXTU010000004.1:0-55001 GCA_044433285.1 bacterium | reverse complement strand
CATAAGTGCAAGGTTTTATGGTACAAAGATAGTCATTTTTTTGCACTTGACCAAATGTTTTAGCTAAATAATTCACTAAATATCAGTACTTTTGATGATTTTTCAGTAAACCCTAATTATCTTTGGTTAATGCTATATCATCTAGTGTTGAATATTTATCGAATAGTTTTGCGGTAAAGAGTTGTTTTGAAAGTTCTATCAATTCTTTTAATTGTAACTGTTCGTTTTGCTCTTCTAACCATCGCTCTAGTTCAATAATTTCACTACGAATAGATGCTATATATTGCTCATAAAATTTATAATTTGCAAAGGTGATAAATTCTGCTGAATAATCTTCTACACGAAGAATATCATAAAATCCATATTGAAAGAAAAGTATTAACTTTGTACTCAGAGATAAATTACCGTTTAAGAGTAATTTTCTCAACTTAAAGGATTTTTGTAACGAATTGCAACGATGAAATTTTTTCTCTAACTATTTGTGGCTCTTGGAGTTGTGTGCAGCAATGAAATGTTGTGCCTGACACTCCACCTCTTTTAGCATTGATTTTAATTTTGCTACCTCATTTCTTTTCTGCAAACTCTCTGTAATTCTGGCGGAGATGGTAGATATCTTTTTATCTACATCAGAAATCTGCTGCTTTGAAAGTTCCGCCTCTTCAAAACGCTCAATTGTGCTCTGATTTTCAAAAAATGCTGCTTTATTTTCATTACTACCAAGAGTAGCAACTAGCGAACCATATCCATATTTATTTAGTTTCTCTTGGATATTATAAACCGCTGAATTATTGTTAGATACGACCGCCACACTCTGATTATCTGAAACTACATTTGCTATTATGTTTAGTATCGTTTGTGTTTTACCTGTTCCGGGAGGACCTTCTACTATACTGACACTATTTTTCAGAGCTCTTTCTACTGCACATTTTTGACTTTCATTGCAGCCAAAGGGGTATATAATTGCTTTATTATAGTCATAGGTGATTGGGGTAACTCCCTCAAGATAATTTGCAAGCACAGAGACATTATCTCTAATTTTTATACGAGCCAACGCCTTTACGATAATATCTGATGAAGTCTGATTTACACTCCTATTATCTTCTAAATCTTCTTCTTGATTGAACAAATTAGGGAAAGCACTAATCTCTTTAAAATACTCAAATGTTGCTCTTACTCTATCTAAATTAGTCTTGATATCGTATATTTCTATATTTTTGCCTTTTTCGATAGCTTCGGATATAATTGATTGACCTGCAAATAGATAATATTTATGATAATCGTAAGCAGCGGAATATTGATTTTGAAGTTGCCCATCAACATAAATATTTACTTCGTTTCGATAGGAGCTAAACTCATAAATCAAAACTTTATCTCTGCCATATCTATAATCATTTCCATTATCAAAAATAACGATATAGCTATTGCCATCAAGTCTAATACTCTTGATGTTAGCGGTATAAACAAAATCATTACTTTTGCTATTTTTTAAAAATACTATCTGTTTTGGAGCTTTCATCTGCTTACTATTCTATCGTCTCTTTTATCGCTAAAAAGGCATCTTCCATCCGTATCATATTTAGCTCATCTCTTTGCCTGTTTCTGACAATATATTCGTGATTAAATCCAAGTTCTACCGCCACAAGTTTTTTTTAGTAGGAATTTACTTTGCAAATAAAAACTAACTAACTATCAGTACGTTACAGAGGGTTGGAATTTACTTTGCAAATAAAAACCTATCCATAATACGGGATATATGTGGCATATTTTTTTGACTTAATATCTGAGTCTGATAGTTTAATATGCACCTTAATATCTATTTATTAACTGCTTCAAACCTTATAACAAGCAAAACAAAATACTAGATATTTCTCTTTATCAATCGACTGCAAATGTACAATAAAAAACTACAAAAAGCAAATAAATCGTTATATATTTTAATGTTTTTTTCTTCCTATTCTATCGTCTCTTTTATCGCTAAATTCAAGCACTACCGCAACAGACTTTTTTAGTTCGGATTTACTTTGCAAATAAAAACTATCTATCTATCAACACGTTACAGAGAGTTCGGATTTACTTTGCAAATAAAAAACTATAAAATTTCAATAATTTTTGGCGATTTCATTTGCTTACTATTCTATCGTCTCTTTTATCGCTAAATTCAAGCACTACCGCCACAGGCTTTTTTTAGTTCGGATTTACTTTGCAAATAAAAACTGTCTATCTATCAACACGTTACAGAGAGTTCGGATTTACTTTGCAAATAAAAAACTTTAAAATTCTAATAATCTTTTGGCGGTTTCATTTGCTTACTATTCTATCGTCTCTTTTATCGCTAAAAAGGCATCTTCCATCCGTATCATATTTGGTGCCATAAATTCGTATAGCTGTTGCCAATTGTTGCGATTGAGGTAACTGATATTTGGTAATTCGATGTATATACGGCTCACCTCTTTGCCTGTTTCTAACAGATAGAATGGCGACCACTGCAATGCATCTAAATTATCGGTAAATTCATCGGCAAACATCACTTTATAAGCGCAGAAATGCTCGTACATCTCTATGCGCTTGTCGATGATGCGGTGGTTAAATTCGAGCACTACCGCCACTGATTTTTTGGCGATATCGAACTTCAACTCTACCCCTTTTTGTTTTGTATCATAAAGAATGAATAGGTCTTTGCGATGCGCCAAGCGTGGCAGTGTATAACAATACTCTGCAAAGCCATTCCAAAAATCCTCTTTATGCTGTTTTAATTCCTCTTTTGAATACATTTTAATCTTATTTTATTTAGATAATGTTCATAATTATGCGCAAACTCCTGCGACTTTGTTCATAATAGCGTACATTACGACAAGAGTTTGCTTTTCTGATTTTCGAACTCCTCGTCTGTGATAACTCCCATATCTTTTAGTTGAACTAATTTTATTATTTCATCAGCAACAGAAATAGTTTGCGACGATTCTATACCCTCAAGTTTTTCTGCTTTATCATCTTCATTATTTATAATTACCGAAATAATATCTTTTATCGTATTGCAATTGATGTATGGAGTTTGTATAGCTGTATCGTCAAGGGCACACCCCTCTTTATTGGAACTTTTCCACCAATCTAATGTTATGCTCGGATTTTCCATATCTTTTATTAATATTTTTATCTTTATCGAATTTATCTTTTCGTGTGATACAGAGTCGCCACTCAAACCGCCAACTACTGCTCCTGCTCCGCCAAAAATCGCTCCACCTATTAATGACCCTCCAATCGTACGAGTAGCTGATTTTTTTGAAACGGTTACTCCATTTGTTAATATCTCGACTTCTAAAATATTATTGTATTTAATAATAGATTTTTCTGCAATAGTATCTCGTACTTGACAAATAAACAGCTGTTCATTAGTATTATCAAAAGCAATATATATCCAAGAGTTATCGATAGTTTCTTTAAAAAAAGAGTTACTTACTTCAATATTATCAACTCTACATAAATCAACAATATTATCAGATGCAACAGTTCCAATTTCTATAGATTTTTCTATAATTTTATTGATAGCGAAAAATTTATTATTAGCAGACTTATCTATCTTATATTCACCTGAATAATTTTTTAAACTATCATCAATAATGTCCCTTCGTCTGTTATTATCACCTATCGTTTTAATAATAATTATTACAATAAAAAGGACAAAAAACACTAGCAATATCGTAAATGTCATAATTTATTTTTGAGTGATTATATGCTCATTACTCAATTCGGCTTTTGTAACTATTTTTCTGAAACAAAGGTAGGCATTTTTGTTCATAATTGCAAGCATTATGCAAATAAATTACTTTATAGGCAATCTATTTGTTAGTTTATGTTTTTTTTCATACCTTTGCCTACTGAATTTAATACCGTTTTTATAACTATAATTATGAAAAAATCTGACCTTATTTTTATTATTTGCTGTGCAGTGGTGCTACTGCCTTTCTTCTTGTTTAGCTCTGTGTATGAGGGCTTTTTGTGGGCTACAAAAAGTTATCCTTTTGTGATGAGTTTTGTGAAATTTGGTGTACTTGCCACTGCTGGTGAGTGTATCGGATTGCGCATTCGCACTGGAAAATATAATGCTCCAGGGTTTGGTGTGATGCCACGCGCTATTACTTGGGGATTTTTGGGTATGATGATATCTGCGGCGATGACTATATTCTCGGGTGGCGCACCTAATGTGCTTATGACTATTGGGATAACTCCTCCAGAGGGAATTACTTATGCTGAACTTTTGAAAAGTAGTATTTTTACCTCTCTCTCTTGGTATCATTTTTTAGCCGCTTTTACTGTGTCGGTAACGATGAACTGCTTTTTTGCCCCTGTGTTTATGATGATACACAAGGTGAGCGACACTCATATCACAAATAACGGTGGTACAATGAGAGGTTATTTCTCGCCTCTATACGTGCGCAAAATTTTTGTAAACCTCGACTGGGATTCGATTTGGAACTTCCTATTTAAGAAAACTATACCTCTATTCTGGGTGCCTGCGCATACTATCACTTTTATGTTGCCACCAGAATGGCGTGTGTTATTCGCGGCTCTACTTGGCGTGATGCTCGGTGTATTTATGTCGCTTGCTACTAAAAAATAGATTTATGATACGATTTGATTGTGATTATACTGAGGGTGCACACCCAAAGATATTAGAACAGCTAGTTGCCACAAATATGGTACAAACCATTGGTTATGGCGAAGATAGATATTGTGTTGAGGCTGCGAAGTTGATAAAAAAAGCGTGCGAACGTGAGGATGTTGATGTGCATCTGCTTGTGGGTGGCACTCAAACAAATACTACTGTAATTACTAGTGTATTACGTCCGCATCAGGGTGTGGTTTGTGCCAATAGCGGACATATAAATATCCACGAATCGGGCGCAATTGAAAATCGTGGACATAAGGTATTGCCTCTGGCGTGTGGTAACGATGGCAAAATCTCGGCTAATCAAATACTAGAGTATCACAGAGCGCATTGGAGCGATGAATCGTTTGAACATATTGTGCAACCTGGTATGGTATATATCTCTTTTCCAACAGAAAACGGCACAATCTACTCGCGCAAGGAGCTGACGGATATTTACAGTGTGTGCAAGGAGTTATCTCTACCGCTGTTCATTGATGGAGCACGATTGGGCTATGGATTAGCAGCTGCAAGTTGCGATGTAACGCTACCCGATTTGGCTCGTTTGTGCGATGTTTTTTATATCGGTGGTACAAAGGTGGGTTGCTTGATGGGTGAGGCGGTTGTGATTTGCAATGATAAACTAAAGAAAGATTTTAGGTATATTATCAAACAGCAGGGTGGATTGTTGGCTAAAGGGCGTCTGCTCGGTATCCAATTTGCTGAACTATTTAGAGATGGATTATATTTTTCTATATCGCAACACGCTATTGATATGGCGATGGCTATTAGAGAGGCTTTTAGAGCTAGAGATGTTGAGTTTTATATTGAATCGGAGACTAACCAACAGTTCCCAATATTAAATGTGCAACAGGTGAAATATTTTGCAGAAAAATATAGTATGGCTACATGGGCAAAACTTACATCAGAATTAACCGCTGTGAGATTTTGTACTTCGTGGGCTACACTTAAAGAAAATGTGGAACAGCTTGTGGAGGATATTAAGTTAATGCCACAATAGATACTAATTAAAGGGGCTTCTAAATACTCCCCGAAGATAAAATCCCATTAGGGGACTTCCGAAATTCCCCACAAGATAAAATCCCATTAAGATTATGGATATAAAAAATATAGAGATTGCGGAGTTTGACTACCCTCTTACAGATGAGCGAATTGCAAAATATCCGCTCGAAATGCGCGACCAATCTAATCTATTGTATTGGCACGGAAAAGAGGTGGAAAGTCATAAGTTTTTTGATTTGCCCGACCTATTAGACAATGGCGATCTGTTGATATATAATAATACTAAGGTAATTCAAGCGCGCTTACGTTTTCAGAAAGAGACTGGTGCGCAGATAGAGATATTTTGCCTCGAACCACACGAACCGTCGGACTATAATCTTGTATTTCAAGAGAATAGTAGTTGCACTTGGAAATGCCTTATAGGCAACTCGAAAAAATGGAAAGAGGGCGAATTGATGCAGACTCTTGATATTGGTAATGGTTATTTACAACTGATTGCAACTCGTGTGCCAAGTGAAAATGAGGGTATGTCGCAACTGGTTAAATTCTCTTGGGATAATAGCAATATTACTTTTGGCGACGTGCTGCTATATCTGGGCGAACTGCCTATTCCTCCGTATCTTAACAGACCGACAGAGGAGGCTGACAGAAATACATATCAAACGGTATACTCAAAAATTGAGGGTTCAGTAGCTGCCCCAACTGCTGGATTGCATTTCTCTATGGATGTGCTTAGATATTTGACATTGAAGGGTGTGAAAGAGGACGAAGTAACGCTACACGTTGGCGCGGGCACTTTTCAGCCAGTAAAGAGTGATATTATTGGCAAACACCCTATGCACAAGGAGATTATATCTGTAAATAAATCGACCATATTGGATATAATTAATAATAAAAGAGATATTGTGGCTGTGGGTACTACCTCTGTCAGGACTCTTGAAAGTTTGTATTATCTGGGGTGTAGAATTATCGAAAATCCAGAAAACCCTGTTCTGCAAGTAAATCAGTGGGAACCATACGAAAAGGAGTATACCACCCCAGCAACTGAGGCTTTGCAAGCGATTGTGGATTATCTAAATAACAATAAAGTTGTGGCTATCAATGCCTCTACGCAAATAATGATTGTGCCATCTTTTCAATTTAGAGTTGTGGATAAAATTATCACTAATTTTCATCAACCTAAGAGCACTCTGCTTTTGTTAATTTCGGCTTTTGTGGGTAGAGAAAATTGGCGCACTATATATGATTATGCTTTAAACAACGATTATAGATTTTTGAGTTACGGAGACAGCTCTCTGCTGACTAGAGATTAAGGGTAGTTCTAAAAACAAGAGCAATCAAAAACACTTATCATACCCAAAACAATATGAAAAAAATTATTAATCTACTAATTTGCATTCTGTTGACTATATCTATCAATGCCCAAAATGATAATATAGTCTCTCACCAATACACCTTTTCTTTTGGTGAAATGAGACTAGCAGATACATATTTGAGTAATCAAGAGTATTCTGGTTATACATACAAATTGGGGGCTAGACAGGGAGCTTTTTATAGTGCCGAAAATCAAAATGTATCGTGGGAAGTATACGAAAAAGCAGCTTACGGACGGTTAATTAATGCATCGTATTCCGCTTTGATATATTACTACTCTTTAAATCTCGGCTACGCATCGTATTATCACTGGCGACCAATTGAAAATCTAACCCTATCGGCAGGAGGGGCGGTAGATGTGTTCGGGGCATATAAAGACCAAAGTAGAAATGTAAATAACATTGCCTCTGGCGATTTGCAATTGCAGGCTAAGGCAATTGCTGCAGCGCAATACTCCCTGCAATGGAAAAACTTTGCACTTAATCTGCAATATTCAGCATCTACCCCATTTTTAGGTGGTATGTTTGTGCCTGGTATGGGACAATCTTATTACGATATTTATCTCCACTTGCCTGAGATGTTGAGTGATATTGTTCACTTCACCTCGTTCCACAACAACCTCGGCTTAGAGGGTAATTTTTCAGTAAATATGATATTTAAGAATTTTACTCTTTACACTGGTTTTACTCATAACAACCAAAAGTGGAGTGCGAATAATCTTAACTTCTACACAAACGAATTGTCGGGGTACATTGGCACGACCATAGATATCATATATAAGTGTGGACGCAATTCGCAACCACATAATTCCACTCTATTTTAAGGGAAACTTCTTACACCATTAATTAAACAGTATATGAAAAGATATATAACACACTATATTGTAGGCATTTGCATCATATTTTTATATGGGTGTCAAGAGAATGATATTGTTACTGAGTATAATTCTGATCCATTGACTAATTTTGATGCTGTATGGAGCATTTTGGATACAAAATATTGCTACTTCATTGAAAAAAATATTGATTGGGATGAAATTTATTGGCAGTATGCATATCAAGCTGAGTCATCAAAAACAGTATTAGAGCTGTTTGATACGATGGAAGAGATGATTGATAATTTGCAAGATGGGCACGTAAATATCTACTCATATTTTGATATATCATCATGCAGTGGGTGGTATGAAGACTACCCTACCGATTATTATACATCGCAGGTGTATGGCGAGAGATATTTGGGCGATGATTATCGTATCTCGGGAGGTTTTAATTACAACTTAATTGCAGGCGACAGCGTAGGATATATTAGATATAGTAGTTTTTCAAGTGGTTTCTCTACTGCTGGACTATATTATATAGATGCTATTTTCGGAGCAAACTGCAAAGGAATTATTATAGATGTGCGCAGTAATGGTGGTGGGAGTTTAGATTACAGTAAAATACTGGCTAGTAGTTTTTTTAAAGAGAGAACTGTAACAGGATATATGAGATATAAAACTGGTGATGGGCACGATGATTTTTCGGATTATAGTGAGGTGGTTACCGACCCAGCAGATGCGCTAATTGATTGGAGCGATAAGAAGGTAGTGGTACTATCAAACAGAGGGTGCTACTCTGCCACTAATGATTTTATAATGAGAATGAAACAAGCACCAAATGTAACTGTAGTGGGTGGTATTACTGGTGGTGGAGGTGGATTGCCGCTTTCGCAAGAGTTGCCAAATGGCTGGATGATTAGATTTTCGGCTGTGCCAATGTACGACTACAATAAAGAGACAACTGAATTTGGTGTAGAGCCTGATATTGAGGTACATATAACAGATGAAACATCTGATATTGACCCAATTATAGAAAAAGCAGTGGAGATAATAAAAGAGAGTGCTGAATTATAATGGGTTTATATAAACTCTCTTAAGGGGACTTCTAAAAACTCCCCGAACAAAAATTAAATTAATAATATTAAGATTAAAAACAATTCTTTTGCGATATTTTTGAGCCTTATTAGCCAATTTTACCTCCCATATCACTCATTTAGCCCGCTAAACTCGTGATATTGCTAGTCAAAATAATTCTAATAATTCTTCAAAAATATCAGCAAAGCAGTTTTTAGAAGTCCCCTTAATATAAAAGCGTATGGAATTGACAACAAAAATAAAATTACCCAAATCAAAATCGATTAACTACAACTCTAAGATTCTAATACTTGGCTCTTGTTTTGCCGAAAATATAGGGGCAAAACTAGCTAAGAATTATTTTGATGTGGTGATAAATCCTATGGGTATTATTTACAATCCATTATCGATGGCTGCAATTATCAATAGATTGATTGACGGTAATAATTTTACTGAAGAGGAGCTGTTTGAGAATAATGGGGTGTGGTCGTCGTTTATGCACCATAGTAGATTTTCCTCTAGCGACAAAGCAACTGTGTTAGAGACTATTAATAAAGAGTTTGAATCAGGTAGAGAGCAGCTGCACAACGCTACTGAATTGATTATAACGCTTGGGTCGTCGTATGTATATGAGCTATGCAATGCGGAAAATAGTGATGAAATTAAGATAGTAAATAACTGTCATAAACTACCTGCTAATATGTTTGTTGAACGACAAACTAGCGTAGACGAAGTTACCACCGCTTTGGGCAACTGTTTGCAACGAGTGGAAGAGTTTAATAATAGTATCAAAACTACTATTACTATTAGTCCTGTAAGATATTTAGGACGAGGAGCTAACAGCGGACAAATTAACAAATCTACTTTAATACTAGCCACTTACACTATATGCAGCACAAATGCGCAACGACGAAAATATTTCCCTGCGTATGAGATAATGATGGATGAGTTGCGTGATTATAGGTTCTACGCAAAGGATATGATTCACCCATCAGAAATTGCTATCGAATATATTTGGGAAAGATTTATTGAATCGTCGACAACCGATGAGACACGGAAACTTATTGAGCGGATTGAAAAGATAAATTTATCGCTTTCGCACAGACCACTACACCCCGATTCGGAGAGTTACAAACTATTTCAAGCTAAACTTCAAGAACAGATTGCTCTTATAAGAGAGGAGTATCCCCAGATTAAAATTGGGGAGTAATTTTGAGCGCATTGCCACCAAATTGGATGCTATTGATTAACCGCGAAATAATAGGTGATTTATTGCTGTAATTGCAGCCATAGACTCGACAACTATTGCAGCACGAGGCACAATACAAGTATCGTGGCGACCATTAATAGAGATAGATACATTCTCGCCTTTGTCATTAACTGTAGATTGAGGAAGTGAAATAGAAGATACTGGTTTGAAGGCAACACGAAAATAGATATCCTCGTCTGTAGTAATACCACCTAAAAGTCCCCCTGCTCTATTTGTTTTAAATTGCACAGTATCACCATTCATATCCATCTCATCATTACACTGCGAACCTAATAATGTAGCAGCAGAAAAACCTGCTCCATATTCAAAACCTTTTGCGGCTGGGATAGAGAGAACTGAGTGTGCCAAATCTGCTTGGAATTTATTAAATATAGGGTTGCCCACTCCTGCAGGCATACCACTTATAATACACCTAACTACTCCACCAATGCTATCACCTTTAGATTTTACATCAGCCAATAGTTGTAACATATCTTGCTCTGTATTAGGTTCTGGACAGCGCACAACACTACTATAAATCTCTTGTCGCTGCGTGTGCGAATAGGTGTTGTTTGTTTTTATTTCACCTATCTGGTCTGTATATGCAACAATCTCTACTCCTTGTTGTTTTAACCACATTTTAGCTATTGCACCTGCAACAACTCGAGCTACAGTTTCGCGAGCAGAGGCACGACCACCGCCACGGTAATCGCGTATTCCATATCTCTGTTGATATGTATAATCGGCATGACCAGGACGATAAATGTGTTCTAAATCATCATAGTGATGAGAGGCAACATTCTTATTTTTAACTATAAATGCAATAGGTGTGCCAAGAGTTATACCGTTGTGTATACCAGAGAGAAATTCTACTTTATCTGGTTCAACACGTTCAGTAGCACCGCACACAGAACTAGGAGAGCGCAACAGAAGTTGCTCCTGCAAGAAGTTGTAATCTAACAACATACCTGCAGGGCAACCATCTATTACCCCTCCGATATGCGAGCCATGACTTTCGCCAAAACTCGTAAATCGAAATATATCTCCGATGCTATTCATTATAGAATTAACAACTGCATCATAAAATTAGCAACTGCAACCACCACAGCAGCCGCTATCGCAACTACTTTTTTCAGCTTCGCCACAGCCACAACCACAACCGCCTTGGTGCATCATAGATTGTAGTTCCTCTTCGCTTGGTTGAGTAACCTCAGTAATGCTACCAGCAAAATACAAATCTTCACCTGCTAGTGGGTGGTTAAGATCTACTTTTACAGTCTCTGTGCCAATTTCAACAATCAAAGAATTTAAGCGGTTACCCTCTGAATCCATAAGGGGTACAATAGCACCTGCATACACTTTTTCGTCGTCGAATTTACCCTCTACTTCAAATACATTACGAGGCAAATCTAATACATTTGCTTCATCATATTGACCGTAAGCCTCATCAGCTCCAATCATAAATTCAAAAGTATCGCCTGCAGCAAGACCTTCTAGTTGCTCCTCAAATTTAGGCAACATCATACCCATACCGTGGAAGTATTTAAGAGGTGCCTCTTCTGTAGTCTCTTCCATTAAGTCAAAACCACCTTTTTCTGTTTTTACACTGAGTTTATACTGCAATGTAACAAGTTTAGTTCCTGAAATATTCATTTTATTTAGTTTTTTGCGGTAGATTTCTCTACCAAGTTAAGGGGACTAAAAACTCCCCGACATTAATTTAAATTATCTAATTAATTTTTATCTCTCTAGCCAATTGACATTAGAGCTAGAATCGCTTCGTTTTTCATATTTTAAATCGCTCAGCATTGATGCTTTAACAGCGATTGTAACCAAAAAACTTTTATATACACCAAATGGAGTAACAGAAGCTGTAAGATTCCAACAGTGCAAATCGCGCGAAATAGACATTGACATCTGTGTAATTTCTAATTCTGATAAATCCACAGAGCCCGAATAACTCATTTTCCAGTTGGTGGTAGGTTGTATGTTACCACTAAACGTAAGGCTGTGCGAGAATTTAAGTTTATACGCCATATTTGCTGCGCTATAATATTCAGAAGTAGTCTGTTCTGTATATCTAACAGAATAATTGACAGTAAAACTCCACGGAATATTTATAATTGCATAACCATCTGGATCAAAATCCTTTTTTTTATCATCTTTTTTGTCATTTCCTTCTCCCGGTCTACCCCCTTCTCCATTTTCTCCAGAGCCACCTGCTGCAGATGGGTCTAAATCGCCTACCGACGCACCATCACCACCTGGAGGACCATCTACCCCATCACCACTCTTACTATCTGACTTATCTTTCTTCTTAAAAGTATCATTATTAAATGTATATGAAAAACTGGTACTAGTACCCTTAAAGTGCAAAAATTTTCCATTATTCCATCTCAATTGGTTAGTTCGCACAATACTACCCGATTCGTTTTCGAGATAGCAATATGGATCAAAAGAGCCAGAGAGATTAAGAGTAAATTTCTTTGTTAATTTTAAACGTAAAGTGGCACTTAAATTACTCCAATTAAGCGAATCAGCTGCAAAATTATATCCCCAACTAAGACCAAAATTATCTATCAAACTCAGCGTTTTATAAGAGACATCCGCAGAATCCGATTTCTCTTTAACCTTCATCTCCACATTATTTTGCAATGAGAATGAGAGACTTGAAGATACTCCAGAAGACGGCACACCATACATCCCACCTGAGAATGGCGAATATTGCACCTCTTGGGTAGAGAGTTGATTGTAATTATTTTTATCTATAACCGTTTTTGTATATGTATCATAAAACCCGAACCAATCATTAGAGAAATCGGGTTTATAGGTATAACTCAAACTTGGTGTTACAACGTGACGGATACGATCTATCTTGTCTCCAAATAGTTTACGAATTGGAGTGTAATAACCATACAGTTTTGTAGAGAGCGATGCACTAGATGAGAAATCATAGACTCGATAAAAACCATAAGTGGTGTCGCTCAACTCCTGTTGAGTAGATGTATCCCAATCTTTTTCTACTTTATTAAAATACCAACGTTCTGTATAACTTTGATTTAAGCTAAGATTCAGATATTTAAACATTGTAAACGATGCCGAGATAGGTAGCGAGTGTTTCACTCCATTACTCCAATCCTTTACCAACGAAGAACTCATAAACTCACTCTCCTTTGTGGTGATACTATTACTCATATTCATCGTATAACTCATACGAATTTTTTCGTACCATCGTTCACTGCCAACTGCATTCTTACGTTTAAGAGGATAAATTTGCGATAAACTAGCCGTAAGAGACGGAAGAGTAACAGTTAAGGTAGAATCGGAAGTACGTTGTTGCAATGAGGCATTCATTGATAGACTCCACTGACTATCTGGAAAACGCTGTGTGTAGTTAATACTAGAACTAGTAATATTTTTTGATTGCTCTGTATAGTCGTAGTAATAGTTCACATTACTAGTATTGTAACCACTAGTAGAGAAGTCGACAGAAGCTGAGAATGAACTATATTGACTAGCTTTTGCATCTTGCTTATGTGTCCACTGAACCTTAAAATTTGTAGCCTTGCTATAATCTGGCATATCCTTTTCGCCTGTAACATCCTCGCGATATGTGGCATAAAAACTACCGCTAAACTTATATCTGAGGGCATATTTACTGGTGACACTCACACCCCACGTACCCTTTGTATAGATATCGCCTAACACTTGTAAATCTACATAATCATTTATAGCCCAATAATATCCCCCATCTTTGAAAAAGAATCCGCGACTTAACTCATCACCAAATGAGGGCATAATAACCCCCGAGGAGTATTTGTTAGAGAATGGGAAAAAGCCAAATGGCACCGCCAATGGAAGAGGAACATCTGCTACAACCATATAGGCAGGACCAGCAGCAATATAACTACCTGGTTTCATCTTAGCTTTTGTAAGTTGAAGATAGAAGTGAGGGTGATCGTGATTATCACACGTGGTATATTTACCCCCTAACATACAAAGATTTTGATCTTCAAACATTTTGGTTTGATCTGCTATAATATATCCCTCATCCTGCTTAGTTACCCCTCCTTTCACATAAGCTCGCTTTGTTTTGAAGTTGTAACTCATATATTTTGATTCGTACACCTGATCACCCTCTTTAAATATCGGGTCGCCAACTGGATCGCCTAGTGTATCCACTGTACCAATAGCATAAATTGTGGAACTATCCAATTTAAAGCGAATATATTCAGCTGTCAATTCGATTGGTTTCGCCACATGATAGTTAATTTTCCCCTCACCATAAAGAAATCCAGTACCGTCAGAATAAAAAATGATAGAATCTCGCGCCTCATATTCAACTTTTGCATCTAATGCATCTTTTTTCGGAGGTAGCGAGTCTTGTTTCACCGCAAGAGAATCAGATGAAAGCATAGTAGAATCAGATAACAACGAGGTAGAATCATTGATTAGTGGAGGACGCGGAGCAAATGGCGAATCTCCTCCTGGTTTAGGAGGGCGATTAGACAAATTTTGACTAGGAATAGATGGTGAAATTTGAGTAGAAATTGTGTCTGACGACGCATTATCAACAGTATCTGACACCTGTAAACTATCTGTTGAAACCAGTAGAGAATCTTCTGAGAAAGCTATAGATACAGACAAAACAGTAGCGTTTGCTTTCTGAACAACGCAAAAAAGCGAGCAAAAGCAGACAAATAAAGATATAATATTTCGTCTTAAACTACTTAACTTCAATATATTATGAAAATTAACCTGTAAAATATATTCCTACTAGATACATTGACAAAAGTAATAAAAAATTGCCACATTTCAAATAGCGGAGTGGAAAATATTTAAATTAGGAATAATATAGCTAATAATCAGAGACTTAGGAACAATTATGAAATATTATATAAAATCATCAAATCTTATTTTGCTATGTCGTGAAATTTAAGTAATTTTGCGCTATATTTTGTTTTATAAAAATTACACGTAGTATGAAAAAAATTATCCAATTGCTCGTTGCAATTATGCTACTATCGACTAGCCTTTTATCGGCAAAACCATTCACTGTTGTTATTGATGCAGGACACGGAGGGAAAGACCCTGGTGCTGTAGGAAAAATTGGACAAGAAAAGGACGTTACACTAAAAGTTGCGCTTCTTGTAGGAGGATATATCGAAAAAGCGCATCCTGATGTAACAGTTGTGTATACACGCAAAACTGACAAATACGTAACGCTAAAAGAACGTCCTGAAATTGCGAATAAAGCCAACGGTGATCTTTTTATATCTATTCACGCCAACGCAGCAGAATCTACTAGAGCTGTTGGCTGCGAAACATACTCACTCGGGGTAAACAAAACTAATGAGAGTTTTGAAATTGCAAAACGAGAAAACTCAGTACTATTATTAGAGGATAATAATCAAGAGAGCTATCAAGGTTTTGACCCTACATCACCTGACTCATATATTATGTTTGAGCTGATGAGTGAGAGATTTTTTGACCAATCATTAGAGATGGCACACTACATACAAAAAGAATTTAGCTCCATCAAACGTATTGACCGTGGAGTGAGACAAGCAGGATTTTGGGTGTTACACAAAGTAAAAATGCCGAGCGTATTGATTGAGTTGGGCTTTTTATCTAATGTGGAAGAGGAGAAATTTTTAGTATCACAAGAAGGACAAGTAAAACTTGCAAAATCTATATTTGAGGGATTTGAAAAGTACAAACGTGAATACGATAAGCGTACCATAAACGTTTCTACAGAAAATACATTGCCTGAGAGCAAGAAACAACAAGAGACACCACCAGCTACAAAAGAGGCGGAACCGAAAAAAGAACCTGTGAAAGAGGTAAAAGAGCTTGCTAAACAGGTGGATGAGCCGAAAAAAGAACCTGAAACTCCGAAGAGCGAACCAGTAAAACAAGAAAGTAAGCCAACTACTCCGAAAAAAGAGGAGGTTAAAAACCAAACCCAAGCAAAAAGTATTGGAATAGTATACAAGGTGAGAGTGTTCAGTCTGCGCTCCCCTATTGCAGATACTCATGCCGATATGAAAAAGGCTCAAAAATTCCCACCTGTTTCATATTTTGAAAGTGGTGGTTGGTACAAATATACATGTTGCAGCACAACTAATTACAACGAGGCTATAAAGCTGAGAGATGAGGTGCGTGCATATTTTAAAGATGCCTTTATTATTGGAGAATATAAAGGTAAAATTATTAGCGAAAAAGAGGCTATTGAATTAGAAAAACAAAACAAATAATATTAAATACGAATATGAATTTAAAAAAGATATTTACCCGAGAGGTAAAAGTAGGATTGACATTTGTAACTGCTATAATAGCAATTATTGTGGGGATTAATTTCTTAAAAGGGATAAACGTCTTTGTACCAGCAAATCACTACTACCTTAAATTTGAGAATATAGATGGACTTGTAGAATCAAATGGTGTATTTATTAAAGGATTTAAAGTGGGTCAAGTGCGCAAAATATCGTATGACTTTAAAAAAGATGAACCCTTTGTAGTGGATATTGCTATAAACAGCGATATAAAATTACCCAAAGGAACTATCGCATACCTTTTTGATGAGAGTCTGCTTGGTGGTAAAGGTATAAATATTAAATTGGCAAATAACACTAACAATTACATTTCAGGAGATACATTAACTTCAGATGTAGAGCTTGGACTTATGGCAGATATGGCAGATATGATTCCAACAATCAAAACCACCATATCTAATGTAGATTCGTTATTAATATCGGTAAACTCATTGGTAAACTCAGACGAGATAAAAAATTCGTTGGCAGAATTTGAAGATATCACAGCCAATCTAAAAAAATCTACTGCTCGCCTTGACAGAATGATGAGTAAAGAGTTCCCTAGCATCCTAAACGATGTTAATCTTATCACAACTGACCTTAAAGTATTAACTGGTGAACTATCAAAAATAGAGTATGAAGATATCTTCTTATCAATAGACAGTACAATGACTAATCTTCAAGATTTGAGCAATCGTATCAATTCTAGCGAAGGTACTATTGGATTACTGTTGAATGATAACGGTCTATACAATAATTTAAATACTACAATGTCGAGCGTTAACACATTATTAATTGACCTAAAAGATAATCCGAAACGATACGTACATTTTTCTGTTTTCGGTAAAAAAGCGGAGTAAAAACGACTCGCCATTAAATAGAACTATTCTAAATTAGAAAGAACGAAAAATATTTTTTTAATTATATAAAAATATTAATAAATGCCCAATAACTAACCATTTGGGCATTTATTATTAGATAGAGAGGATAAATTACACCTATCCAGACAAGAACCTATCAATCAACAAGTTAGGCTTTAAACGAATTTATCAACCCGCTATAAACAAAGCAGTTAAAGCAAAGAATTTGAAAACTAATAAGATAGGAGTTTTTTTCTGTTTCAATTAATTTTAACATTTGCAAGAGTAAAAAAAAATACCGAATTTTGCAATGTGATTAATAGACAAGAAACATATTGTCTCAATCCCCTAAAAACTAGACTATTTTAATAAAGATAGCCACAACAAAAATATTGATGTGGTAACTCTTTAGCCCCAAAACTAGAAAGTTTGATAAAAAGAACCGAAAAAAATAAAGATAGAAGAATGAATAATGTAGAAGTACTTTGGCAAAAATGCTTGAGAGAAATTAAGAGCATTGTAAAAGAGACTGAGTTTACCACTTGGTTTCTACCAATTGTGCCTATACAATTCGAGGAGAACAATCTTACATTAAGAGTTCCTAGTCAATTTTTCTATGAATATATAGAGGAGAACTACTCCGCAGTAATGCATAGTACATTTAATCGTGTAATAGCACCAAATGTAAGATTGCTATATAGCATTATGGTAGACCATAATAATACAAATAATGGTTCTGTAACTCTTCCAACTACTAATGTAACAAATATATCTGCTACAAGTCAACCAGACAACACTAACGACCAAGCGAATCCATTTGTTACAACCACACAATGTACATTCGACCCTAATCTAAATATCAATTATAATTTTGAAAATTATATTGAGGGAGAGAGTAACAGACTGGCTAGAGCTGCTGGAGTTGCGATTGCAGAAAAACCTGGTAAAACAGTATTCAATCCAATATTTATTTATGGTGGTCCAGCTGTAGGAAAGAGCCACCTTGCCAACGCAATTGGTTTGCAGGCAAGACTTATTAACCCAAAACTTAGAGTACTCTATATAACTGCAAATCTATTTCAAATTCAATTTTCTGATGCTGTAATACGCAATCAAAAAAATGATTTCCTTAATTTCTATCAGAGTATAGATGTATTGATTATAGATGATATACAAGAGTTTATTGGTAAAACAAAAACACAAAATACATTCTTCCATATTTTCAACCACCTACATCAGAATGGAAAACAACTGATTATGTGTTGCGACCGCGAACCTGGTAAGTTGCAAGGAATGGAGGATAGGTTGTTGAGTAGATTTAAATGGGGACTAACCGTTGAGGTAAAAGCTCCAGATTTTGAGCTAAGAAAATCTATCTTGCGCCATAAAATATATAAAGATGGGTTGAGCATTTCAGATGAAGTAGTAGAATATATTGCTGAAAATGTAACAGATAGCATACGTGATATTGAAGGTGTATTAATTTCTATATTAGCACATTCAACGATAATGAATGCCGAAATTAATCTTCAATTGGCAAAAACAATTATTAGTAGAATAGTTGAAACAGAGAATAGTAAAAGGGATCAGCCTATATCAATGGATAAGATTTGTAATATTGTTTGCCAACACTACTCTATTTCTCTTGATGCTCTCAATTCAAAAAGTCGTAAACGTAATCTATCAGAACCACGTCAAGTTGCAATGTATTTGGCTCGAAACCACACCAACACCTCTCTGAACCTTATCGGAGAAAAACTTGGCAATAGAGATCACTCTACTGTATTGTATGCTTGTAAGACTATTCAAAATCAAATGGATGTGGATAAAATCTTTACAAAACAGATACATTCTTTAGAAAGCCAAATTAGAGAATAAGAGTAAAAATAAAACTATATATATAAGAGAGTGTTCAATTTTTTTTTGAGCACTTTTTTTATATATTTTTTTATAGAAATTGTTGCACAATAAAAAAAAAAGAGTAATTTTGAACTCGAAAACAGAGAGACTAATTAAGGGGACTTCTAAAAACTGCTTTGCTGAAATTTTTGGGTCTCATATTGTTAATTTAATTTTTTACATCGGGGAGTTTTTTGAAGTCCCCTTAAACCTTTATGATATACAGATTTTTGATTTTATCAGATGAAATTGACAACTTTTCGCGTGAAATAGAGATTGACTCATCTGCCACGTTTTTAGACCTCAACAATGCAATACTTGACGCTGTAGGTTATACCAACGACTTAATAACCTCATTCTTCAACTGTTCGCACGGCTGGAGAAAACAAGAGGAGATTACGCTTATTGAGATGGATACTAACCCAGACGTAGATTCATTTGTAATGGATACTACCTACCTTGATGAGTTTACTAAAGATGAAGGAGATAAATTAATTTACGTATTTGATAATTTCGCTGACCGTTCGTTTTTCGTGGAGTTAAAAGAGATTAATGGTGGAAATTTGGACAGAGCTAAATGCACGAAAAAAGAGGGAAAAGCTCCCAAACAGTTGACTAGCGAAGATGAATTTTTACTAAATCCAACAGCTACTCCGCAAACCGATAATATTGAGATTGATTATTATGGTGATGATGCGTATGATCTTGATGATCTAGACGAAAATGGCTTCAGCGATATTGGACTAGATGAACTAAGCGAAATATATTAATTTAATTTTTTAATCGGGGAGTTTTTAGAAGTCCCCCTTAAGATTGGGAACACTATTTGTTATATTAGGACCGACTGGAGTTGGCAAAACTGACATAAGTTTATCAGTTGCCAAAGAGCTGGGTTGTGCCATTATATCATCTGACTCCCGACAAATTTACAGCGAAACCTCAATTGGAACAGCAAAACCAAGTGATGAGGAGCTGACAATAGCAAAACACTATTTTATATCAACACGGTCTATTACAGAACATTACAGTTCTGGACAATATGAATTAGATGCTCTACCTATCATCAAAAGTGAGATAGAAAAGAGTAATTGTGCTCTATTAGTGGGTGGATCGATGTTGTATATAGATGCGATTTGTAAAGGTATAGATGACATACCAACGATAGAAGACGATGTGCGCAGAAGTGTTGTGGAGTTGTATGACGAGGTAGGATTAGAGGGAATTAGAGCTCAGCTGAAACTACTTGATCCAGAACACTATAATAGAGTAGATTTATGTAATGCCAAACGTATAATGCATGCACTTGAGGTGTGTATACAAACTGGCAAACCTATTTCATCGATACATACTGGCGAATCAAAAACCAGAGAGTTTGAGATAGTAAAAATAGGACTTACTCGACCGCGTGAAGAGTTGTATGAGAGGATAAATCAGCGTGTAGATATAATGATTAGTGATGGTTTAGAAGATGAAGCAAAAGGACTTCTACCTCACAAAGATTTAAACGCATTAAATACAGTTGGATATAAAGAGTTGTTTAACTATTTTAATGGAGAGTGGACAAGAGATTATGCAATTGAGATGATTAAACAGAACAGCAGACGATATGCAAAAAAACAGCTTTCGTGGTTTAATCGTGATAAAACTATTACCTGGTTTCATCCAGATGAAAAAACAGAAATTTTAAAATTCATAAATTCACATATATGTTCACAACGATAATAATAGGAATATTTATTGGTATCTGTATCTCAGCCCCAACAGGACCGATAGGGGTATTATGTATTAGGCGCACAATAATGCGTGGTCGCAACCATGGTATTGCCACTGGTGTTGGTGCTACAATTTCTGACCTCTTTTATGCCTGCTTAGTAGCATCTAGTATGGGATTTATTTTAAATTTTATTGAATCTCATCAATTTATTATTCAATCAATCGGATCGCTAATTATTGCAATATATGGCATTCATATTATGAGAGGCGACCACAATGAACAGTTCCAACGCACACTAAAACCAAGCGACAAAGAGAAAAACATCTGGGGAGATTTGATATCTGGATTTGCTCTCTGCTTTAGCAATCCTCTGATAATATTCCTTTTCATTGGACTATTTTCTCAATTTCCAATTTTCGAAGCTAATAACACAATTATAAAGAGTGTGGTAGGAATGGTTTCTATATCTATTGGAGCTATGATTTGGTGGTATGCATTAACTCTGATTGTAAATATATTCCGCAATAAATTTAATGCTAGAGGGTTTCAAATACTAAACAGAACCACAGGAAGTTTACTTGTATTATTAGCTGTAATTGCTTTTGTATCAATATTTCTATAATATTTATAAACACAATACCCATTTATGAAAAGGACTAACTATGGATTTATAAAAGTTGCATCAGCTATATCTGGTGTAAGGATATCTGATTGTCAATGGAATATATCTCGTATCGAATCATTAATCGAGGAGGCAGAAGAGAATAACGCCTCTATTATTGTTTTTCCAGAGCTCTCCATCACTGGGTATACGTGTGGTGATTTATTCAGATCGCAACACCTTCAAGAGCAGGCTCTTATAGCACTTCAGGATATAATATATACAAGTCAACAAAAAAGCATTACAATCATAGTTGGTATGCCATTAAACATTAACAACCAACTATTTAACTGCGCTATTGCAATACATAAAGGCATTATAATTGCTGCCGTCCCAAAATCATACCTCCCTAATTATAATGAATTTTATGAGATGAGATGGTTTGCATCAAGTTTCGATGCCATAGTCGACTCGGTAGAGATTCTTGATCAAAAAAACATACCATTTGGGCAAGATATTATTATACAGACACCCGAGTTTTCATTTGCCATTGAGATATGCGAAGACCTCTGGGCTCCAATTCCACCGAGCTCTCAACTCTCTCTTGCGGGGGCACAGATAATATTTAATTTATCTGCATCTAATGAATTGATAGGTAAAAATCAATATTTGATTGATTTGATAAAACAACAATCTGCGCGCTGCATTGCTGGATATGTGTATAGTTCAGCTGGATTTGGCGAATCATCTACAGATTTAGTTTTTGCGGGCAATGCAGTTGTAGCTGAAAATGGAACAATATTAGCACAAAGCAGTCGCTTTTCAAGCGAGGAACAGATAGTTTATTCAGAGATTGATATAGAGAGAATTATTGCAGATAGACAAAATAACAGCACCTTTAAACAAGGCATTTCTCCACTAAATGCGAAGATAAAACCTCGATATATCAACACAACAATAGAGACCCTACCGTTTGAACCAAAACGTACATTCTCTGAATATCCATTTGTACCAGATAGCAACAATAGAGATGTACATTGCAATGAGATATTTCAAATACAAGTTGCAGGATTAACCACTAGGTTGCACCACACAAAATTACAAAAGATGGTTGTGGGGGTATCTGGAGGACTTGACTCTACTCTAGCGCTGCTAGTTTGTGCCAAGACGTGCGACAGAATGGGTATAGATCGTTCGAATATTATCGGAGTAACAATGCCTGGATTTGGTACTACTAATCGCACCTACACCAATGCTATTGAGATGATTGAAAAACTAGGGGCAACGCTAATAGAAATACCTATTAAAGATGCTTGTTTACAACACTTTAAAGATATATATCACAATCCAGAGACACATGATGTAACATACGAAAATTCGCAGGCACGTGAGCGCACTCAGATACTTATGGACTTGTCGAATAAATTTAATGGTATAGTTATCGGGACTGGCGATTTATCTGAACTGGCTCTCGGTTGGGCTACTTACAACGGAGACCATATGAGTATGTATGCCGTAAACGCTAGTATTCCCAAAACACTGATTAAACACCTAGTAGAATATGCGAGTTACAACGAGATTGAAGAGAGTTTACGTGAAAATCTAATTGATGTAATTGATACACCAGTATCGCCAGAACTCTTGCCAGCACAAGAAGATGATACAATTTCACAAATTACTGAAGATTTAGTAGGACCATATCAACTGCACGATTTCTTTTTGTATTACACGCTCCGATTTGGTTTTTCACCGTCAAAAATAGAATATCTAGCACAGAGAACATTTGCAAATAAATATGACAACGAAACGATAAAACACTGGTTATCTGTATTTTTCAGGAGATTTTTCAATCAACAATTCAAGCGCAGTTGTATGCCAGATGGACCAAAAGTTGGGTCGGTATGTCTGTCGCCACGTGGCGATTGGAGAATGCCATCCGACGCATCATCTCGCACATGGTTGGACGATTTAAAATAATTTAGAGAAAAATATGCATAAAGTTTATTAAACGCTTGGTTTTCACATTTATTTTACCTATCTTTGCAAGAATTTTTATATTAACACCAAATATACATGTCACAAAAACAACATAAGGCTAAAAAAGAGTCATTTTTTAATCTACACTTTACATCAACGGTTAGTATATCGCTGGTGTTGTTTATGATAGGAATAGTAGTATTCATATATCAATCTTCGTATCTGCTTACACGTCAGACAAAAGAGAATATCTCACTCTCGATAATTCTTGATGATAGTATTCAAACAGAAGACCTCACTCGTATACAGAAATTTATTGATAATGTTCCCTACACAAAAGAGAGCATATATATCAGTAAAGATAGTGCGTTGAGAGAAAACATTGCCGCACTTGGCGAAGATCCTTCTCAATTTCTAGGATACAATCCCCTAAACGCAAGTATTGAAGTATATTTAAAATCGGAATATGCAGATATAGATAGTATCGCATCGCTTATTATACCTAAATTTCAGATATTTAATGGCGTAGTGGATATTACATATCAAAAAGATATGATCCAACTACTTAATCAGAATATCAATAAAATATCAATTCTATTTTCTGCTATTATTTTGGTTTTGCTATTTATTTCTATCGTTTTGATTAATAACACGATAAAACTGTCAATCTACTCTAAACGCTTTATTATCAACACAATGCAACTTGTAGGCGCAAAAAACAGCTTTATACGTGTGCCTTTTGTAAAACGATCGATGATAAATTCACTTATTGCATCGATAATTGCACTTGCTATGTTGGGTGGGGTTATCTACTATATGCAGACTGAGATTGGAGAGACTATAAATCTATATAGCATTGAGATATTAGCACCAATAGTTGTTATTGTATTTGCTCTAGGATTTATAATAAATTATTTAGCTACAGTAGCAGCTGTAAATCGCTATTTAAGACTAAAAACAGATCAATTATACTATATCTAAGGGTGATATAAAAACCAGAAAATATAAGGTTAAGGGGAATTATACCCCCCCCAAAAAAAATAAACTAATAAAAATGAATAACTTAGCATTTTCAAAAATCAATTACCTAATTATAGGAGTATCAGTTCTTATAATAATTCTAGGTTTTGTGCTTATGCACGGAAGTACCACAGTTGACGAATTTAATCCAGATGTATTTAGTTTTCGCCGTATTACACTAGCTCCTATAACTTGTATGGTGGGATTTGTAGGTGTAATATTTGGTATTATGTGGAAATCTAAAAGTAAAGCGTAAGAACTAAATAGAATATAAATATATGGAATGGATAGAAGCTCTTCTGTTAGGACTGATTCAAGGCTTAACAGAATTTTTGCCAGTAAGCAGCAGTGGACACATAACAATTGGACAAGAGATACTAAACTTAGATACATCAGATGCTGACAATCTGCTATTTACAGTAACTGTTCACGCTGCTACTGTATTGAGTACTATAGTAATTTTATGGTCAGAGATTGCTAAAATACTAAAAGGTACATTCTTAACTAAAGTATGGAATGAGGAGAAAGATTACGCTGCAAAAATTATTATATCGATGATACCAATATTCATTGTTGGTATGTTTTTCAAAGATTATGTAGAGGAGATTTTTGGTTCGGGACTTATACTTGTTGGTAGTTGTTTGTTGGGAACAGCACTAATGCTAACATTTGCATTTTTTGCAAAACCCCGTCAAAAAGAGAAGATATCATACCTTGATGCATTTATTATCGGGATTGGACAAACCCTTGCGGTGTTACCAGGATTGTCTCGCTCAGGTACAACTATAGCAACGGGACTACTGCTTGGAAACAAAAAAGAGAATATTGCTCACTTTTCGTTTTTAATGGTATTAGTGCCTATTTTGGGTGAAGCACTTCTTGACGTGGTAGATATAATACAAGATCCATCTATTATATCTGGCAGCATTGGTTTTATTCCATTGATTGTTGGATTTATTGCAGCATTTATCTCAGGATGTTTTGCTTGCAAATTTATGATTAACATAGTAAAACGAGGAAAACTAATATATTTCGCAATATATTGTTTAGTTGCAGGGTTAATTACAATTGGATATACATTATTTTAGAGTCTCATATTATTAATTTAATTTTTTAATCGGGGAGTTTTTAGAAATCCCCTTAATTATATAAATGGATTTTATCAACGGGGAAATTTTATACTTCAACAAGCCTCTGGAGTGGACATCATTTGATGTTGTGAACAAAGTGAGAGGTGCGTTGTGCAATACTATAGGACAAAAAAAACTCAAAGTTGGACACGCTGGCACTCTCGACCCACTTGCTACGGGGGTAATGATATTATGCACAGGAAAAGCAACAAAACGCATTGAGGAGTTGCAATATGGAGTAAAAGAGTATATTGCTACATTAAAAATAGGAGCTACCACTCCATCATTCGATTGTGAACATGCAGAAGATGCAACATATCCAACAGAACATATTAATAGAGAGCTAATTGATGAGGTGATAAAGAAGTTTATTGGTGAGATATGGCAAGTGCCACCTGTATATTCAGCAGTAAAAATTGCTGGTAAGCGAGCTTTTGATTATGCACGCAAAGGAGAAGAGGTGGAGATAAAACCAAAACTGCTAGTAATTGATGAAATTGAGGTGCTTGATTTCATTGATAACTCACTAAAAATAAGAGTGGTATGCAGTAAAGGGACCTATATTAGAGCTTTGGCTCGCGATATTGGTGAGGCATTAAATTCAGGTGCATATCTAACAGCATTAGAGCGCACTAGAATCGGAGAGATAACCACCAACGATTGCATGTCGGTGGAAGAGTTTATATATTGTCTACAAAATGGCATAATCACGCAAGAAGATATAAATAAATAAAGGAGATATATAAAAACTCCCCCTAAAAACAATATAATATGAGACTTTCAAATTTCAAATTTAAACTACCAGAGGAATTAATCGCCCAATATCCAGTTTCTCATTATCGTGATGAACAAGATAACATCGTTGTAAAAAAAGTAGGAATTGATGTTGATAGAGATGAATGTCGTTTGATGGTATTGCATGCAAAATCAAATAGGATTGAACATAAAATATTCAAAGAATTGACTGAATATTTTAGTGAAGAGGATCTTTTTGTTTTCAACGACACACAGGTATTTCCTGCAAAAATGCACGGCATTAAAGATAAGACAGATGCAAAAATCGAAGTATTTTTACTTAGAGAACTAAATCAACAAAACAAACTTTGGGACGTACTTGTAGAGCCTGCACGTAAAATTAGAGTAGGTAATAAATTGTATTTCGGTCCTGATAACTCAATGGTAGCAGAGGTGATAGACAATACAACATCTCGTGGTCGTACCGTTAGATTTTTATACGAAGGAGACCACGAAACCTTCAAGAAAGATTTGTTCGCACTTGGGACTACCCCATTACCTCCACACATCAAACGTGCTCCAGAAGAAAAGAATGATGACTTATATATTGGTGATGCAGAAAGATTTCAAACGATATACGCAGCAAATGAGGGTGCTGTTGTCGCGCCGGCTGCTGGCTGTAACTTTGAACCTAGATTACTAAAATGTTTAGAAATTATTGGCGTAAAATTTGGATACGTTACATTGCACGCAAGTTTAGGTATGTTTCATGAAATAGATGTAGAAGATTTATGGAAACATAAAAGTTATTCAGAACAGATGATTGTAAATCAAACAGTCTCTGATATATTCAACGAAGCAAGCACAAAAGAGAAGAGAATTTGTTCTGTAGGCACAACTACACTTAGAGCATTGGAGACAGCATCAACTGCAAACGGTATGATTAAACCATTTGAAGGATGGACAAATAAGTTTATATTTCCACAATATAATTTTACAACGGCTAACTGTCTACTATCAAATTTCCAACTTCCATTAAGCACAATGTTAATGTCGCAAGCAGCATTTGGAGGATACGAAAAAGTGATGGACGCATATAAAGTAGCGATTAAAGAAAATTATCGGTTTGGATTCTACGGAGATAGCATACTAATATTGAATGACTAAAGGGGATTGACAAAACTCCCTAACATAAATTAAATCATTATATGGCATCTTTTATTATTGAAGGCGGACACACGCTAAAAGGAGAGATAACACCACAAGGGGCTAAAAATGAGGCTCTACAGGTAATATCTGCTGTACTTCTTACAGAAGAGCGTGTTGTAATAAAAAATATACCTTGTATCTTAGATGTAAACAACTTAATATATCTATTGCAAGATTTGGGTGTAAAAGTAGAAAAATTAAATGAAACAGATTTTTCTTTTACAGCAAAAGATATAAACTTAACCTATTTAGAATCTGATGAATATCTAAAAAAATCAGCAGCATTAAGAGGTTCTGTAATGTTTGCTGGTCCGCTATTGTCTAGATTTAAGAGAGCCTCAATGCCTAAACCTGGAGGTGATAAAATTGGACGTAGACGCGTTGATACACACTTGATTGGATTTAAATCATTAGGGGCTGACATTGAATATAATGATATCAAAGGATATAGTTCTATTTGTTGTGAGGAACTTAACGGAACAGATATTTTATTAGACGAGGCATCCGTAACTGGTACAGCTAATGTGGTAATGGCTGCTGTACTTGCCAAAGGAACAACAACAATATATAATGCAGCCTGCGAACCATATTTGCAACAACTGTGTCTGATGCTCAACAGTATGGGTGCTAAAATTTCAGGTATCAAATCAAATCTTCTGACAATAGAAGGTGTTGAAAAACTACATGGAACAGAGCATACTATCCTGCCTGATATGATTGAAATTGGCAGTTTTATCGGTATGGCAGCAATGACAAAAGGCGAGATAACAATTAAAAATGCAAATATCAATACGCTAGGTATAATACCAGAACAATTTAAAAGATTAGGTATTAATATCGAGCAAAAAGGTGATGATATATATATCCCATGCCACGAACATTACGAAGTTGACTCATTTATAGATGGTTCTATAATGAATATATCAGATGCTCCATGGCCCGGACTAACACCCGACCTACTAAGCGTATTATTAGTGGTAGCAACTCAGGCAAAAGGAAGTGTGTTGATACATCAAAAAATGTTTGAAAGCCGACTATTTTTTGTTGACAAACTGATTGATATGGGTGCACAAATTATACTCTGCGACCCACACCGAGCTGTAGTTATTGGGCATGACAGAGCGATGAATCTACGCGCAAAAAATATGAGTTCGCCAGATATTAGAGCTGGTATTGCTTTGCTTATTGCTGCGATGAGTGCCTCTGGAGTGAGCCAAATAGATAATATAGAGCAGATTGACCGTGGATATCAACAGATAGAGAGTCGTCTAAATGCTATTGGTGCTAGAATTACAAGAATTTAACGCTCAACAATTTCTTTAAGAGGCATCTAAAATCTTAGACAAGACAATCTAATTCAGCCACCTATTTTCCAAAACCATAATATGAATATTGAAAAAAATATCTCACTACTACCGTATACAACATTTGGCATTAATTGTTATGCTAGCACATTCATCGAATATGATAATATTGATGAATTGGTGGAGTTGATACACAACGGAATATTTAAGAGTAAATATTTGCATATTGGGGCAGGGAGTAACCTACTCTTCACAAAAGATTTTCAAGGAACAGTTATCCATTCACGCATTAAACAGATTGAATGGATTGACAATAGTGATAGTGAATTTGTTTTATATCGAGTTGGTTCGGGCGTGGTGATGGATGATTTTATATTATTCTGCACTGAAAACCAAATATTTGGACTAGAAAATCTATCTGGCATACCAGGTGAAGTAGGAAGTTCTGCTGTACAAAATATCGGGGCATATGGAACAGAGGCAGAAGAGTATATCCATACCGTTGAAACTATAAATATATTTACTGGAGAAAAAAGAAATTTTACTCACGAAGAGTGTAAATATGGCTATCGCTACTCAATATTTAAAGAGGAGAAGTATAAAAAATATATAGTAACGTCGGTAATATTCAAATTAAAGATAAAAGAGTCATACGAACTTAGTTATAAAGGTATTACAGAAGAGCTAGATAGACTAAACCTTATCCCTACGCTACAAAATATTCGTAACACCATAATTACAATCCGCGATAAAAAATTGCCTGACTACAAAGTATTTGGCAATGCTGGAAGTTTCTTTAAAAATCCAATTGTGGCTAAATCACATATAGATAATTTACGCAAAAAATATCCACAACTACCCTGTTATGAAATCAGTACAGATACTACCTCATTAAAAGTATCTGCTGCGTGGCTCATTCAAGAGTGTGGATTAAAAGGGAAAAGTATAGGAGGAGCAACAGTATATGAAAATCAACCACTTGTTATTATCAATAAAAACAATGCAAGCGGAAGTGATGTGCAAAGACTAGCAGAAATGATAATCACCTCTGTAAAAGAGCAATTTGAAATTGAACTCTCCCCAGAGGTGAATATATTTTAGGTCATAATACTAACCAGTATATCAACTATATAGCGCAACTATTGTTGCTCTGAGGTATCATCTTGCGGAATTTGCATATTAATCACATCAAGTTTTCGGCTACCAATACGCACCTTCAACCAACGTTCTAAATTTTTAGACTCTTGCGATGTTGGCAATTCTGTCCATTTAATATTTATTGTAGGTACAGTATCTGCAATATTACTTATTAGATTAACTTTCACCGCATTAGACATTGTAATTTCCCCAATATTCGGATACAATACTCTAACCTCAGCAGCTAACTTCACAGATGTAATATCAGACCTCTTTTTCTCGTAATCTAACGAATCTCGCAATGCATAAATTATTGAGTCCTTTTGGATTATTTGCTTATCTTTATTTTCAATAAAACCCTGCAACATAGTAGCTTGTGTATTAATGTCGAGAGTTGCACCAGCAGCTTGTCTAATAGTTAACTTAGTATCAACAGGCAAACCAAAATAATCCATACGTTCTTGTATAAGCTCAATTTGTTCTGTGGTAAGTTCTTTACCTACAATAGATAAAACTATTTCACTACCCTTACGAGAATAAGTTCTAGTTTTGTTAATTACCTGCACATCCTCCATCATTTTACTATTCTCAACATCAGCAACATATCTGCGTGCCATTTCATTAAACGAAGTTTCTCTAACAACATTAATAGCCATAAATACACTTGGCAATAATACAACAATAGCAAAAGCGATAATCATCTGGCTAACACGTTTTTCACGTTTTGGGTCGAGATATTTTTTACGAGGAAACTTCATATATCTCACCATAATGAAAGTAGCAAGAGCAATGAATACAGAATTGATAAAGAACAAGTAGAATGCACCAAAAAAGTAGCTAAATTGACCTGTGGCTAAACCGTAACCAGCAGTACAAAGAGGTGGCATCAAGGCTGTTGCAATTGCTACCCCACTGATAACAGTTACTTTTTCTTGACGACGAGACGATGCTAGAATACCTGCTAAACCTCCAGAAAATGCAATAAATACATCAAAAATTGTTGGTGTAGTACGAGATAAAATTTCCGATTGAGCATCACTTAAAGGAGATAAAAAGAAATATGAAGTAGAAGCAATCAGTGATATAGTGATCATAATCAAAAGATTCTTCAGCGACTTACGCAATAAAATCATATCATTTATACCGACAGAAAGCCCCAAACCCATAATAGGACTCATCAACGGAGAGACAAGCATGGCACCAATAATTACAGCAGTTGAATTGACATTTAACCCAACAGATGCTATAATAATAGCAAAAAATAGTACCCAGACATTATCACCCCTAAATTCAACACTTTTATTGATATTGGCAATAGTCATCTCGCTATCAGTATCCTCCGATAAATTTATCAACTCCTTGATATAGTGCCAAATGCCGATAGCCGTAGCCTTAATCATATCAACTAATTTGTGCTGCTCAATAGGAGAATTATTGGTATCTAAATTTTTATTGTTAAACATTTTCTCTGACATATAGTATATTGATTATTAATTTACAATGTGGAGCATAGCGGACTCGAACCGCTCACCTCAACACTGCCAGTGTTGCGCTCTACCAGATGAGCTAATACCCCTTATTTATATAGTGCAAAGATAACTAAAATTCTATAGAGATACAATAAAATAGAATATTTTTTTATAGATTTTGATTTTCGCCTAAAATTTAGTACCTTTGTAAAATAATAGAAAATCAAATAAAACAGAATTAAAGGTCTGATTTACAACAATAAACAATGGAAATAAACAACAAACTCCTTCAACATTTAGAAGGGTTGAATGCAAAATTCGAAGAGATTTCGACATTAATTACCGACCCATCTATAATTGCAGATGTAAAACGCTTTATAAAACTAAATAAAGAGTATAGCGATTTAGAGAAGATTATCAATAAAAGAGATGAATATAGACGCATACTCAACAACATAGATCAGGCAAAACAGATCTTACTTAATGAGAGTGATGCAGATTTAAAAGATATGGCGAGAATGGAGCTTGATGAGTTGGAGCCATTAGTTGAGCCACTAGAAGAGGAGATTAAAATATTGCTAATCCCAGCTGACCCAGAAGACTCTAAAAACTGTACGATGGAAATTAGAGGTGGTACGGGAGGAGATGAAGCTGCAATTTTTGCAGGCGATTTATATCGTATGTATATTAAATATTGCGAACAACAAGGTTGGAAAACTGAGATAACATCATTAACCGAGGGAACATCTGGAGGATATAAAGAGATTATATTTAATGTAACTGGTGCTAGTCCGTATGGCATATTAAAATATGAATCTGGTGTGCACCGAGTGCAAAGAGTACCAGCTACAGAGACACAAGGGCGTGTGCATACATCTGCTGCCACAGTAGCTGTATTACCTGAGGCTGAAGAGGTTGATGTGGCAATTAACCCTGCTGACTTGGAATATCAAACAGCTCGTTCGTCGGGTGCAGGAGGACAAAATGTAAATAAAGTAGAGACAAAAGTACAACTAACGCACAAACCAACAGGTATAATGATACAATGTCAAGTATCTCGTTCGCAGTTAGCCAATAGAGAGATGGCATTACAGATGTTGCGTAATAGATTGTATGATATGGCACTACAAGAACATAACAACGCAATTTCATCTCGTCGTAAAACGATGGTTAGCAGCGGTGATAGATCAGCTAAAATCCGCACATATAATTACCCACAAGGGCGCATTACAGACCACCGCATTAACTACACCATCTATAACCTATCGGCTTTTATGGGTGGGGATATACAAGAGTGTATCAATCAGTTAATTGTAGCTGAAAATGCAGAAAGAATGAAAGAGACAGAGTTGTAAAACTCTTAGATTTTTTTCGGGGAGTAGTTTATAGAAGTCCTCGATAGATAGATTACTCACTAAACATCTTGTGTAGTGAGTTTTCGTCTATTAACGATATAATCTTCTCACCACAAGGTGTGTAGCTAGGATTTGATGATGCAAATAATCTACCTATCAAAGTTCTACGTTCATCAGCAGATAGAGATAAATTACCACCACAAGATGCACTACGCGATAGACTATTAACAATAATCTCTTGCATCATATCTTTAGAAATATCCCCCTCTTTTATGTTATACATCAACTTATCGATAATTGATGATATATCAGCTCCCTCTGGCAAAATAGCAGGTACACCCTCTATACGATACATAGTTTTACTGAACATAGAAAATTCAAAACCAATAGCTTTCAGTTCCACCTCTAATTCTGTAAAAAGACATACATCATCTACTGAAAACTCTATAATTTCGGGAAAAAGAAGTTTTTGACTCACTCCCGAATTAGATTTCACCATTTTCAGTAGATCATCATAGTAAATACGATTCATAGCTCGCTGCATATCCACTAGCATCAATCCCGACTTTAAAGAGAGACAGATATGAGTACCTCTATGAATAATAGTGTCCAAATCACTATCAATAAGCATAATTTTATCTTCCCCTTCAATATTATTCACTAGTACTCTATCCCCGAGAGCATTATTGCAAATATCGCCCTGCGACTTTTCTTCAAAATCTATTGATGATTGAGATTTTGACACCTCAAAAAGCTCTTGCCAATTGCGAGGAGACTGACTATTATCTCTTTTATATGTAGATTTTGTTTGCTCTTGAAAAGGGTTGTAGTTTGGATTAAATTCAACTCGAGGCATTGCAGGTTCTGTATCGATTTTTGCTCCACCGCTGTAGTTATTTACAGGAATTTCTATACTATCTTCGATATCAAAATCGATAGATGGCACAATATTAAATTTGCCTAACGCCTCTTTGATTGCAATTGTAATTATCGACCAAATCTCACGCTCATTTTCAAATTTAATTTCAGTTTTTGTAGGGTGAATATTTACATCAATAGTTTTTGGGTCTACCTCAAGCGCTATGAAAAACTGAGGAGTATCTTCTGGTTTAATCATCCTATCAAACGCAGTAAACACAGCCCTACGAAAGTATGGATGAAACATAAACCTATCATTTACGAAGAAGAATTGTGGTACATTTTTTCCTGCACTTTGCGGAGTACCCACATATCCTTTAATATTAACAATTGAAGTATTTGTCTCTATCTGAATTAACTGTTGTGAAATATTACGATTTTTTTTGCCAAAGAGAGCTACAATACGTTGTTTATATGAGCCAACCTTAAAATCATATATAATATCATCATTGCTATATAGTTGAAATGCAATATCATAATGAATAAGAGCGATGCGTTGTATCTCTTGTAGGATATTACGCATCTCAGTTTCATCACTTTTGAGGAATTTACGGCGAGCAGGAACGTTATAGAATAGATTTTTAACAATAAAATTAGTACCCTCAGTGCACTGCGCAACCTCTTGTCGTTCTACTTTCGACCCAGAAATTTCAATAAGCGTACCGAGCTCCTCACCCTTTAAACGAGTATACAACTCAACCTGTGCAATTGCGGCAATAGATGCTAAAGCCTCACCCCTAAAACCCTTTGTATTAAGAGCAAAGAGATCTACAGCAGCCTCAATCTTACTAGTTGCATGACGTTCAAATGCCATCCGAGCATCGGTGGTAGACATACCCTTTCCGTTGTCGATAACCTGAATAGAGTTGCGCCCTGCACCCTTTATAATTACCTTAACTAAAGTAGCACCTGCATCTATAGCATTTTCTACTAACTCCTTGACAACAGAAGAGGGTCGTTGTATAACCTCACCTGCTGCAATTTGATTTGCTACTGAATCGGGCAATAAATGTATAATATCCATAACCTTATAGAGCTAAAAAATCACCAGAAGAGATATATAGAACAAATGCAATAGCAATTAATACACAAGCAATAATCACAAAACGAATATTTGCCGCTCTGCGCTCACTGATAAGATTACTTTTATCCATTTTTTCATTCTCATCACCACTTATTTTGCGTATTCGGCGAAATGAGCCACGAGTAATAGTTGGTTTATATGGTTCATTTTCATCAACAATACCCAACTCCTTGTTTACTCTAACATCGCGCTCCTTGCGTTCCTCCTCTTCAGGATTGTAGTATATATTTACATGCCTAAACCTACGTGGTTTAGGAGTTTTGATAAACGTTATCTTCATAACTATAGAATGCTTTAAATATATTTATCGCCAAATTTCTCTTCAGCTTCATGTACGAGTTTACGCACATTAGCCTCCTCCTCTTTTTTACAAATCAACAACACATTATTATCTCGTGTAATTAAGTAATCATTAAGTCCGTCGATAACAGCTAGTTCACCCTCTGGCAATACAATAAGATTATTATTTGCATTACGAGTAATTGAGTTACATTTCACCGTAGCATTACCATTATCATCTTTATTACTCAACTCATATAGAGAACTCCACGTACCTAAATCACTCCACCCAAAATCTGCTAAAAGAACAAAAACATTATTCGCTTTCTCCATAATCCCGTAATCAATTGAGATATTAGGACATTGAGGAAAGATTCTGTCGATAAATTTTTGTTCGTTGTGCGTAGAGTAAAAATCATTTCCCTCTTCAAATTTCTCTGCTACATCAGGCAACAATTGAGCAAACGCATCAATAATCACATCCGCACGCCAGAGGAACATACCAGAGTTCCAATAAAACTCACCAGTTGAAAGAAATAGTTGAGCCATTTCCAGGTTTGGCTTTTCGGTAAAAGTCTTCACCTTTCTAAGATTTTGCTCACCATCAGTAATTTGAATATAACCATATCCCGTTTCAGGACGTGTAGGTTTCATACCTAGAGTAAGCAATGCATCATTTTCAGATACAAACTCAAACCCCTCTCTCACAACACGTTCAAATTCCTTTTCATTTGTAATTAAGTGATCGGAAGGCAATACTATAACATTTGCATTTGGAGATTCCTTTCTGATTTTATACACAGCATAAGCTATACAAGGTGCTGTATTTCTGCGCAATGGTTCAAGAAGCACTTGCTCCTCGTTCAGTTCTGGTAACTGCTCAAGAATTGTATCTTTATACACAGCATTTGTTACCACTAGGATATTTTCAGTAGGAATAAGATTTTGCAAACGTTCATACGTCATACGCAATAACGATTTACCCGTACCAAAAAAGTCAAGAAATTGTTTCGGTTTATCCTTAGTACTAAAGGGCCAAAATCTACTTCCAACTCCACCAGCCATAATAACACAATAGTTGTTTTTCATATTCTTATTTAATTAATTTTTAATCGTTTATATTTTCAATATTTCAACCGCTAAGATACAACAAATATTTTGAATATACAACTACTTTTTTAAACTAAATATTAAAAATTTATCAATAAAATAAAGCTGCTACTCCACCATCAAGTTTTATAACTTCATTAGCTAGAGCAACAGCATAATTTTCGTAATACGAAATATTGATTAAGTTGATTATTTTATTTTGCATTATAGAGATTTATTCTTTATAAATTATAAATCATATATTTCAATATTAGTAAAAAATTGAATTCTACCCGACTCCTCTGGAATTTTCATATAATCTCCAAATAAATTCTTCAAATAAGCATCACAATTATTAGGAACTTTAAAATAATAACCCTCAAATAGTATTTCAATCAAAGGATAAATATCTTTCTCTTCTCTTCTATGATATGTCATAGATGAATAAGGGAAAGTATATGTCTTACTATTAAATACTTTAGCTATTAATCTACTAGAAATGACAAGTAGCTCTGCAAAAGGGTACATAATCATAGAAACCGATTTATTGAACAACCGTTTTGTATTAGATTTGTATAAATACTTTCCAAAATTGTGCACCTGCCTAAATATCGGTCCATAAATAGGATCTACTATTTTTTTCAATACAGGAATAGATTTTTCAACTATAAATATATCAATGAAAATCCCTTGATGTTTTTGATAAGAAAATGGTGGATAGTTAATATTTGAATTAATATCTTTAACCCGAGCATAATTACAAAAATAATTGGAGTCGGTCTTTGTATCTGTAAATACAAATTTTGACGGTAATTCTGCAATCATACATTTTTTCAGTCTCTTATAATCTTCTCTCTTCACACAAATATCGATATCATCATCCCACGGAATAAAACCTTTATGACGCACAGCTCCAAGTAACGTACCAGCATCTAGCCAATAATCAATATTGTTTTTTCTGCATATTTTGTCTACTTCTATTAAAATATCAAGCATACGCATTTGGGCATTTCTGAGCATAGATCCTTCTGCATTATATTTTGAAAAATCTTCCATTACTTTTCTCTTAAATTTATTAATGTATTATTTATTAAAGTCGACGATGTGCCCTTTGTATATTCAAAATAGACTACTTTAACACCTACAGTCTCAAATTCACATTCTAATTTATTCCATTTATCCGTATTTTTCCAATCGTCACCAACAAACATTTTATTAAATTTATATTTATTCCAAGCCTCTAATTTGTTCATATTTATCTGAGGTACAACTGCATCAACATATTTAATAGCTCGAACTATTTCAACACGCTCTTCATAAGGTATAACTGCTTTTTTATTTTTATATGCAACTAATTCATCTACTGTTACACCGACAATTAAATAATCGCATTGTTCTTTGGCTTTTCGGAGTAAATTAAGATGACCTATATGAAACAAATCAAAGACTCCCGTTGTATATCCTATTACCATTTTTCATAAATATTTAAAAATTGTTCCAAACAATATACAAGCCATTTTTGATCTCCAGTCATACCATTAATACAATCAGGAATAAATTCATCTCTTATAGGACCTGCCCAATTAGCTAACCACTGATTAACAGCACGAGGCATAGGAATTTTATTTGGAACAGGAATATGAGGATATTTCAATGAAAACAAATCACGTATTAAATATTTTGGTTCTCCATTACGTACACGATTTAAATCAAGTGCATCAGTCATATATAAATTAGCATATGGATCATAAAATTTTATATTTGCTGTATTAAATGCATTTTGATAAGAGCTTGAACTCTCTACTGAAAATATTTCATCCATAAATTTTAAGAAATTAACCTTATCTGTTCCTTCAACTTTATATCTATCAAATAGATAATCCATTGATACAGAATTTTTAAGTACTTTAGTTGGCGCAACAAATGTATATCTTTCTTTCCATTCTGCATTAGTCCAATCTTTAGACAACAACTTATCCATACCTCCAAATAATAAATCTGCACTTTCACCTATAATAATAGTATCAATATTATCTTTTTTAGCTTGCATCGCTGCAATATAAAGTTGAGGTTCTATAGAATGAACAGGAGCACCTTTAGATTTCATACAAATAGGCAAACATTCATTAACTCCGTCCCAAGAAATATCTATTATTTGATGATCTAGTTGATAAAAATCAGCATATTGTTTCGCTACCGCAGTTTCATCTATTACTCCATCAAGTTTTGTTTGGAATGTGTAAGCTTTAGAACCTTTCGGCATATACGATGCTAAATTTGCCGAATCCATACCCCCGCTAAGTAATATAGCGATATTTTTCCCTTCAAATTGTTTGAAATTCATTACTATTGCTGCATCAATTTCTTTTGCTGTATTACATGGATACTTATCTCCCATATAAGGTATTGAGCGAACATCAATGCGTTCCATTTTTTCCTTAAAAAGTACATTCATATCTTCAACATATCTTAATGTAAGATACGAACTCATACAAAAATTTTTATCAATTCTTTTCATACTATTCTATAATTTATATTAATAAGCATTATAACAAAACAACTCAGCCCAATAATCCTAATATCTGCTCCACTCGTTTATCAAAAATATGCTCTTGCTCAACAATTTGTCTAGCTGCTAATGCCTTTTCTGACATATCATTTGCAAGTGCAAAATCTATTAATTCGCATAATTTATCGAAATTATCATACAAACCAACCTCTCCATTTTTGAAAATTGATGCAATATAAGGATTTGAATCACATATTTGATATGCACCTGCACCGCTAGCCTCAAATAGGCGAGGATTCGCACCATTAAATGTTTGTCCCGAATGAATATTTAATGCTATTTTTGTACGGGAATATAATTCATTCACTTGGTGAGGCTGAATATTTAGATTTTTGAATATATCTCTATTTTTCATCGTAATAAATCCAAGTGGATCTTTGAAATATGGTTTATAATAACCATAAAAACAGAGTTTTTTATCTTTATACCTCGTAGCTAATTTTTCTAGTATTTCTACCCTTTTTGCACTCGTATATATCACACCCACAAACAGTATATCAATATCTTTTTGCAAAATTTTAATCGGATAATATACAGAAGTATCCGACGCCATTGGCAAAAAATGAGCTACTTTTCCTTTTTGTGCGTAATAATCAACATCTTTTTGCTCAAAACAACACATCAAATCCACAGCATCTATATGGTTAATACCTCTTATTCTATCTGGATGTAGCACACTATCATACATCCATAAAATAAGTTTCGTACCACCTTGTTTAAAATAGTCTAATGTAGATTTTTCTAGAATTGTAGCATTAAACATAAAAACGATATTAGGCTTATAATTATCGTATATATCTTTAATATAGTTATTATATGTGTTGCGACTCTTTTGTCGTAAACTCTCTTTATCAAATGCAAATTTATGACGCCATTTAAGCACACCCTTAAATGGATGAATTGGCTCATCATAGGTCTCTACTTTTGTCTCGAAACCTAATTTAGCAAATCCACGCGCCACACTATTGTGATATCCAAAATAGTCTGATGAAATTATTAAAACCTTTTCTTGCATTAGTTTATATGCCTAATTTAAAATCTTCTTTTTTTTATTTATCATCTTCGGGGTTTACAATATAGTATCCTCCCGTTTTCGGTGCACCTGTATACTTAATTTTTTCTTCGTCACGGAGCTGTTTAATATATCTTTTTACAGTACGAGTACTCTTATTTAGTAAGGTTGCTATCTCAAATATTTTTATACCTTCATTTTTTTCAATAAGCTCCAGTATTTCTTTTTTTGTATTTTTTGAGCCTTGTTCTGAATTTACTATATAATAACCCCCTGTTTTTTGTGGACCTCTAAACTCAATTTTTTCATCGTATTTTAAACGTTTCAAATAACGTTTCGCTGTACTCGTACTTCTTTTAGACAATATTTCAATTTGACTCTTATTTATACCTGGGTGAGTTCTGATTATTTCTAAGAAAATATTTAGCAAATTTATAGGATCATCATCAGAATTTATAGTGCCATTTTCCGATTTTATAGCGACATTTTCGAAATTTACAGGGTCACTTTCTGGGTTTATAACGACATCATCTGGTTTTATAGGGACATTTTCTGGTTTTATAGTGCCATTTTCTAGATTTACAGGGTCACTTTCTGGATTTACTATGATATCCCCTGGATTTATAACGACATCTCCCGGATTTACTATGACATCCTCTGAATTTACTATGACATCATCCGAATTTATAGTGCCATTTTCTGGTTTTATAGCGACATTTTCTAAATTTACAGGGTCACTTTCTGGGTTTATAGGGTCATTTTCTGATTTTACATATTCTAAATAATCTTCGGTATATGGGAAACAAATTTCTAGAAAATTTTCACTAATACTAAATATTGCTCTATCATAAACTTTAAGGATTCTATGCATTCCAGAGCCCAATTGCTCCACCAACTCCAAATCACGAAAAATTCTCATCAATTCCCTATTTTTAGGCATTGAACGACCGTTATAAAATTCCTCAAGAGATAATCCACTAACCAAACCTCCATAAGATGTAATTGTAAGTCTATCTGAATAAATTTCCACAACCGGAGCCATCTCATATGTATAATCATTATGAACTACGGCATTTATCCATGCCTCACGCAGTGCTGTCGCATCAATCATTCTTCGTTCTAAACGTTTTGCTGCACCTGTAATTTTTGTATAAGTTCTATTTTCAATATCTAGCTTATCAAGTACTTTTTGTGTTGCTTTAATGATAGAACAATAGCCATACTCCTCATTTTCAATCAATTCACATTTATCAATTCCAGCATATTTTGCCACTTTGAACGAAACACTATTTGTGTCTGCTAATAAATAAGCAACATAATTTAGTTTATTACCTTCTGTGTATAAATCAAGATTTTTCAAAAATTGATCGTTGATTATAAACCCACTCTCTTCATAATAAATCTTGAGTTGTGCGAAAGTATGGTCGGTGTATCTCGGAGAGGCAATATTTCTTAATGAAGTACGAGTACGTGAAGCATATAATTGATCTATCATTTGAGTATCCATCTGTTTTATCCCCGCTCCCACACGAAAATAACACCCTTTAGGAGACAAACCCAACTTCCCTATATGATAGGGTTTTTCAATACCAGATGAGACAATAATATGTATAATATCCTTATTATCAATATTTTCTATTCGTATATCAAAGAGACCTAATGTTTTGGGTAATATATTATTTGAGATTCTATCTGAAATGGCTAATTGAACTTTATCAATATCAGATACACCACACACAGAACCATCATCAGAGACACCGATATAAATATCGCCGCCTTTTGAATTGAGAAAAGCAACAACCTCCTTTTCAAGGCTCTCATTTAATTCTCTTTTTAATTCTGTTATTTCATTTTCAATAAATCTCATATACACTAAATATTATCTATAAATTATAATCAAGTTACAAAACTTCTTTAAACAATTCAACTACTGCTTGTTCTGAATATTTTGCGAGGTACACCTCACGAGAATAGGCATTATATTTCGGACGGGGGTTGTGTTGAAAATCATTGATGGCAGCGATAAATTCATCTTTGGTATTGCAGAGCGCGCCCATTTTATTATATTCTAAATCATACCCTTCAAGAGCCTCTTGCGAAGCAATGATATTTTTGGCATACATTAGCGACTCACAAGTTTTCACCTTCATACCACTACCGCTAAATATTGGTAAAAGCATAATATCCGCCCACTCAAAATATTGCAATAGAGAGGGAGCATCGCTTACGACCTCAATATCTTTTAAAAGCTGCGACTCCTCTTTTTGAAGTTTAGACATACCCTTACCCACTATTTTCACATCTATATCTACAAAAGGCAAAACATTTTTCACAAACCATATAATACCCTCATTATTAGGTATAAAATATGCACCTAGAAAAAGACATTTTGGTCGTGCTAATGTCAATTCATCTTTTGATATATTAGACTCTTGGTAGACATCTTTAAACGCTATTGGTATCAATATATCAGACATTCGACCATATCTTTCGTTTATCTCATCTGTATCACGTTGATTAAGAGTAATTATCTTGTCAGAATATTTACACGAAAATCTATCATTATTATCAATACAGCGACAAATCAACGATTTAAGAGGATTGTATTTCGAGGTTCTCGCCTTAAAATATGGTACTTCTACATTGTGGAAAAAGGTGATTATTTTACCTTTATAGCCCTCTTGTTTAAGTTGTTTTGCTATTACACCAAATACACTTCTATCTATAAATATATAATCAGACTTATGCGCTAAATTAGTAATTTCATCTAATTTTTTAGGGGTAATACCAAAGAAATAATTTCTAAAAAAGTAGATTACACCAAATAGATAGTCAAAAATTGTTTTCTTTATAGTTTCATCATGAATATAATATACAGTAATATTTTCAGTTCCTAGATGTTGCGCTAAAAGATTATAATTTCTTTGACTACATTGCTCTCCACCCTCAAAAATATTTTTTGATTTTTTATATCTGATAAATAAGAGTCTCTGCATAATAGTGTAATTTTAATAATTTATATTGATAGACAATACCCTACTTTTGCTGAGGTCTGTTTTTCAACAAACTTCTGATACCTAACCCTATAGCTAATAATATTGTAACATATAAAATAGCTGACGAAATGTATACTATTGGTTCTGATTTCTTAATCGTATCTGGAGTAAACTCAAATCTAATAGTGTTGTGACCAGCAGGTACATTAAGAGCGCGCAATGCATAATTTGCTCTAAAGTGTTCAACTGGTTCATCGTTGATATAAGCCTTCCAGCCATATGGATAATAGATTTCAGAAAAAACAATTGTTCCTGGTTTTGATGCAGTATACTCATATGTCAAGATATTAGGACGATATGAGGTGAGTTTTACTGAGGCAAGTGAATCATATCCCGAAACTGAAGCTCCTTTATTAACAAATTCACCAAACATTGCAGTATCTACAACAGCTGTTTTGCGTACATCTATCGTGTATAGAGCTTCCGACTCTTCGTTTGGTGTTGCAGCAGTTTTAATATCTGTAACAAACCAAGCATTACCCATTGCATATGGATTTCGTTGTGGAACTCCTTGACCATTATTATCTCGCACAATAAAGTACTTAGCATTGAGCATATTAAGCACACTCATATTGTTGCGTGCAATATGTTGATCAATCAAATCTTGATATCTGCGGAGTTTCGCCGCGTGATAACCACCAATTGATTTGTAATAGTATGATGAACGAGAATCGTTGAATGTGCTAGTAGTAGTATTTAATATCCTGAAGTGAGGGTCATTATCTTGTTCAAGTATCACTTCCCATGGCTGTTTTGCAAACTGTTGAGTATAATTGCGCTCCTCAACAAAAGAGTCGTCATTAAAGAAGCGTTTATCTACAGCCCAAAGATCAATCACCATCAACGATCCAATTAACACGATAAAAATAGTTGATTTGAGTTTTTCTTGTACAAAGAGCCACAAGACACCTGCACTCAGTAATATATATATCAACGAACGCAAAGCATCAGCACGTAACATTGAGGCGCGCTCTGCACGAATTGCAGTCATCAACCAATCTGGATAACTACCAGCCATTTGTGCATCATTAGGCGATACAAAATTAAATCCTCCTGCGAAAAGAGTTATACCTAATAATACTACACCAACAGCACCACCCGATATATATATTGCTCTATTAAGTGCCTTTTTATCAATACCCTTCTCCATTATAGTTTTGATAGCCAATAGGGCTAGAAGAGGTATCGTTATCTCCGCCACTACCAGAATAGATGAAACCGCCCTAAACTTATTGTACATAGGGAAATAGTTGAAAAATAGCTCTGTAAGAGGCATAAAATTCTTACCCCATGCTAAAGCGATGGAGAATAGAGTTGCAATTAAAAGTGCCCATTTGTATGGTTCTTTGACTATAATTAATCCTAAGATAAATAAAAAGAAGACTATTGCACCTACATATACAGGACCAGATGTAAAGGGCTGTGTACCCCAATATGTTGGCATAGTTTTACAATAATTTTCTGCCTGACGTGCAGGAAAACCATTAGCAGTAAACGCCTTATAAATCTCAGAATCTTTACCCACATTATAGTGAGATGATGCCCCCATATAGTTTGGAATAAATAGAGTCATTGTCTCTTGTATCCCATAGCTCCATTGAGTTGCATAATCCAAATCAAGTCCCGCAGTCTTATTTTCAGCATCACTATCCTTAGCTAACTCAGAATGACCGCCACGCATCGTCTCTTTGGCATATTCACTATTCAGGCGCATTGTGGTGTAGTTAGCACCCAATCCAACAAATACAGAACCAACAAAAATTGCAGATCCAACAACAAAATCTTTCCAAATTCTATTCTCTTTGATATGGATAAAGAGCTCGGTAAAGAAAAAGATACCGATGAGCATAAATAGGTAAAGGGTCATTTGAGGGTGCAACATCACAGCCAAAGCTGAATATAGCATCACGAGGATTGCTCCCAACAGATACCGCTTATCATATATAAACCTAAAACCACCAATTATAGCAGCTAAACGACCTAATGCTAACGCTTTAGTTTCGTGCCCTGCCTCTATAATAATCAAAAAATAGGAGGATAGAGCAATCACCATTGCCCCAAAAATAGACATCCACGTATCTACTTTAAATGACCTAAGCAGAATAAAAAAGCCTAAAAGATATGATATAAGAAACGCTATAGCCCCTGTGGTAAAGAGCTTTGTTGCATCTGACGCAGTACTATACAGATAAGATTTTGCTGTACGTCCGCCACCAATTTGATAATTAGGCATACCCGAGAACATAGAACCAGTCCAAAATATATCGTATTCGCCCTTATCGTTGTAGAGTTTCACCTCTTGATACATTGATTTCCAACTAACTATATCACCTTGTTGTAACACCTTACCATTCAACTCAGGTGAGCAATAGAGAATTGCAAAAACAACAAAGGCAACAATCGCCACGCCATAAGGCAGTAATTTTCTAAAAATAGGGTTATTCATATCTTTTATTTTATTATTTTTCTCTGATAAAATCAATTACACTCTGATGAAATCTATATTTGCTCGTTGCGCAAACAACATATCACTATCACTATCGCCTATAAAAAGAGCTGTAGTCGAATCAATCTCCGGATATAAAGCACATGCTTGATTATACATACCGATATTTGGTTTTCTGCATTGATGAGACTCATCTGTTGCTGTGCAATATAGGATGTTATCTATACGACCATCATTAGCCTCAATCTCCTCAACCATCTTTTTGTGTATCTCTTGCAGAGCACCTTCAGTCATAACACCGCGCCCCACGCCACGTTGATTAGTAACAACAATAATATGTTTGAAATGTTTACTCCAGAGGGCTAACAACTCCAAAATACCCGGCATAAATATAAACTCATCAACAGTTTTTACATAATCATTAGGACGTAAAATATTTATCACTCCATCTCTATCCAAAAATAGAGTTTGATATTTTGATATATCGCGCTCTTGAAGATTTACTATACTGAAATTTGGAAAGAAAGCAAAATATTTATCTGCTCGTGCGTAATCCTCGGGTATTCCTATATCTATAAAATAGCCTTCATATTCATAGGCACCGATAGAGCCACACAAAACATTTTGTTCAAGAATATCTGTTTCAAATGAGAATTTTTCTTTATCAACAGATAGTAATGTGCTATTTTTATTAATAAAATATATACCTCCATTAATCACACCTTCTGCACATGGAGCCTTCTCTTTGAATTGAGTAATAGTAGAGCCTTGAAGTCCCACTTCACCATATCTATCAAAATTATATTTCTTTTTTAGGGCTAGTGATATATCATATTTGCCGTTGATATGACGAGTAAAATAGTCAGAAAGATTCACATCAAAATAAGTATCGCCATTCATTACACACACCTGCTGTGTATTAATTTGCTCCAAAGCCTTTTTAATTGCGCCCCCAGTACCCAAAGGTTTATCTTCCACTACAAAATCTATTTCAAAAGGGTATGACTCTCTATTTTCATCGATCCATTCGATTATACCCTCCTTTGCAAAACAGACAGCAAGAAAAACCCTATTAAGTTCAGGGAATTGAGATAAATATTGAAGTAGATATGACAAAAAAGGTTTGTCTGCGATAGATGCCATACACTTTGCTTGATCACCAACCACACTTTTTAGGCGTGTACCTAAACCTCCAACAAGTAGAACTACATCAAATTTGCTTTGCATTATATCTATTTTTTAGAAAATATTTCAGCTTCAATAATTTCACATAATATATGTCCTATGAGTATATGCGACTCTTGAATGCGAGGAGTAAGAGGCGATGGAACTTTGATAATGATATCGCATAGAGCGTCCATTGCGCAAGGTTTATTACCTGTAAGTCCTACCGTAAAAATTCCACGCTCGCGACAAACATTTAAGGCATCAATAATATTTGGCGACTCGCCACTTGTCGAAATACCAAAAAAAACATCTCCTTTTTGTCCATTCGCAGTTATTTGACGAGAAAACACCTTATTGTAACCATAATCGTTACTAATTGCAGTAACCACAGAAGAGTTAGCATTAAGTGCAATTGCAGGCAGAGGATCACGGTCAAACATAAAACGACTAACCATTTCACCTGCTAAATGCTGCGCATCTGCAGCACTGCCACCATTACCAGCCCAGATAGTTTTATTACCTGTTTGATAAGCCTTAACGCATCTATTGGCAGCAGAATTTATTGCTGAGAGAATTGTTTCATCTGCAATAATTGCTTGAATTGTATTGCTTGATGCCTCAAGTTGTTTTTTTATATGATTAATGTTACTCATTAGTTCTAAGATTTTTATTTAGTAATATAGTTTTGCGTATATCAATCCCAGATTTTCCATCCATGCGGTCCGCCCTCGCTGAAGCGGCAATTCATAATAAGACCACCGAAACTTTTAAGTGCATTTATAAGAGAGATTCTATTTTCTGGTTCAACCACAAAAACTATAAAACCACCACCACCTGCGCCGCTAACCTTTCCAGTAATAGCGCCTGCATCGATAGCGGCTTTCATCACCTCCTGTATCATATCGTTTGATATGCTACTAGCCATCTTCTTTTTATTTTCCCACCCGCGATTAATCACATCTGCAAACTTATGTATATCGCAAGTAAGGAGAGCTGACTTCATATCAATTGCACCTTGTTTTACTGCATCTAACGCAGTGATTGTTTGCTCATTACCCTTTTTTGTGTTACTTCGTTGCTCATCTATAATTTTTGCTGAATGGCGCGATTGACCAGTATAATACAACAGCAATTTACTCTCCAACTCATCAATAAACCAACGCTTAAGATGCAAAGGATTAACTATAACCATATCATTTGTCAAGAATTCCGAAAAGTTAAAGCCTCCAAATGCAGCAGCATATTGATCTTGCTTTCCACCAGAAAGAGCCAAATCAATACGTTCGATTTCATAGGCTAGTTTTGCAATTTCATATTCACCAAGAGGCAAATTATACCACTCAGCAAAACATTTAATTAGCGCAACCACCATAGTAGACGAGCTACCTAAACCACTACCGATTGGAGCATCGCTATACGTAACAAGCTTAAAAGAGCGAGGTTCGATAGCAAAATCCTTTACCAAACGATTATATACACCCTTATGCAGAGTCAGTTGACCATCTATAGGTAAACTACTTGCAATTTCGCATCTCTGATATTCATTAATATCGGTTGCTGACAGTTCAATATAATCAGTATCAGTCTCTTCTATATTACAATAAGCATATAGGTCGATTGTGGCATTAACAACCAAACCGCCATACATATTACTGTATGGAGAGACATCACTACCACCACCTGCGAGCCCTATTCTTAACGGAGCTTTACTTCTTATTTTCATCTCTGTATAAAAGGGGAGATCTAAAAATCCCCGAATAAAAGTCAAATTAAAAAATATGGGTTATACAATAAGCCCAAAATTTAATTCACAGAAGAGAAAAGTTGTAACATCTTCGCACACATATTAGCCCACGAAAATCTTTTTCTCTCCTCCACCATATTATCTTGAAAACATTTAATTACATCTGGTTGCCAGATTTTTTCAATCGCATTGGCTATATCCTCTTTTGATGTATCACAAACATATCCCACCTTATCGTGAGGGACAATTTCAGCCAATCCACCAACATTGGTAACAATCATCGGCAAATAGAATTGATATGCTATTTGAGTAACCCCACTTTGGGTGGCAGTTTTATATGGTTGCACAAGAAAATCTGCCGCAGAGAAATAGTATTTTACCATCTCATTTGGCACAAAAATATCGTGCAATACTATATCATCTTCTAGTTTATTATCCTTTATCAAAGCTAAACATTTTTCCTTTGACGAATAAAATTCACCAGCAACTAGCAACCGTTTGCCCTCTGTTTTACCCTCAAACTTAAGTATATTCCACGCCTCAATTAATAAGTCAAGCCCTTTATAATCACGTATCAATCCAAAAAAGAAGGCATATTTGAATTTAGGGTCTATTCCAATTTTTTCACAAGCCTCTACCCTATCCACTCGTTCGCCAAAATTATCAAATAGTGGATGAGGCGAAAAAAGTGCAGGTGCATCTGTATATTTTTTCAAATCACTATTCACCTGTTCAGACATATAAATATATCCATCAATTGGAGCTAATCCATAGAGATTAAGCGGTCTATCATAAAAATGTTTTTCGTGTGGCTCAACATTATCCATTTGACACAAAATTTTTGTGTGCCCATTAGATTTCGCTATCCTACAAATTGAAGATAAGCACGGAGCCATAAAAGTCATCCAATATTTAATAAGAATAAAATCTGGTCGCTCCTTTTTTAGTTTTCGTCCCACCTTTATCCAGTTGAACGGATTAATACTATTTACACATCTCTCAATATCAAGATGCGCTGGAGCAGGTGTGTCGAGGGTTTGCGTCTCCCCAGGAAAGAGAAACGAGGGATATTGCAATGTAAAAGTTTTAATTTTTACATCGTGCCCCTCCTTAATGAATTGAGTAGCCACATTTTCCATATATGTAGCTAACCCACCTCTATAAGGGTGCGCAGGACCCAATAACACAATTTTCATATTCTTAATTTTTAGGGGACTTCTAAAGTCCCCATTTTTATTATTTAATTACCAACGGTTCGTAACCTGGTTTGCCTAATAGAGCAAACATATTTTTCTTATAAGCCTCTACACCTGGTTGGTCGAATGGATTAACATCTAATACATAACCACTAATAGCACAAGCTTTTTCAAAGAAATATAGCAACTGACCAAGATTATATTCATTGATAGCAGGTAGAACGATTTGAATATTAGGCACTCCACCATCTACGTGCGCAATTTGCGTACCAAGTTCAGCCATTTTATTCACCTCATCTACACGGCGACCTGCCAAGAAATTCAATCCATCAAGATCAGCATCATCTTGTGGCACACGCACTTCATAATTCGACTCCTCTACAGAGATTACAGTTTCGAACAAATTGCGAACACCCTCTTGAATATACTGACCCATTGAGTGTAAATCAGTAGTCAAATCTACTGCAGCAGGAAATATACCCTTATTCTCTTTACCCTCACTCTCGCCATAAAGTTGTTTCCACCACTCAGAAACATAGTGCAACTTAGGGTGATAGTTAGCCAAAATTTCGATAGTTTTTCCGTTGCTATACAACTCATTACGAACTGCTGCATATTGCGCTGCAAGATTATCTTCAAAAGGCACTGTATCTGCACAACGTGCTTGCATATATTGAGCCCCAGCCACAAATTCGCTAATATCAAAACCTGCTACAGCAATAGGCAACAGACCTACTGGAGTAAGTACAGAAAAACGACCACCTACGTTATCCTCGATAACAAAAGTTTTATAACCCTCTTGTGTAGCCAACACACGCAAAGCACCGCGCGCTTTATCTGTAACACATACAATTGCTTGTTGAGCAAATGCCTTACCTTCTTGTTGTTCTAGTTGAGTTTTCAACAATCTGAACGCCAAAGCAGGTTCTGTAGTAGTACCAGATTTAGAGATTGAAATAATACCAAATTTGCGACCAACAAGAAGTTGTTGCAATTCGTAAAGATAATCCTCACCAATATTTTGACCAGCATATACTACAACTGGATTTTTTCTTTCGGTTTGTAACCAATCAAAGCTATTATTCAACGCATCGATAACAGCCTTAGCACCAAGATAACTACCACCAATACCAATTACAACCACTATATCGCAATTGCTGCGCAAAGTATTTGCAACTTCATTGATTTCGTTAATTTGTGCTGCATCAATCTCAGATGGCAGCGTTAGCCAACCAAGAAAATCATTGCCTTTACCTGTGCCTGCATGGAGAGTTTTGTTAGCCTCTTCCACTCTACTTTTATAACCACTAATTGCTTCTGGTGTGATAAAGTCATACACTTTATTCACATTCAATTTAATCTCTTTTCTCATTTTTACCTTATTTGAAATTATAAATTTTTACATTAACTGCATAGTCAATTCACGCATCACCACTGCTGGCGAGCGGCGTTGATATAAAATAGCAAATACTGCGTCTAATATAGGCATATTTACTTGATACTTCTCATTTATTTCATGGATACATTTAGTACCGTAATATCCCTCTGCAATCATCTCCATCTCAAGTTTAGCTGTCTTTACGCTATAACCTTGACCAATCATTTTACCAAAAGTACGATTACGAGAGAATTTAGAGTAAGCCGTTACAAGCAAATCACCTAAATATACAGACTCCTGCACATTGCGATGGAAAGGATATACAGCATTACAAAAACGCCCCATCTCCTGTATTGCGTTGGAAATCAGCACCGCTTGAAAGTTGTCGCCATATTTAAGACCATTACAAATACCAGCAGCAATAGAGTATACATTTTTTAGTACCGACGAATACTCCACTCCGTAAATATCATCGCTAGTGTATGATTGAATATAATTATTGCTCACCAAGTCAGAAACCTGACGTGCAAATTCACGATCTGGACAAGCCACCGTAAGATAAGAGACACGCTCGAGCGCCACCTCCTCTGCATGGCACGGACCACTAAGAGCTGCTATTTGTTCGTTAGGCACATCATAAAATTTATTGAAGTATTCCGATATCAGCATATTTTCATCTGGCACAATCCCCTTGATAGCTGTAACGATAAGTTTGCTATCAATACGGCGACGCAACTTTTTTAGGTGCATCTTAAAATATGGAGAAGGAGTTGTGAAAATAAGTATATCTGACTGAGCAACAGCGATATTAATTTTAGACGTAAAGTTAATACGGTCTATATCAAAAGGGACTGCTGTAAGATAAGATGGGTTACGTCCTAAACGTTTGAACTCATCTATTTGCGCCTGATTGCGCATATACCACGTAATATTTGGCACATTAGTCAGTACGATTTTTGCAATTGCAGTCGCCCAACTTCCGCCACCTATCACGGCTATTTTAGGTTTGTTTTCGTTCATATTTAGTAGGTTTCTAATCTAAGGTAAGTTATATAAAATCCTTAATATTTCTATGAGCGCAAAGGTAGTAATAATTTAGCAAACCACAAAATAATGAAATAAAATTTTCTGTATAAAAAATATTACGTTAAGAATTATTATTGTATCTTTGCAGGTGAAATGTCTCTGACTCAGAGAATAGAGTCAATAGCGTAAATTACGTAACGTAAATTACGCTATCACATGAAGAAAATATCTAATAATAATATTATGCTATTAAACAATCCTTTTTTAATTACAGGTTATCATAGTCCCAAGTATTTTTGCGATCGCAAATTGGAGAGTAATAAGATAATAGATGCGCTACATAACGGACGTAATATAACATTGGTGCTGTAAGTAGCGTAAGAACCTCATTGAAAAAATTGATAGATCAAGAGTTGGCATATAAAACAGATGACGGATACATCGTTTACGATAGATTTATGGCTATTTGGTTAAAGGCACAACCGTAAGACGACATCTACAAACTCCACGAAGAGAAAATAGAATTAGACCAACAAAAACAGCTTTGCTAAAATTTCCCGAAAATTCCAGCAAAGCTGTTTTTATAAGCCACATTAAACTTCTTTATTAATTTGATTTTTTATCACTACCACCATCTTTAAAGCCGTCATTAACGATTGAGCGGTCGACTTTGCGAATCTGTTCGCGCATTTTGCCAAATGTATAGTTGACATTAAGTCCTACATAAAACATACGTTGCGAAATGGTTTCTGTTGCTTTATATTCTGATGTTTCTATACTATAAGAAAACTCTTGCCTCCACTCGAAGAGTGAGTTACCATTTAGGCTGATATTGAGCTTATTATCTAAGAAAGAACGTCGGATTGACATTCCGTAATAGTAATACGGGGTTGAACTGGTAAATTGCAAACCTGGAGAGGATGTGAAATAACCGCCAAAAAAGTTTAAATTCAACTTCCAAGGCAAATAAAACTGCAAATTGGCATTAGCTCCATAATTAAATAGATTTACTGGCTCTGCTACAATCTTTTCTGCTTCATAAATTGTGTATGAAGCATAAGTATTAAGAGTAGCCCTACCTATTTTACCAAGCGTACCAGCTAGATATAATGAGCCTCCAAACGAAGTATTTCTTCCAATATTTTCATAGGTAGAATATACGATACTATCGTTATACATAGAATAAACCTTTTCTATCGAATTATTTACAATTGAGCTCCAAGCCGATATGCTAGTATTAAATTTTGGTGTAAAAAATCCATACGATGCGTTGAACGAGTGAGCCACTTCTACATCAAGATTTGTATTGCCTTGGCTGTAATTCAATGGGTCGGAGATATCTAAATAGGGATTTAGATAATAGATACTTGGACGAGAGAGTCGCTGCGTATAGCTGAGATTAATATTCTGAGTTTTTGCGACTTTAAAACCAAAAGAGATTGATGGTACTAAATTAGTATATACAGATGCAAAAGTGGTGTCGTAAGTCGCCACATTCTGACTGGTATGTTCTAATCTCGCTCCTGCGCGCAGCGAAAACCATTTATACTGAAATCTATAACTAGAGTATGCCCCTAGAATATGTTGATCTTGAATAAGTTGGTAGGGGTAAACATCAGGGTTATCAATCCAAGTATCAGCCACAGAGTCATATAATGTATAGTAACTATTGGCATCATTGCTATAAAAATTATATTTCACCCCACCCTCGTACGTATGCATTCTTTTATTCCACGATTGAGTATAATCAATCTGCGCTGCATTGGATAACGATTTGGCAGTTCCTATATTTTGCTCTAATCTATCATAGTAGTTGAGGATAGACACTATTTCGCTGTTAGACGAAGATGGATTTCCTGTATAAGCAAATTGATATGAGATGGTGAGTTTTTGTTCGGGCTTAAATATATGTTGATAATCTACATTAGCATAGAGACTAGAGCTGGCACTTGATGAATTAGTAACATTGTTAAACTCAATATATGGAGATGATTGAAGGTCGTAGAGAGTATTACTTTTGGTTGAATAATTATCATTACCGTATGAATTGCCACCAAGTGAAACTGTTACTAAATTGGCTGTATCAAACTCATAGTTTATCTCGAGAGAACCTCCACCAAAATACCCTTTATATTGCGATGTAGAATATTGCTCAGTGGTTGATACTGAAGATGATGTAAAATTTTCACGAACAGTACTACCGTATGATTCTGGTTTATTCCATCTGCGAAAATTGGCATTAGCCTGTAGCCCCAATTTACCCACTTTAGTGGTAAAATATCCTCCTGCACCATAGCCGCCATTGATATCTACACCTAGATTAACAGAGCCTTGATAACCAACCAACGACTCGTATGTAACAATATTAATTATACCGCTTAATCCTTCAGCCTCATATTTAGGACCTGGGTCGGTAATTACTTCGATACGCTTGATTGATGAAGCTGGCAAAGAACGGAGTACATTTTCAGGATTAGAGCCAAACATCGCTGATTTTCTGCCATTTACGTGAATGATAAAGTTACTACTACCCTTCATTTTAATTTTATCATCTCCGTCTACAGTGAGCAACGGCACTTTGCGCATCATATCTAGGGCATTGATCACCTTAGTCTCTGGATCGGACTCAGTGTCGTACGTGAGTCTGTCAAGCTCCATAGTAACCAACGGTTTACTGGCAACTACACTCACCTCGTCAATCTGCGTGGTGGATGTGTTGAGGGTGATTGTTCCTAAATCTATCGTTTTGTTTTTTGTTTGCGCCACTAACTCATCGACGGCAAAACATTTTGTGTAAGTTTCTAGTCCTATAGACTCGAAAATCAGACAAAAGTTACCCGAATCGGGCAGTTCGGTAGTAAATACCCCTTTATCGGTAGAGGGGAATTTTCTGATTGGCGTTTGCGCACTATCGTTTAATACAAGCGAAATTGTACACCATGGAACAGTTTCGTTATACTCGCTCTCCATCACCACACCCTTTAGGGTTACTGTTTTTTCGTTGGCACTAATTGGTAAAGACATTACCATTAGCAACGTAAATAATAAGGTTAATCGCATCATCAGAAATAAATTAAGGTATTTGACGATGCAAAGATAATAAAATTTTTAGACACTTGGGGGGGGGGGGG
>JAWXTU010000003.1:0-55257 GCA_044433285.1 bacterium | reverse complement strand
ATTAATCTTCAATCAAGATATCCATAATTGTGCAAGCTGCTTTGGCTACTGATGTACCAGGACCGAATACGGCTGCTACACCTGCTTTGTATAGATAATCATAATCTTGCGCTGGGATTACACCACCTGCGATAACTACGATATCTTCGCGACCAAGTTTTTTAAGCTCTTCGATTACTTGAGGTACAAGAGTTTTGTGACCTGCAGCAAGAGAAGATACACCCATTACGTGTACGTCGTTTTCAACGGCTTGTTTTGCAGACTCTTCTGGAGTTTGGAACAATGGTCCCATATCTACGTCGAATCCACAGTCAGCATAACCAGTTGCTACTACTTTTGCACCACGGTCGTGGCCATCTTGTCCCATTTTTGCTATCATAATACGAGGTTGACGTCCCTCTTTTTTAGCAAATTGTGCTGTAAGTTCGCAAGCTCTTTGGAACTCAGCATCGTTTTTAGTACCTGCGCTATACACTCCTGATATTGTTCTAATTGTTGCTTTATAACGTCCTACAATCACTTCACAAGCATCTGAAATTTCACCTAATGTTGCACGTAAACGTGCTGCCTCTACTGCCAATGCAAGCAAGTTGCCTTCGCCAGTTTTAACACACTCTGTGATTGCTTCTAGAGCTGCTTTTACTGCATCGTTATCACGATTTGCTTTAAGCTCATTAAGACGCTCGATTTGTTCTTTACGTACCGCTGTATTATCTACCTCTAGGATATCAATTGGATCTTCGTGTTCAAGACGATATTTGTTAACCCCAACAATTGTTTGAGTTCCAGAGTCGATACGTGCTTGAGTACGAGCAGCAGCCTCTTCGATACGCATTTTTGGAATACCTGTTTCGATTGCAGCAGCCATACCACCCAATTTTTCTACCTCTTCGATAAGTGCCCAAGCTTTTTCAGCTAGTTCATTTGTAAGAGATTCTACATAGTAAGAGCCTGCCCATGGGTCGATTTCGCGACAAATTTGAGTCTCTTCTTGTATAAAGATTTGAGTATTACGAGCAATACGAGCCGAGAAGTCTGTTGGAAGTGCGATAGCCTCATCAAGTGCATTTGTGTGCAATGATTGAGTGTGACCAAGTGTTGCTCCCATCGCTTCGAGACAAGTACGACCAACGTTGTTGAACGGATCTTGCTCTGTAAGCGACCAACCAGATGTTTGCGAGTGAGTACGCAATGCAAGTGATTTAGGGTTTTTAGGGTTGAATGTTTTAACGATTTTAGCCCATAACATACGTGCAGCACGCATTTTTGCAATCTCCATAAAGTGGTTAGTACCAATTGCCCAGAAGAAAGACAAACGTGGAGCAAACGCATCGATATCCATACCTGCATTAACACCAGCACGAAGATATTCAAGACCATCAGCAAGTGTATATGCCAACTCGATATCTGCTGTTGCACCTGCCTCTTGCATATGGTAACCAGAGATAGAGATAGAGTTGAATTTAGGCATATTTTGTGATGTATACTCAAAGATATCAGCGATGATTTTCATTGAGAATTTAGGTGGGTAGATATATGTGTTACGCACCATAAATTCTTTAAGAATGTCATTTTGGATTGTACCAGCCATCTCATCTAATCTTGCACCTTGTTCTAAACCTGCGTTGATATAGAATGCTAAGATAGGCAATACACCACCGTTCATTGTCATAGATACAGACATTTTGTTCAATGGAATACCGTTGAATAAAACTTTCATATCTTCGATAGAACAGATTGATACACCCGCTTTACCTACGTCACCAACCACACGTGCGTGGTCAGCATCGTATCCACGGTGAGTAGCAAGGTCAAATGCTACTGAAAGTCCTTTTTGACCAGATGCCAAGTTACGACGATAGAATGCATTAGACTCTTGTGCAGTAGAAAACCCTGCGTATTGACGAATTGTCCATGGACGCATTGCATACATACCGCTATATGGACCACGAAGGAATGGAGGCAATCCAGATACATAATTAAGATGCTCAAGACCTTCTAAATCTTCTTTTGTATAGATTGGTTTTACTGGAATTTGTTCCGGTGTCAACCAGTTTTCGCCGTTGCATTCTTTAGCTGAGCTAGCTGCAACGTCTTTGATATTTATATCATTAAAATTTGGTTTCATAATGCTAATTGTTTCTATAGTTGAGCGTTAAACATTTTAAGTGTATCCAATACGTTTGTGCGTACGTTGACAAAGTTTTCGATACCAACTGCTTTCAAGTCTTCTGCGCAAGCTGGAGCACCAGCTACAGCAAACATTTGTTTGCCACCGATTGCTTTGAATGCTGCAGGAGCTAGTTCTGCATATTCATCATCGCTAGAGCAGATAACAATAATATCAGCACCTGCTTTTTGTGCTGCTTCAACACCTGCTTCAACTGTTTCGAAACCAAGGTTATCAATTACTTCATAACCAGCGCAAGCGAAGAAGTTGCAAGAGAATTGAGCACGAGCAAGACGCATAGCCAAGTTACCAATTGTAAGCATAAATGCTTTAGGACGTCTGCCAGAACCTTCTGTTTCAAGACGTAGAGCCTCGAATTGAGATGCTGCACGTTCTGTTGGTAATTTTTCAATACCATTCTCTACTGTGCAACCACATTTGCAATTGTGCTCTTCTGCTACAAGTTTTTCAGCTGCAAACTCGTTGAAATTAGGGAATTGGTTAGTACCAAGTAATACCTCTTTACGAGAAGATACATCTTTAAGACGTTTAGCCGAAGTAGCACGCATATCTTCTTGTACTCTGTTTGATTCAACAGCTGCAAACATTCCGCCTGCGTTTTGTATTTCGATAAAACGAGCCCATGCTTGTTCTGCCAAACTGTTAGTTAAATTTTCGATATAGTAAGAACCAGCAGATGGGTCGATTACTTTATCAAAGTTAGCCTCTTCTTTCAACAATAATTGTTGGTTGCGAGCGATACGTTCTGAGAAATCATCTGTTTGTTTGTAGATGCTATCAAATCCATTAACAGTTAATGAATTAACACCTGCAAGAGATGCACTCATCGCTTCGGTTTGAGTACGAAGCATATTTACGTGAGCGTCGTAAACTGTTTTGTTAAATGTAGATGTTTCAGCACGAACATACATTTTTGCTGAGCAATCGCATTTTGGCTCATATGCTTTAACAATCATCGCCCACAACATACGAGCTGCGCGGAATTTTGCAATTTCCATAAAGTAATTGCCACCCACACCCATATTGAAGATGATTGATTTAGCAGCTAAATCAGAGCAGATACCTGCCTCTGTAAGTATAGTCATATATTCAGCACCCCAAGCAAGAGCATAACCAAGTTCTTGTGCGCAATAAGCACCTGCATTGTTGAGGCTAAGGCTGTTAACTGCAACTACACGGAATTTTGGTAGAGCTTCAGCTGCTTTTACTACAGCTACTACTTTTTCTGCTACTATTTCGCGAGTAAGTTTTTTGCCTTTAAGCAACATACGGTTGATTGGGTCGCAATTGATAGAACCAACAACTGCATCTGCTGCAACACCCTCTGCTGCAAAATAAGCTGCAAGAATTGTAACAAGTTCTGCTGCTTTGCTTACACAAATTGTGAAGTTAAGTTCAACTAAATCAGCTTTGATGCCTTTAAGCATTGTAGCAATTAGTTCTGCACTTAATTCGCCTTTGTTTACTTTGAATGTAAGTGAGTTGATACCTTTGTTCAATACATCAAGTGCTTTTGCATTAGCCTCTTCAGCTGTAGCAGCATTGATTGCTTGATTTACATACCAATCGTTGTTTGTGCGTGTTCCACGTACGTAAGGAAATTCGCCTGGAGCTGAAGTTGTTGTTTTAAGTTCAGCTACATCTTCCAAACGGTAAAAAGGCATAACATTAAAGCCTTCGTTTGTTTTCCATACGAGCTTTTTGGTAAAGTCGGCTCCTTTAAGGTCGGCTGTAATTTTCTCCATCCACTGGTCAGTGGTAATTGCTGGAAAATCAGCAAGGAGATTTAATTTCTTTTCTGCCATAAGATTAAATTAATATATTATTAAGTTGTTATAAAATCGCAGTGCAAAGGTACAAAAAAAATAATTTATAGGTAATAGAAAAATAGATAATTTTTTACAGATTTAAACAAACGGCAATATATTGATTTTCAACATATTGCCGTTTGTAAACTATCTACCAAGTACAAAACATACTCTTTCTTCTTATATATTTATAGATTTGCTTATCAAATTTATCCTGCTGATTAGCCAAAAATTCCACCTCTACATCCATACTATATAGGTGAGGTTTAAGCTCTTCGGGCACATTCATCGACGACAGTCGAGCTGCATCTTTAGCCGTGATTATAATGGCTTTCTGCCCCTCTTTTAACTTATCAAATTGAGTGATTATATCATTCAAATCTCTATTTTTAAAGTTGTAATGATCTGGATATTGCAGATGTACCACTTTAGGTGATTTAGATTGTAGATGTTGCAGCAGATGTTGCGGTTGCGCAGTGCCTGTAACCAACAAAATTTCAGTGGTGCTAATATCCAGAAGCGTATCAGAATATATCGCTTTTGGTTCGCTCTGCACAATACTCGTAAAGTATAATGTCTGATATGCATAGAGGTCTAAATTCATACTCACAACCTTCATTTCTGCAGGTTTTAAGACTGGCGGACATTTAGTTACAATTATTATATCGGCACGATGAATATTAGATTTATCTTCTCTCAGCTCGCCATATGGTAACATATAATCTTTAAAGAGTAGGCGGTTATAATCTATAAGCACTATGTTTATATCTGGCTTTATGGTTCTGTGCTGAAAAGCATCGTCTAATACCACAATTTCTGGTGCATCGTCAAGTTTTTTCATCTTTTTGAGCGCGTGCAAACGGTCGGCACACACCGCCACTATTGCCTCTGGAAATTTGGTATGTATCTGATATGCCTCATCGCCTATTATGTGACTTTTGATATCAGGTATAGCAAGACGAAATCCACTAGATTTTCTCTTATATCCGCGACTCAAATAACCCACTCTATAATCGGTTTGCAAAAGTCGGATAAGATACTCTGAATGTGGTGTTTTACCTGTACCACCTACTGTAATATTCCCCACCGAAATGGTCTTAATTGGGGTGGGTGTTGAGTGTTTTATTTTTACATCATAAAGCCAATTACGCACAGCAGTTACCCCTCCATAAATAATGGATAATGGATAAAGTAATATTATGCGTAAGAATTTCATAATTTTATAGTCAATTCAATTTTTTATCTTCTATTTTTTAGACTCCAAAAAGTTCTACCCACCTATCGAAAGTGGCAAGAGAGTCATCACCTCTTTTTTGCAATTTAGCTCGTATATGCTCAATGCTCTTTTCGCACTCGAGATTGGTTTTAGAGTAGAATTTATCTGCATAACAGATCAACTGTTCTTCTAACGACTGCGGAGTTAAATCCCTGTGCGGTAGTGGCAAATCTCTATTTATAATATACTCCAACGACAAGCCAGTACCTGTATGTCGCTCGCTCACAAGCGCATGCTTTTCATATCCTAATTGGCGCAAAATATCCGCACCAAGATATCCATGTTCGATATACTTTCTACTTCCCAAACAGTATATTTCAGGTGCATAGGTTAAATATATACCTAAATCATGCAACAGCGAAGCCTCCGACACAAAATCTAGGTCAAGATTAAGTGTTGAATTATTTGCTGCCAATTCAAGTGCTTTCTTCTGTACCGACTCTGCATGAGAGACGAATATTTGATATAACGCACTACCTGGCTTGTAATACATCTCTATTATTTCGTATGGGTTCATATCAAAACTTTATTATACAATAATTTTTTGAGAGGTAACATTCCCTGTGTTATTATTAATAACTCGTATAATATATACTCCGTTATTTAAATTTAGTTGGTCGGTTTTCAGTATATAATTAGAGCTATTGATATTACCAGAATAGCAAAGTTTTCCAATAACAGAATATATTTGCATAGTAGAATTATCTGCATTAACCACCTCGACATAATCACCAGTATTATAAATCATTACATCGTCCACTTTCGTTTGTGATGTAGCTGTTGTAATACCTAAATTAAGAGTAACAATAACTGGGTCGTGGTCAGAGCAGCGGTACATATTATCTTCGTAACTATATCCATCATACTCAAACACGGTTGGTTCGTCGGTATTGATATGAAACACGTTGCACCCTGTTATCTGAGCCTTCATTGATGAATTTGCCAAAATGTGGTCAATTATTCCTGCTGCACCGTAGTAGTTATATGAATATACAGTATCACCATGATAAGTTTTAAGCATATTGGTATATCCAGCATCTATAAATGTGGTAATTGGGTCTTCCATCGAATAGGCGTTTAAATCGCCCATAATAAGGATATCATCATCGCCAAAATAGGTGGCACACGACTTTGCAAATGTAACAATTGCAGATGCCTCACGCACCCTAGAACCGTTATAAGAACCTTGTCCATCTCCGATATCTGCATTATCTCCACTCCCAGAGCCAGACTTAGCTTTAAAGTGATTAAGCGAGAAGACAAATTTCTCCCCATTGCTCAAGAGTTGAAAACCTTGAACTTTTTTTCGTTGATACACCTCAGTATTATTTGTCTGAATATCACCATAATGCACTACTTTATCGGTACGGTATATAAATCCTACTTTGGTATATGAACTGTATGAAGTAGTTCCATCATCTACATATGTATAACGACCTGCCACAGTTGCCTCATTCAACGCATCTGTCAGTTTTGATATTGCCTCTTGACCCTGTTGTATCTCGACAAGCCCGAATATATCAGCATCAATTGCCAAGAGCGCATGCATTATTTTCGAGTGCTGCTTTGCTGCATCTTCCTCATTATCTGCACCATAACCAGTACCATAATCACTTGCTAAATAGTATTCTAAGTTGAAGGAGCAAACTTTTAGGTTGTAATCATCAGTAACATCGGGGGTTAGCGGACGAGGATTACCATAAAACTGTGGAGTTTGAGTTGGGGTTATTGTATACCCATAATCATCTGAGGAGAATACCCCCACCAGATTATCTACTCGCGACCCGATACGCATCGTTCCATCTTCATCTTCCCACGGACGAGGCGAAGGGTATGTTTCTGATGACCCATCACTAAGTGTTATCTGGTTAGTGCTGTTATAAGAGACAACAGAATAGTACTCTATTGATGCAGGATAGGCAACATCTGTAGGCGAATTTAAACGCTTGTTAGAGAGGGTAATTTCGCCATATTTGTTCCAGTAGTAGTTGTTTACCACATATAGAGTTTGTGATACTTCAACTGTTTTACCTATATAGGATGATGGATTTTCTATTAAATCGTCCCACGTTACTGTAAGAGCGGCGCTGCCTGTATTATTACTCTCTGCATATGCATTAAGCGTAATGCAGAAGAGAACCAAAACTAACCTTTGAATCTTTTTTATCATTATTTTTTATTGTTGCAGAGGTTAATTACAACCCCACAAATTTATAGAGGACTTCAGAAATCACCTCCAGAGTTCCCAAAAATGCTTCACTGGTCCGTGACCATTTCCGATTTTATATTCAGCACCAGCGATAATTGCTTGTTCGATATATTTCTTTGCTCTTGTTGCCGACTCTGGCAGAGAGAAACCTCGTGCCAAAAACGATGCTAACGCTGACGACAGCGTGCACCCTGTGCCGTGTGTATTATTTGTATTCAGTCGTTTGCTCTCTAACGGCAACAGCGTTTCCGACTCCAAATCATATAGATAATCCACTAACCTATCCTCGTTTAGATGTCCTGCTTTTAGCAAAACCGATACATTATACATCTCCGCCAATTCTCGCGCAGCCACCCCCATCTGAGCTTGTTCGCTGATAGATTTGCCCAACAATATTTCAGCCTCAGGGATATTTGGTGTAATCACCCTTGCCATCGGTATTAACTCCGTTTTTAACGTCTCTATTGCTGACTCTTCTATCAAGCGATGACCAGACGTAGCCACCATCACGGGGTCTAGCACTATATTTCTGATGCTTGCTTTTTCAAGCTCGGCTTTCACATGTATTATCGTTTCCGACGAGTGCAACATACCAATTTTAATTGCATCAGCACCAATATCGCTCAGCACCGCATCTATTTGTGCCGCAAGCGTTTGCGGTGTAATTGCCTCTACCGCCACAACACCCAATGTGTTTTGCACCGTAACAGCTGTAATTGCTGTAGCTGCGTAACAGCCACAAGCCGAAATTGTTTTTATATCAGCCTGAATACCAGCACCTCCACCAGAATCACTTCCAGCAATTGCGAGCACTATATCATATTTTTTATCTTGCATATTTTTTTGATTATTTTACTGCCCCATTTACTGCATTTATCCCTAGTTTACAGTTTTCACCCCTCACCATCAAGCAAAGAGTAGAACTGCATTTCCATCTCAGCAGATTTAATAAAAACATCTGTCATCTGTTGTTGCTCGTTTTCACTGCGCTGCGCTGCATAATAGTCGCACAAAGCACGAAACCTCGTTATATCCGACTGAAAAAGCGGATCACTATTCGAGTCAATCCAAAATTGATATTTATTCTCAAATTGATTACTTTTATTGCTCATCTCTTTCATTCGCTTTACCACCTCAAAATAGAGCCAAAAGCATGGTAAAAGTGATGCAAATCCATCACAAACAGGTGATTGAATGCATTTTTCTCGTTCGAAATTGCAATAATTCTCAGTAATCGGCAATGGCTTATCGCTCTCCGATCTCCAATCAAACCGCTCATTTAAGATATTTTGCATCGCCTGTTCCGCCTCAACCGAACCGTAAGCAAATTGCATCATCATATCTTTATGTTCTGCGCACAACCGAGATGCTAAAAACACAATCGACCCCTTAAACGAGTTAAGGTAGATACTATCCTGCATAATAAATCGCGAAAAAATTTGATTATCCAACGTGCCGTTGCACAAAGCCACCACGCCACTCTGATTTGCTATTTTTTCTACAAATTTACTGCAAACTATCTCCAGTTGTTCGCTCCACGTAGACATCAAAAATTTCTATTTTGTTGCGATTATAGCCACATAATCACCACGATCGTATCCATCAACTGGCTCTTCTATAGCCGTATTACTAAACATAGGGTGTCTGGTAAGCGTTTGTGCAAACTCCATATCCTTAAAACCTACATTGTGCAACAAATCCACCTTTTCGCTAGTAGTGCGCCATGTGGCTAAACACACCAACTCAATTGGATATGGATCTTTAGGAGCAATGCCCTCTAAAAGAGGATGTTCCCAAGTGTTAAGTGCCTTTGCCAAATTATATAAAAGTGCATAACTACTCTCTTTTGGTATATCAATCACAATTATACGACCACCTGGTTTAAGAGCTTCATACGCTTTTTGAAAAGAGAGTTCGAGATTGGTAATATATCCAGGACAGCCATTAAACAGCACTGTATCATACAGACCTACACCGAAATCAGTCTCCTCAGCACCACCAATTACCACCTGCATACCACGTTTTGTGGCAATTTCAGCCATATCTTTACTAGGCTCAATCCCTTCGGTAATTTCAACACCATATTGTTCTTTCAATAGGTGTTCAAAAAGTCCACTACCACAACCTATTGAGAGGGTGCGACCAGGAGACTTAAGTGCATAAGCCACTAATTTTAACTCAGAGATAAGTACATTTTGGTTTTCCATAAACCACGCATCGTACTTTGTTGCGTGCGAATCAAATGATATCATATAATTAGTTTTCCTACAGTATTATTACTAGAATAAATTTAGAATGCAAAGGTAACATTTTATTTTCTTACACACAACTATTTAAATCGTAAAAAAATATAAATCAGTAAAGGGATTTCTAAAACAAATATGATTATAGAAAAATGGAAAAATTAACTGTTAAAATAGTATTGCTAATCCATTTTTTTATCTTACCTTTGCAGTAAAATACAACACACTTCAAACGAAAACCTAATTCTAAATAATAACTATGACCATTAAAGAAGAAATTAAAAGGATAGCATTGGAATATTCAGCATCATTAGAGCTAAAAATAAAAGAACGAAAAATTGAGATGCAAGATGATGATAAATCTCACTTTTTAATATATAAAATTCTAGGAATATCATATGAAGATGGAGAAAAAATAGATCAATATCAAAATACAGGACGATTTCTTTATAAATATGCTGGTGCTTTTTTAGAAGATATTACTGTTCTGTGTTTAAGTAAAAAATTTCCTGATGGAAAAAAAATAAAAATAGAAAATACAATGGGCATAAAACCCAAAACATTTGAAATTGATTTTAAGAATGACAATGATGCTATAGAAATAAAATGGAGAGACGCAACAACTGATGGCGACCATATAACAAAAGAACACACTAGGGTACAAGCAATAACATCCGCAGGACTAAAACCCATAAGAATTATGTTTTATTATCCTCAAAGAGAACAAGCAAAAAGAATTCAAGAAACACTTAAAACACTCTATACCGGAGTTAATGGAGAATATTATGCAGGTGAAGATGCATGGAACTTCATCACTACCTATACTGGCATTGATTTAAAAACAATTTTAGAAGAAATAGCGATAGAAAATGATTAGTAATATTATATTAGAAGGGAATTGTATAGAAATACTAAAAAAATTAGAATGCAATACTATAGATTTAGTGTATCTTGATCCTCCTTTTTTTACACAAAAAAATCATTCTTTAACAGACTGTAAAAATAATAAATATTCGTTCTCAGATAAGTTTAACGACTTGAATGAATATCTACATATGATAAAAAATGCCCTAATTGAATGCAAAAGAGTGTTAAAAGACACTGGCTCTATTTTCTTGCATTGCGATAAAACGGCATCTCATCACTTACGAGTTATTATGGATGAAGTATTGGAAAATAAGAATTTTCAAAGTGAGATAATCTGGACATATAAACGATGGTCAAATTCAAAAAAGGGATTGCTAAGTTCTCACCAGACAATATTTTTTTATTCTATATCTTCAAATTTTCAATTTCACAACTTATACACAAACTACTCCGAAACTACCAATATAGATCAGATACTACAAGAAAGGCAGCGAACTAAAAACGGAAAAACAACATATAAAAAAAATGATGACGGAGATATTGTACAAGTTAAACAAAAAAGAGGAGTGCCACTATCTGATGTATGGGAGATTCCTTTTTTAAATCCCAAAGCGAAGGAAAGAGTCGGATACCCAACCCAAAAACCAGTATCTCTACTTGAACAAATTATAAAAATAGCCAGTTGCGAGGGTGATACAGTCTTAGATCCATTTTGTGGAAGTGGCACAACTTGTATTGCAGCAAAACTTCTCAATAGAAATTATATTGGAATCGACATATCTTCAGAAGCAGTTAAATTGGCAAACAAAAGACTCGAAGCTATGATTATTACAGAATCTAAACTTCTTGCTATTGGAAAAGAAGCATACATAGAAAAAAGTGATTTAGAATTAGCTATCCTAAAATCTATTAATGCAATTCCTGTTCAAAGAAATACCCTAATAGACGGATTTTTACCAAATGGGTTAGCCCCTGTTAGAATACAAAAAAAACATGAAACAGTAAGTGACTCCTTAGTTTTATTGGATGAATATTTAGTGAAAAAAAAATTAAATTTAGGTATATTAATTCAAACGACAGAGAATGACATAAAACCTTTATTTGAATTCAATAGTAATAGAGTGAAAATTATAAAAAATTTAGAATTACAAATTTAGAATTATTGAAAGGGAAACATCTATCGTTGTAATCATAAAACAACTACGAGAAATATGCTCTGTGCTGCATAATATTATGTGTATTCGTATTTTTTACTAAACAAAATAATACAGATTAATAAGTATTTATAATATGAGAATAGAACTAAACGGACAAGGAATGGAGATAGCTGACTCTGCCACTATTGCAATGTTAACCAAAGAGTTGCACCTTCCAGATAGGGGTGTAGCGGTGGCTGTAAATCAAAAAATGGTACCACAAATAGATTGGAGCGATCAGGCTCTAATAGAGAACGATAAAGTCCTTATTATCAGAGCTGCTTGTGGAGGTTAAGTAATAGATTCATAGTATGACAATTCGAGGTAAAAAATGGTCGCCTCTGCAATTTATCACTAATGGCGAGGATAAAGAAGAGACTATATCAGGTGCAATTGAAGCACTTAAAGGTGGTTGCAAATGGATACAACTGCGCATGAAGGATACCCATCCTCAAACAATAGAGGAGTGCGCCTTGGTTTTGAAAGAGGAGTGCAAAAAATATGATGCGGTGTTAATAATCGATGACCACGTAGAGATTGTAAAAAAAACTGATGTAAATGGTGTGCATCTCGGATTAAATGATATGCCAATCGATCTGGCTCGTCAAATTTTAGGTAACAATTTTATCATTGGCGGCACAGCTAATACACTTGAACAGGCACTACATCAAGCCTCACTTGGTGCTGATTATCTAGGGATTGGACCATATCAATTTACCACTACAAAAAAACTCCTTAGCGAGACTCTCGGTATAGATGGTTATATTGATTTGATGAGTGAATTGAGAGAAAAAACTAAAATTCCTGTGGTGGCTATTGGTGGCATTGAACTGAGCAATATTGGAGAAATAATGAAAACTGGAGTTGATGGCATCGCTATGAGTGGGACTATTTTACGAGCCGACTCGCCAATGGAGGCAACCAGACTGATACTGGCTGAATTTTAAAAAATTACAAAAACAACGATACTTTATATTTAAGGGACTTTTAGAATTACACGCAAAAAGATTAAAAAGGGCTTTTAAAACGCCCCGAATAAAGATTTAAATTTATATCAACAACATGGAAAAACTAATCATAGCAGGTCGCGAATTTAACTCGCGCCTATTTTTGGGAACAGGTAAGTTCCCAAACAATGAGATAATGAGAGAGTCGATAATCGCCTCAGCCACAGAGATGGTAACTGTGGCGATGCGTCGGGTGGAACTAAACAACGAATCGGACGATATGTTGCAACACATCACAGCTCCGCATATTCAATTATTGCCAAATACATCGGGTGTGCGCAATGCCGAAGAGGCTATTTTTGCTGCTCAATTATCGCGCGAAGCGTTTGGTACAAACTGGTTGAAACTAGAAATTCACCCAAATCCTCGCCACCTACTTCCAGATTCAATTGAGACATTAAAAGCGACTGAAGAGTTGGTAAAACTCGGTTTTGTGGTGTTACCTTATTGCCAAGCCGACCCAATTTTGTGTCGCCAACTCGAGGAGGCTGGTGCTGCTACAGTGATGCCGTTGGGCTCACCAATCGGTACAAATAGAGGTGTTATCACTCGCGATTTTATTCAGTTAATCATCGAACAAGCCAACATACCAGTTATAGTTGATGCTGGAATTGGCGCTCCAAGTCACGCTGCCGAAGCAATGGAGATGGGAGCTAGCGCATGCCTTGTTAATACAGCTATTGCAGTAGCTGCCAACCCTGTAGAGATGGCAAAAGCATTTGCCGAGGCTATTGTGGCAGGACGTCGTGCATATGAGGCAGGTCTTGGAAATATCACTTTTGATATGAAAGCAATTGCATCATCTCCGCTTACCTCTTTTCTTGATTAAGAAGAGATATAGCAATTCTTTAATAGAATAAAAACGAACAAACAAGGGACATTTAGAAACGCCCCGTACACAAAAAGAAAACTAATAAATAATACTACCGTGTTTTCAGACGAACTAAAAAATATATCGTGGGAAGAGACCACTCGTAATATTTCGGCAAAAACCGATGCAGATGTACGTGCGGCTCTAGCAAAAAATCGACTTACTGTTGATGATTTTATGGCTCTTATTTCACCTGCTGCCGAACCTTATCTGGAGGTGATGGCACAATTGAGTCAAAAATATACAATGGCAAGATTTGGTAAAACAATATCTTTATATATACCGCTTTACCTCACAAACTCATGCGCAAATGGGTGCATCTACTGCGGATTTAACTCGGCAAACAAGATTAATCGTACTATATTAACAGAAGATGAAATGGTGCGTGAATTTGAGGCTATAAAAAAACTGTCACCGTTTGAGAATTTATTAATGGTAACAGGCGAAAATCCAGCTAAAGCAGGTGTGCCATATTTGGCTAAGGCACTAGATTTAGCAAAACCATATTTCAGTAATTTGCAGTTGGAGGTGATGCCACTTGAGAGCGATGAGTATGCAGAATTGGTACAACACGGACTCAATGGCGTGATCTGTTTTCAGGAGACCTACCACCGCGAACGATATAAAATATACCACCCTCGTGGTAAAAAATCAGATTTTGAGTGGCGTGTAAACGGCTTTGACCGTATGGGACAAGCTGGTGTGCACAAAATAGGTATGGGTGTACTCATCGGACTAGAAGATTGGCGCACAGATATTACAATGCTTGCGCATCACCTGCGCTATCTCGAACAAAAATATTGGCGTACAAAATATAGCGTGAATTTCCCACGTATGCGACCATCGGAGAGTGGTTATCAACCAAATGTGGTGATGAATGATCGCCAATTGGCACAGGTAATTTTTGCTATGAGAATATTCGATAGAGATGTAGATATCAGCGTCTCTACACGCGAACCAGCCGCACTGCGCGACAATCTTTGTCCTCTTGGTGTAACATCAATGAGTGCGGAGAGTAAAACAGAACCGGGAGGTTATGCCTGCTACCCACAGGCATTGGAACAATTCCACGTGAGCGACGAACGCACAGCTACTGAGGTGGTTGATGCGATTACAGCGCACGGACTACAACCTGTATTTAAGGATTGGGATAAATCAATGGATTATTATGAGATACGCTAGACAAATCGCATTAAGTCAAATAGGTAAAACGGGACAGGAGAAACTGGCTCTAACTCGTGTATTAATAGTTGGTATAGGTGGATTGGGTTCGCCAATCGCGCTATATCTAGCAGCTGCTGGGGTAGGCACAATTGGTATAATTGACTCAGACGTGGTGTCTGTGAGTAATTTGCAACGTCAAATTCTATATCGCGAGGCACAGGTGGGACTACCAAAAGTGGAGTGCGCTGCAGACCGTTTAAACAGTTTAAATGCTGAGGTGAATGTAATTAAATATTACGAAAGATTGACTGAGGAGAATGCGCACGAAATTATTGTTAATTACGACTATGTAATTGACGGATGCGATAACTATAAAACCAGATATTTGATAAATGAGGTGTGCTCTGTATTAAAAACACCTTATATATATGGTGCAATTACTGATTTCTCTGGTCAGGTGGCTGTATTCGATTACAAAACCGACATCACCTACAAAACCATCTATCCTGATGAAGAGTATTACAGCAGCGTAGAGACAAAAGAGTCGCCAGTAATTGGCACCACTCCTGCGGTAGTAGGCTCGATACAAGCTAATCAACTACTGCAAATGGTATGCGAATTTGGTTCGCCCTTATGCAATGAGATGATGCATATCAACCTCCTTACAATGGAGTTTCAGCGTATTATATTATAGCGCGTTTCTGTAATTTTCCATACACGATAATATTCTTTACATATGCGGATTGCAATAATCACACTACCCTATTTTTTTGATGGCGAGAGAGAAATTGCCATCAAGATGCTAGAGCAGGGTATTGATTATTTGCATATACGCAAACCAGATGCTACTGAATCTGATATAGAGGATTTTATAAAATCAACCCCTAGTGAATTTTATCACAAAATAGCATTGCACGACCACCACCACCTGGCTATCAAGTACTCACTCGGAGGTGTGCATCTCAATAGTCGCAACCCCAATCCGCCAGTCGGCTGGCAAAGGAGAGTAAGTTGCTCGTGCCACTCGCTCGAAGAGATTGAGGCTATTGAGGGGATTGGGGCTATTGGGGAAGTTAATGAGATGGTTAAAAGCGAGAAAAATAAATCGATTAGAAATATTGATTACCATTTTTTGAGTCCTATTTTTGACAGTGTAAGCAAAAACAACTACCCATCTAAATTTACTATCAAGCAATTAGAAGATGCTGCAAAAGAAGGCATTATCTCACAACGCACCTTTGCCCTCTCTGGCGTTACCCTCAATAAACTCCCACTACTCACCTCTATCGGTTTTGGCGGTGCAGCCCTCTTAGGCGAGCCGTGGCAAATCGCCACAGAACAAAGTTCTGAGGCGTTTGAAGAGTATCTGAAGATGTTATTAATGAACCGTTTAACTTGAATTATCATTTAATATAATATCCGCCTATCTTTGGTGCACCTCTAAACTCTATGATATTGTTATCTTTTAACTCTTTAATATAACGTTCAACTGTTCTATCAACAATATCAGGAAAGTGAGTAGCAATAATTTTTGCATTTAACCCTCCGTTCTCTTTAACTAATTCAATTATCTGCTCTTTTACACCGACATTGTCGTCATTTACACAGACATCGTCGTCATTTACACCGACATTGTCGTCATTTACACCGACATTTTCGTCATTTACACCGACATTGTCGCTATTTACACCGACATTGTCGTCATTTACACCGACATTTTCTGTCGGTGTAAAATCAGTCTTGACGAATTGCACTTGAAAAGATAATCCGACTTCTCGCCATTTTAGCTCAATATTTGGATATTCCTTCACTTCGTCAGCAATCAATTTTAACCCATTGCCCCATTGATCTATTATGCCCAAACGCTTGAAAAGAGGCGCTATCAATTTATTGCGAACATAGCTCTGGCGACTCTCCATCGCATTAAAATCAATTGATGGATAGAGCAAACCAGGACTTGTTACCTCAATCATATCATCATAAATTGCCACCTTAATATCCGAACCTGTTATCGAGTAATCTCTGTGAACAACTGCATTTCTAATCACCTCTCGTATAGCCTTTATCGGGTATTCCCAACGTCCAACTGTGTATACACCCTCAACATTTGCTTTCATATCACAAAGATAATATAAGTTTCAGTATGTTGCAACTTTTTTCTAAATTATTTTTCATAAACTGAAATAATCGCCTTATAACAAAGTAATACAAGCCAGATCAACATATAGAACAATTATACATCTGCGGTGAATAGTAATCTTATTCGCCGCAAAAAATGCGGCGAATATTTGCATAGATGAAATATTTGTAGTACTTTTACAAAAATTTTATGACTAGCCTATGTATATACACGAAAATCAAAATTGGTCTCAATTTACATACGACATTGAAAGCATTACAACACTCCTTGCCTCAGTACGACACTCGCAAGGTCGGTTGCTCGGAAGAATGGAGAGTTTAGGTTTCTCTTTAAGGGAAGAGGCAATGCTAACCACACTTACTCTTGATATATTAAAATCAACTGAGATAGAGGGCGAAACTCTTAACAAAGAGGAGGTTCGCTCTTCTATCGCACGCAAATTGGGTATAACAAAACAGGATTTGATAGCATCTTCGCACAATGTAGATGGAGTGGTAGAAATGATGTTAGATGCCACACAAAACTATGCTAAAAAGCTAACTGAAGAGAGACTTTTTGGATGGCATGCCGCTCTATTTCCTATAGGCTATAGTGGTATGTATAAAATTGAAGTAGCAAAATATCGTACGGGTGAAATGCAGGTGGTATCTGGAGCAATGGGAAGAGAAATTGTGCATTATGAAGCTCCAAAACCAGAAAATTTAGAGCTAGAGATGACAAAATTCCTCAATTGGTTCAATTCTGATACAGTTACTGACTTTATAATAAAATCGGCAATAGCTCATTTTTGGTTTGTTACAATACACCCCTTTGACGATGGCAACGGTCGAATAGCTCGCACTATAGCAGATATGATGTTGTGCAGAAGCGATTGCAGCGAACAACGCTTTTATAGTATGAGTAATCAAATACAAAAGGAGAGAAAAGAGTACTATCAGATATTAGAATCTACTCAAAAGGGAGACAACAACATAACGGCTTGGATAACTTGGTATTTGGAGTGCCTGCAAAGAGCATTAAATGCAACAGATGAGATACTTGAATCTATACTTGCAAAAGCAAAATTCTGGGAGGAGCACAGAGATATAAGCTTTAATGAACGTCAAATTAAAATCATCAATCGACTTTTTGATGGTTTTGATGGCAAACTTACCTCTTCGAAATGGGCTAAGATTTGCAAATGCTCTAATGACACCGCTTTGCGTGATATTCAAGGGTTAATTGCGCTCAATATCCTTTGCAAAAATGATGAGGGGGGACGAAGTGTAAACTATAAACTGAAGTAAAGCAGTTTTTGAAAATCAGCGAAATATTAATCCCCTAAATATATTAATCCGATAGATCTATTAATCTGATAGCGAACCATTAATCCAACAACAATCTATTATTCCGATAGCGAACGAAGAATTTCTAGCGAACGAAGAGATGAGAAAGTAGGGATATGAAGATTGTAATACTTAAGGATATAATCTAATACTTGGTTACGCTGTGTGCGATTGACATCATAAAGATATGCGGTGTCGTAATCCATACGCAACAATTGCGCAAATGCTATTGTATCTGTCGGATGCACATAATTGGTGTGATATGGTGCTTGAGGTTCAAAACAACCATTCTCCATATTGAAATATTCGGCTGAGGCAAAACCCTCAATATTAGGAAAAAAGCCTAGATAATGGGTGAGTTTTAATAAGAAGATAAGATGGAAATTCTCCTCCCCACGCATAAGATTATTAAGCGCAAATACTGCATCTTCTACAAAATGAAAGAGTTGAATATCTGATTGAGATGGAGAGACTGCTCGAGACAATACCTCAGCTATAAATTGGGCTTGAATACTCTTTATTGGGTCGTAGGCAATTTGGGCTGCAAAGGGTAATGCTTGACACTCTTTTATGCGCATCACTCGTTGCGATGGACGACCATCTAGAGTTACCAACAGTGGTGTAAGTGGTTGTATATGACTCGTACGCACTGCAGTGCGTTTCCCTACACGCACAGAAACAACAACCATACCAAGTTCGTCGGTAAGCAGATTTACCATATAACTATCGTCGGAATAGAGCGTTGAGGTGAGTACAATTGCTTTCATTTCTTTGCGCTATGAGGTTGTCTACAATTGTTACACCCCTACCATAGATAGGGCATCATTCTCTTTGCGTGTCATCTCCTCTTGTAACTCATCTGAGGTATCATCTTGTCCGCAAAGGTGCAAAATACCGTGTATCAATACCCTATGAAGTTCATTTTCAAAAGATACACCAAACTCCTCTGCATTACTGCGCACCGTATCGAGCGAAACAAAAATATCACCACTAATAATATCACCCTCGCAATAATCAAAAGTGATAATATCTGTGTAATAATCGTGTTGTAAATACTCCTTATTAACTGCTAAAATTTTTTCATCGTTGCAAAAAATATAAGATATATCGCCTATCTTTTTACCATATTTTGCGGCAACTGATTTAATCCAAGCATTGGTACTGCGTTTTTGAAGTTTAGGCATTTTCACCTCTTCTGCATTGTAAAGTATCATAAAGTTATGTCTGTAATTTATCCAAAGAAAATATATGCTATTATTATAGAGGCTATAATGCCTGCAACATCTGCAATGAGTCCACACGAAAGAGCGTGCCTAGTGTGCTTAATACCCACCGAACCAAAATAGAGTGCCAAAATATAAAATGTAGTATCTGTAGCCCCTTGAAGAACACAAGTGAGGCGACCGACAAATGAATCGGCTCCATACGTACCCAATGCATCTAGCATCATACCACGTGCACCGCTACCGCTAAGTGGTTTCATAAGTGCCGTTGGCAATGCGCCAACAAATTGATTATCAATGCCACACCAATCCACCACAGCAGAGATACCATACAACAACCAATCCATTGCACCTGAAGCGCGGAACATTCCGATAGCCACCAGTATCGCGATAAGATATGGAATAATCCCCACCGCCACTTTAAAACCCTCTTTTGCACCATCTACAAATGCCTCGTATACATTAACTCGTTTACGCATACCAGCCAAAAGGAACCAACAAACCAAGGATAATAATGTAACGTTAGTTATCACACTAGACCAAAGTTTTAGTTGATCTGGCGTCATTTGCGAAAACCCTACTAACATTGCCACTACTACCGCTATCATTATAGATAAAGGCAATAGGATTGCACGTTGCAGTATATTGATTTTCTGCGCTATAGAAACTGCAATTAAACCCACCAAAGTGGAAAAGAATGTAGCTAAAAGTATCGGCAGGAATACGTCGGCAGGATTGGCTGCACCAAACTGCGCACGATAGGTCATCACTGTAATTGGGATAAGTGTGAGTCCTGAGGTATTTAGCACCAAAAACATAATCATCGAATTTGATGCTGTCTCTTTCTTGGGGTTAATCTCCTGCAACTGCTCCATCGCTTTGAGTCCGAGCGGTGTAGCTGCATTATCCAAACCTAACATATTGGCAGATAGGTTCATAAAGATAGTACCCATTGCTGGGTGATTTTTGGGAACATCAGGAAAAATCTGTGAGAAGAATGGTGCCACCATACGAGAAAGGCTATCAATTACGCCTGAACGCTCAGCGATTTTTAGGAATCCGAGCCAAAGAGCAAGCACTCCAGTAAGTCCGATTGATATTTCAAAACCCGAACGAGCCGAGCTAAACATCGAATCCATCACGGCAGTCATTACATCTGGAGCTCCCATCATAATGCTACGCACCGCAGCCACTAAAACTGCGACAAGCAAAAAGAATATCCAAATATAATTAAGTACCATAAATGTTGAGTTGTATTAATCATATATTATCGTAAAATAGCCCTATGCTTTTTCGGTGATAATACAATTATATCATTAAAACTCCTATAATCTTTTACATTATTAGTAACAAAATAACCACATTTCACCTTTCGTGAAATAACATATTGAATAGCATCCTCCATATCCGAATTATCAAGTTTCAGAATTTGCTGGATTTCACTATCTGTAAAGGAAACAATAATAAATTTATTAATAATTGAATTTATAATTTGTTTAATCTCTGAATTGCTTTTTCTTTTTTGAAATACAGAAACTAGCTGTGCTACGCTCAAAGATGAAATATATAATTTCTTACCATTCAAAGATGACAAATATTTTACACAATCCACATCATTTGCTTTATCAACAAATGAACCAATCAATACATTTGTATCTATAAAAATATGATTTAAATTCATATTACCACATCAAATTTTTTTCGTTCGGTGGGAGTTAGTAGATCTAAATTTGTAGCTACAAAACGTTGCAAAGCCTCGTCAAGAATATCCGCTTTTGATAAATTTGCTTTCTTTAATAATATTCTTGTCAACTCCTCATACGTAGATTTGCGTCTTTCAAGTCCAGAATCTGCATTGTTTTTTTTTGTTGCCATAATAATACCTTTTTATTTTTACAATTGTACCCCCGCCGAGGATCGAACTCGGATCTACGGTTTAGGAAACCGCTATTCTATCCGTTGAACTACAGGGGCAAAATGTGGGATGGGCGGAATAACACTTCACATCCGACCCCACAAATATAAGTTTATTTACGCTTTTTTTGTTGCTCTAGCATCGCTTTTTGTTGTTCGCGTTGCGCAGCTTCAAGACGTTGCATAAAGCCCGACTTCTTTTTAGGTTTTGTTTTTTTAGCCTCTAATTGTGCCAATATCTTATCTTCATTAATAAAGAGACGGAACAGATATGTCTGTGCAATTGTGATTAAAAGCGAGATGAAATAGTAGTACGAAAGACCTGATGCATAATTATTAAACATAAACATAAACATCACTGGCATTAGGTACATCATCCACTTCATAGCCGCCATTTGCTCATTGCCAGCTTGCGATGCCATATTGATTTTGGTGTAAACAATATTCGTGATAGTCATCAACAGACAGAAAAGCGAAATATGGTTACCAAAGAATGGAGTAATCAGAGGAATATATGCGTCCCACGAGATGATTGCATCGTAACTAGACAGGTCATCTGCCCACAAAAATCCTTGTCCACGCAACTCGAAAGCTGTCGGGAAGAAACTGAACATCGCAAATAGAATTGGCATCTGGAAAAGCATCGGCAAACAACCACTCATTGGGCTGATACCCACCCTGTTATAAAGTGCCATTGTAGCTTGCTGACGCTCCATAGCTTTATCTGCTGGAAATTTAGCATTAATCTCATCAATTTGAGGTTTAAGCACTCGCATTTTAGCCGTAGACATATACGATTTATATGTGAATGGCAAAATCACAAGTTTAATTACTAAAGTCATCAACAAAATAATGATACCGTAATTAGAGATAAATCTACCGAAGAAATTAAACATCGGAATGATTGCCCCTGTTGATATCCAGCGGAAAAGCGACCACCCAAGTGGTATGATTTGTTGAAGTTTTAATTTCTCTCCACTTATAACACCCTCTCTGTCATAGCTTTTTAGTATCTTATATTGATTTGGTCCATAATATGTATGCAGAATTGTAGACTCTTTACCTGTTGGGTCAAACGCCACCACTGCCGACATCTTATCAAATTTGATATATGGCGAATTTTCTGGCATAATTTCCGATGTAACTTTTGTCGATGTAAAAGATTGATCGGCTATCATTATCGTACTAAAGAAGTGATCTTTAAATGCCACCCAATTCACTTTGCCAGCAAGAGATTTCTCATCATTTTTAGCTTCAGATAATTTCTCCATATCATCGGCTGTGAATTTATAATTTAGTGTAGCATAGCGACTTTCGAACTTACGACCCTTTTCGTTTTGACGAATGAGCGACTCCCACTGCATATCAAGCGAATTGAGATTTGGAGCTAAATACGATGCAATATTATTAGCCTTTATCTCCTTGCGCACCATATAATCATCGTTTGGCACATTATAAATAAAATCAAACGAGCCAACTGAATCTAATTGTGCACTCATCGTTACAATATACGACGAATCTGTTTTTACAACAGTTGGTGTAAAATAGAGATGTTTTGTATCGATAATGCGATTGTTGCTTGTGAGCAGTGTATACCCAAGCGACGACTCATCAGTTGCACACAATTGTATTGGCAACGAATCATATCGTTGATATTCAGCCAATTCAGCGACACTAATCTGTCCGCCTTTAGTAGAGAATGTAAGGTTCAATTTCTCTGTTTTCACCTCAACAAACTCCTCTTCGCCAATAGCCGCAGCTGCAAAATCTCCAAATTGCGACACTGCACGAGTGGAATCGACAGAATTACCTGCACTTGCAAGCACTATAGAGTCATTTATCTCTTGTAGTCTTACTCGTTCAACCTCGAGCAAACGAGCTGCCTCATTTACCATTGCAATAGAATCACGTTGATGCTGTATTCTCTCTCTCTCCTCTTTACTAGGTTGATTTAACCAGCTAAATCCGAAGATTACAGCCATAATCAACACCAATCCAATTACCGTATTTTTATCCATAAATTTACTGTTTAGGGGACTTCTAAAAACTCCCCAAAGAAAAATTAAATTAATAATATGAGACCTAAAACTGTCCTTTTGCGATATCTTTCAGCCTTACATTCTGAAAATTTTCAGCCCCCCTATTTTGATTTTTATCTATTTGTTGCCGCTTTTACAAAGTCAAGGAAAAGTGGGTGCGGATGCAACACTGTACTAGAATATTCTGGGTGGAATTGCACACCAATATACCACGGATGCGATTCTAGTTCGATAATCTCACCCAATTGTGTATTAGGATTTACACCTGTTATCTTCATACCGTTTGATTCAAACTCCTCTTTGTACTTATTATTAAATTCAAAACGATGTCTATGTCGCTCTGATATCATCTCTTCACCATAAATATCAGCTGCTTTGGAGCCTGGAGTCAATGTACAATCATATGCACCAAGTCGCATTGAACCACCTTTATTATAGATACGTTTTTGGTCTTCCATCATATCGATAATTTTATGTGGTGTATTTGGATCAATCTCAGCACTATTAGCTGTAGGACAGCCTAATACATTGCGTTTGAATTCGATAGCCATCGTCTGCATACCAAAACAGATACCCAAACAAGGCACCATATTTTCGCGTGCAAATTTAGCCGCTTTAATTTTACCCTCTAGACCGCGCTCACCAAATCCAGGAGCAATTAATATACCCGAATAACCTGTCAACTTATCCTCTACATTCTCATCTATAATATCATCAGACAAAATAAGGTCAAGTTTTAGCTTTCTATCATTATAAGCCGAAGCGTGGATAAGACTCTCAATAATAGATTTATAAGCATCAGGTAGACGAACGTATTTACCTACAAGAGCAATTTTCACCTCCTCTTCAGCAGTTTTAAGTTTAGTCAAGAAAGATACCCAATCTTTCATATCGGCAGTAGTAGCCTCTGGGTCAATGCCAAATCTTTTCAACACCACTCTATCCAACCCCTCTTGTTGCATACGAATAGGCACTTCGTAAATAGTTTTTACATCGGCACTCTCGATAACAGCTTCTGGTTCTACATTACAGAAAAGAGCCACTTTTTTGCGCACCTCAGGGGTAATTGGATGTTCGGCACGAAGCACAAGCACATCTGGTTGCACCCCCTCTTGTTGCAACTCCTTCACAGAGTGTTGAGTAGGTTTAGTCTTCAACTCGCCAGCCGCTGCCACATAAGGCACATATGTAAGGTGAATACACAAACAGTCAGCACCTAGCTCCCAACGCATCTGGCGCACACTCTCTACATAAGGCAACGACTCAATATCGCCCACAGTGCCACCAAGTTCTGTAATTACAAAATCGAATTTGCCAGTGTCGCCCAACTGCATTACATTACGCTTAATTTCGTCTGTAATATGAGGGATCACCTGCACTGTTTTACCCAAGAAATCGCCACGACGCTCACGATTAATTACATTTTGATATATGCGACCCGATGTTACATTGTTAGCTTTTGTCGATGGCACATTCATAAAACGCTCATAATGACCTAAATCAAGGTCAGCCTCATGCCCATCTACAGTTACATAACACTCTCCGTGTTCGTACGGATTTAGCGTTCCTGGATCGACATTTATATATGGATCTAACTTTTGATTTGTAACGCTATAACCGCGCGCTTGCAATAATCTGCCAAGCGACGAAGAAATAATCCCTTTTCCTAATGATGATGTTACGCCTCCCGTAACGAAAATGTACTTAGTAGCCACTGTGTTATGTTTATTTTGTTTGTTATTTTATATATTATTCTTCCAATTAATTTCAAACTGCAAAGATACAAAATTTGTTTGATACATCACGAATAAATTTACATAAAATTAATAAAATGCACATTTTCGCGAAATTATGCAATTTTAGTCAAAAATATTTGGTGGTAAAATAATAAATTGGTATCTTTGCAGAATGAAAAAGACGCTTACTAATATCAACTCTACAAAGAATACTAAATCATTCAAAACCCGTCAATTAATAGTTGATGTGGCACGACGCTTGTTTGCCGAATATGGCAAAGCCAATGTTACAATGAATGATATTGCAGTAGAATCTAACAAAGGCAGACGCACTTTATATACATATTTCAACAATAAAGATGAGGTGTATCTCGCCGTAATAGAGAATGAACTTACACTGCTTATCGAACGATTAAATGTGGTGATGGAGGAGGATATTCCAGCACAACAGAAACTAGAAGAGTATATTTTTGTGAGATTTGAGGCGATAAAAGAGGCAATTGAACGCAATGGATCGTTGCGTGCAGACTTTTTTAGAAATATATACGAAGTGGAGAAAGCTCGTCGTCCGATTGACGTAAAAGAGATTCGTATGATCAGACAGATATTAGACCAAGGTATTGCAGAGGGGGTATTTAATATCCCGAGTCCGCAATGGACTGCGATGATGTCGCTCTACGCACTAAAAGGGCTAGAAGCTCCATACCTAAAAAGCACAATCGGAACATATATTCGCGACCACAGACCGTTGATTATGAATGCATTATTCAATGGTATATTAAAGAAATAACCGAAGTGTAATTTTAAAAACTAGATACTCCCCGAAGATAAAATCAAACTAAAAAAGGGGACATTGAAAATAATTTTCACTTATTTTTTAAAACGTTTGGTGGATTAGAAAATTAATCGTACCTTTGCAGTCCCGATTTTGGGGAATAATTAATTAGGGAAAATCTCCCATAAAACTTTTTTTACTATGTATTTAAGTGCAGAAAAAAAGCAAGAGATCTTTGCTAAATACGGAAAGTCTAACACTGATACTGGCTCACCAGAGGCTCAGATAGCATTGTTTTCGTATCGTATTAGCCATTTAACTGAACACCTTAAGTTAAATAGAAAAGATTATAGCACTGAGCGCGCGCTCAAAATCTTGGTTGGTAAACGTCGTAGCCTTCTTGATTACCTAAAACGTATCGAAATCGAACGCTACCGCGCAATCGTTAAAGAGCTTGGCTTACGTAGATAATTTATCTCTGCTAAGAAGAACAAAAAACCATCTGAAATATAATGTTTCAGATGGTTTTTTATTTTTATTTATCACCGTAATGACCAAATGCTGAGATTGCATATACAGTTAGGTAGTCTTCTTGTATCTCATAAATCAGTCTATGTCTAGAATTAATACACCTTGACCACATCTCTTCATTATAACCCTTTAATTGTTCTGGTTTTCCTGTTCCCGAACGAGGAGTTCTAGAAATCTCCTCTAGCATAACAAGAGCTTTCTCTACAAGTTTTTTATTTCCAGACTTATAAAGCATATCCAAACCCTCCTCTGCCTCTGGAGTGACAATCACATTATATATCATAAAGCAAACTTCTTTTGAATATCTGAGAGAGCTCGTCCCATACCTTTTTTAGCCTCCAACAAACCCCTGTTTATAGATTCTAAATTCTCGGGGACATCAAACCACACATCTCCGCTCGGAGATGGATTTGAGGTGCGGATATTCTCGCTCGGAGAGATATTAAAAATCCCCGATTTACTTTTTATAGCAATTTGCTCTGTAACAGCCATTTTAAGATACTTGCTGATATTTGCTCTAAATTCCGAAACTGTAAGTAGTAACATAATAATATGGTTTTTTATTTTTATTTATCGCCGTAATGCTTTATTTATCTCCATAGTGTCCAAATGCTGAGATTGCTATAATTATCAAGTCGTTATCTCTTATTTGATAAACCAATCTATGTTTTGAATCTATACGTCTAGACCAAATTTCAAGATCATCAAAACCTTTTAGGGGCTCTGGTTTGCCAATGCCAAAACGAGGGTGTTTTGATAAATCCTCCAATAATTGCTCAATTTTATTTATAAGTTTCTTATCTCCTGCTCTACTATGCTGTTTTATATCCTGTTTAAACTGCGGTTGCAATAATACCTTATAAATCATAGAGCTAATTCTAATTTAAAATCATCCCAACTTTCAAGTGAGGATACATCCACTTTATTCAACTCTCTAACGTCTCTGTTAAGACGCTCTAAATTTTCTGGTTCGTTCCAAAATTCATCTCCGCTCGGAGATGGATTTGAGGTGCGGATATTCTCGCTCGGAGAGATATTAAAAATCCCCGATTTACTTTTTATAGCAATTTGCTCTGTAACAGCCATTTTAAGATACTTGCTTATATTTGCTCTAAATTCCGAAACTGTAAGTAGTAACATAACAATATAAATTTATATGATTTATAGTCTATTTTTTGTACAAAACTTTGTACATATATTTGTACAACGTGATAATATATCTTTTATTGTAGAGGAGTAATAAAATATCAATGTGCCTCTAGCCAATTATCGCCCACACCAATATCAACTTTTAATGGCACATTGAGTTTAATGGCATTTTGCATCTCCTCTCTTACCATATCTGTCAATTTTTCCACCTCACCAACTGGCACATTAAAATTGAGTTCATCGTGCACCTGAAGCACCATCTCAGCCCTAAGCCCCTCAGCTGCAATACGATTTGCCACACGCACCATCGCAATCTTTATAATATCAGCAGCAGCACCTTGAATTGGGGCGTTGATAGCATTTCGTTCTGCATACCCACGCACAGTAGCATTTGCCGAATTGATATCAGCCAAATATCTACGTCTGCCCAAAAAAGTCTCCACATACCCCCTCTCTCGTGCCTGCTCAATCGAATAATCCATATAACGTTTTACACCCGGAAAAGATTCGAAATAGCCATCGATTAACTCCTTAGCCTCGAAACGAGAGACCCCCAATCGCTCAGAAAGTCCAAACACCGAGATACCATATATGATACCAAAGTTTGCTGTCTTGGCTTTCCTTCGCATATCGCTAGTAACCTCATCTAGTGGAACTTTATATATATTTGCAGCTGTGGCTGTATGAATATCATAATCAGCTAAAAATGCCGCCACCATATTCTCATCGCCCGAGAGATGTGCCATAATGCGCAACTCCACCTGCGAATAGTCAGCCGACAAAAACTTACACCCCTCAGACGCAACAAACGAACGACGAATTTCACGACCCTGATCATCTCTTATCGGTATATTTTGTAAGTTAGGGTTCGACGAACTCAACCTACCTGTAGCCGTAACTGACTGATTAAACGAGGTATGCACCCTACCAGTATTTGCATTTATCAATTTTGGCAACGCCTCTACGTACGTACTCAGCAACTTCTTCACACCTCTATACTCTAAAATTTCACCAATCACCTCGTGCTTAGATCGCAACGACTCAAGCGTCTCTTCGTCGGTAACATATTGTCCTTTTTTTGTTTTACGCGGTTTATCTGACAACTTCAGAATATCAAACAACAACTCCCCAACCTGTTTAGGCGAACTGATATTTATCTTAGTGCCAGAGAGTTGATTAATCTTCCGCTCAATAGCACTCAGTTTTGCTGATAGAACCTCAGCAGATTGTCCCAATGCAAAATCATCAATCAACACCCCCACACGCTCCATCTCCACCAACACACGCACAAGAGGCATCTCCACATCCTCAAAAAGCGAAAGCAAATTATTGTCTATCAATTGCTTGTTCAGCAACTGTTTAAGTTGCAGAGTTACATCAGCATCTTCTGCTGCATACTCTGAAATTATTTCAAGCGGCACCTCCCGCATCGAGAGTTGTTTTTTACCCTTCTTCCCAATCAACTCATCAATATGAATAGTGGTATAATTAAGAAAAATCTCCGCCAAATAATCCATTCCGTGTCGCAATTCAGGTTGCAACAGATAATGCGCTATCATCGTGTCAAACAGTTTACCCTGCACTACAACATCGTAATTTCTGAGCACCAAAAAATCATATTTAATATTATGACCGCACTTTTCAATCGAGGCATCTTCCAACAACGGTTTAAATATATCTATGAACTGCATCGCTGCCCCACGCTCCTCAGAAATAGGGATATAATAAGCCCTGTGAGGTTCAACAGCAAATGAGATACCAACCAATTCTGCCTCGAGCGTATTAAGCGAAGTAGTCTCAGTATCAAAGCAAACCGACTGATACTGTGATAGTTTTTCGGCTAACTCCATACACCCCTCCACGGTATCAACTGTATGATAATTATGCTCTACAGAATCTACAGAGGCAAATTGAGATGGTAGCAAGATAGGTTCAGATTTATCATCATCAAACATCAATGTCTGCCCATCATTACTCTGTTTAGAGCGCAACCTGCGCGCAACTTGCTCTTCTGTATCACTTTGCGGAATAATACGCGAAATCAGGTTTCTAAACTCTAATTCGGTAAAAATATCCAATAGATCATAGCGATTAATCTCCCTACGCTCCATTGCAATAGGGTCAAACTCAATCGGAACATCACATCTTATTGTAGCTAAGAATTTTGACATCATTGTTATCTCCACATTCTCCTCTATCTTACGCTTCATCGCCCCTTTAAGCTTCTCTGTATTAGCAATAATACCCTCAATAGAACCAAACTCTTTGAGTAACTTCATAGCACCCTTTTCGCCCACACCAGGACAGCCCGGTATATTATCCGAGGTATCGCCCATTAACCCTAGCATATCAATAACTTGTGCAGTAGAACTCAACTCCCATTTGCTCAACACCTCATCTACTCCAATTATATCAAATCCGTAAGCGCCATGTCGCGGCTTATATATTTTCACTTTTTCTGTAACCAACTGCCCATAATCCTTATCTGGAGTCATCATAAACACCTCGAACCCAGCTTTTTCGGCAAGGCAAGAGAGAGTACCAATCACATCATCAGCCTCAAATTCTGGCACCTCAATTATAGGAATATTATACGCCTCAATTATCTGCTTGATAATAGGCACAGCCACCTTGATATCCTCTGGGGTAGACTGACGTTGAGCCTTATAGGGCTCATATGCTTTATGTCTAAACGTCTCACCAGCAGGGTCAAAAACCACAGCCAGATGCGTAGGATCTTCTCTTTTCAAGAGGTCTTCTAAGGTGTTAACAAATCCAAAAATAGCGGAAGTATTTAATCCTTTAGAGTTGACACGTGGTGCACGCATAAATGCATAATAGGCACGATATATAAGTGCGTAAGCATCAAGTAAAAACAGTCGTTTCATCTAATTTTTATTATTTGATATAGTTTAAGAGTACAAAGGTAATAAAAAATTTCATATTATAATATGTATATCACAATTTATTTGTAACTTTGCACCTCTTTTTAAGAGGGAAAAATTTTTCAAGGAAACTAATAACTAAAATACAAACTACTAGTCAATTAACCTTATTGAATTTATGGCATATACAAATAATGTGATGATTGTTCGTCACGATCTTTTGGCAAGGCTCACTAAATTATGGAAATCGGATACTTTGGTTGAGACAATCGACCATCTCCCTATTAAAATGCGTCCACGCGACATCAAACCACGTGGTAGGTGTTGTATCTACAAAGAGCGTGCGGTACTAAAATATAAAATGATGCCTCTTTTAGGTTTTGATATGACCGATGAAAAAGATGAGCTAACGCCGCTTTCTCAATATGTAAAAGATGCACTAGCACGCCAAGAGCGCACGAAAAAGAATATTATGTGCGTGATGGACGAGGCTTGCTCGGCATGTATTCAGGTAAACTACGAGATTTCCAACCTATGTAGAGGTTGTGTAGCTCAAAGTTGTGCTGTGAACTGTCCTAAAAATGTCATCTCATTCAGAAAAAATGGACAGGCAAAAATCGACCACGACAATTGCATCTCATGCGGAATTTGCCACAAAAGTTGTCCTTACCATGCAATTATCTATGTTCCAATCCCTTGCGAAGAGGCGTGCCCAGTAAAGGCTATTTCAAAAGATGAATATGGCATAGAGCATATCGATGAGAGTAAATGTATCTATTGCGGAAAATGTATCAATGCTTGTCCATTTGGCGCAATATTTGAGATTTCACAAGTGTTTGATGTATTAGAATTGATAAAGAAGCCTACACAAAAAGTGGTTGCAATGGTAGCACCTGCTATTTTATCTCAATTCAACACTACACTCGACCAAGTGTATGGCGCACTGACAGCAATGGGCTTTGATGATGTAATTGAGGTGGCACTTGGCGCGGATGAAACCACACGCAACGAGAGTCACGAACTATTAGAAAAACTAGAAGAAGGTCAGCCATTTATGACTACCTCATGCTGCCCATCATACATTCAACTGGCAGAAAAACATATACCCGAGATTAAAAAATATATCTCCACTACAAAATCGCCAATGTACTATGCTGCTGACATTGCAAAAGCAAAACATCCAGATGCAAAAACTGTATTTATTGGTCCATGTATTGCGAAACGCAAAGAGGCGGATTACACCGAGAATGTAGATTATGTAATGACATTTGAAGAATTGGGTTCTGTTCTCGACGGATTAGATATAAATATGCAACAAGTCGCACCACTACGCATTGCAGAAGAGGCATATTTTGAGAGTCACGGATACGGACAGACTGGAGGAGTAACCAATGCTGTGAAAGCTCATTTAGGAACAGGGGCACAGGTTAATAGCTTATTGTTGAGCAATCTAAATAAAAAGAACATTGCATTATTACGCGCATATGCACGTACTGGTAAATGTCCTAACCAATTTATCGAAGTGATGGCATGTGAAGGCGGTTGTATCACCGGTCCAAGTATTAGAATCGACAGTGCAACAGCACAAAAAGCATATACGAAAGGGCTTGCTAATTTAGCAAAAGAGAGAGGGTAAAACACAATATAATAAATAAATAACTCTGCCACCATTCTACACCCGAAAGGGTATAGAATAGTGGCAGAGTTATTTATTTATACCTTTTAGGGTATAAATTAGAAAAAATATATTATCTTTGCAGTTGAAATTTATAACGATAAAACAGAAGAGCTATGAACTTATCGGAATATGTAAAACAGATGCGAAAGAAGTACAATCTAACCCAAGTTGATTTATCAGAAAAATCAGGAGTTGGATTGCGCTTTGTACGTGAACTAGAACAAGGAAAAGAGACTGTCCGCCTAGATAAAGTCAACCAAATCCTAAGACTATTTGGCACAGAAGTTGGTGTAGTACAAACCATTAGAGACAAAGATGTATGAAACAAGCAGGGATATATATAAATAAGACCTTAGCAGGAATATTGACTGAAGATGAAAACGGATATACATTTGTTTATGACAAAGATTATCTATCAAACACGGATGCCGAACCTATTTCACTAACTTTACCGCTAACAGTTCAGCCATACAACAGTATGGCATTATTCCCATTTTTTGATGGATTAATACCAGAAGGGTGGCTGCTTGATATTGCAGAGCGGAGTTGGAAAATTAACAGAAGAGATAGAATGTCGCTACTTTTAAGTTGCTGCAAAGATTGTATTGGGGCTATAAGTATTGTAGAAATAAATAATAGATAGATTATGAATAGATGTTTATACTGTTATAAAGAGTTGTGTGAGGGGGAAAAAGATTTTCACTCACGATGTGCAAAAAAGATTTTTTCGAACAAAACAGCGCCGCTGTTACAATACTCAAAAAATAAAATTGCTGAACTAGCTGAGCAAGTTATCCGCTCACAAAGTGCAGTAACAGGGGTACAGGCGAAACTCTCACTTGATATAGAGAAGAAAGAGTCGACACAAAGATTTACAATCGTTGGTCTCTGGGGTGGATATATCCTTAAACCTCAGACCTCACAATACACTTGTCTGCCTGAGCTAGAAGATTTGACAATGCACCTTGCGGAGATAGTTAAGATACCAACTGTACCACATTCGCTTATACGTTTTGAAGATCAAGAGCTTGGGTATATTACAAAACGTATCGACAGAGGAGATAATGGTATAAAATTCGCTATGGAAGATATGTGCCAGTTAACAGAAAGACTTACAGAATATAAATACAAAGGGTCATATGAACAGATAGCAAAGATAATTTTAAAATATTCAACTACTCCATTACTAGATATAATTAATTTTTGGGAGGTAGTTGTTTTCTCGTGGATTGTGGGGAATGCAGATATGCACCTGAAAAATTTCTCGCTCTACTCCACACAAAAGGGGGAATACCACCTCACACCTGCCTATGATTTACTCTCCACCACATTGGTAATGCCAGAAGACAACGAAGAGTTAGCATTAACTCTTAATGGTAAGAAGAGGAAAATCGAGCGCAAAGATTTTATCGTTTCCATGCAGAAAAGCGGAGTAGATGACAAGTCTATTGATAATATCTTCAATAAAATGGAGAAAGCAGTTCCAAAATGGAATGAGATTATTGATATATCTTTTTTACCTGACGATATGAAATTGGCTTATAAGGATTTAATCGAAGATAAGATTCATAAAATTAATATTTAATCTTTAGTAATTTCAGCATTATCACTAGTAGAATACAAATAACCTAATAGTTTATCTTTAATTATCAAATAAACTACAGAAGCACACCCTGATAAAAAGACAAAAACTACTAAAATCAACATCTTGCTCGGAGAAGATGCTCTGAGAGGAATAGTAGGAGGATTTACAATTGTGTATACAGGAGTTTGCTCTTGAACTTTTAGTTTAGCTGTTTCATAATTCGCAGCCAAATTAGAGTATACACTATAGGATAAACTCATTTCGTTCTGCAAACGCTCCTGCTCTACTCTAAACAAAGAAGATGTAATGTTACGATTTTCATCAATATATGCAGCATATGCATTTTGCAGTTTATAGTATTCTGCCTGAGACGTGATATAAACTTCTTTTGCATACTCCATATCCTCTTTTGATTTTTGAGTACGATAATTTGTAATATAATATTGTAGTTTTTGTGTTACCTCTTTTGCAACATGGAATGCTATTTGTGGATCTTGCATCTCAACTGAAACCGTTACGATACCATTATTTTGATTTACCTCTATCGATATAGCCTCATTTAATAGCTCAAGTACTTTGTCCTCTTTCTTTGTAAGAAATTCTATATTCACACCATTCTCACCGCTACCTTCAATAGACTCTTCAGCACTAATCCATTTTATAAATCGCGATATCATAGACTTGGGAACATCTATAATATATCTCCACCAGCTCTTCTTTTGATACTCTAACATGTAGGTATATAAATCTGTAGAAATCTCTCCATCGATGCTATTTACCTCCATTGGAAATAGCGATGTCATAAAAGGTATACTAGCTACTACATCTGGATATAAAATCACTGAAATTGCATCTGCTCCAGCAGAGCTACCCAGATTAACACCCATCATAGATGCAATACCACCTAAATTCCCCAACTGCGAACCTGAAGAAGAAGACTCAGGAACCAATGTAGTTTCTGAAGTATATCCACGTGGAATACTAAATGCAATAATAAGAGCAAAAGCTACCCCTACCCCGCACCATATAAATATAGTTTTACGGCGTTGCCATAAATCTTTTATTAGTTTTATAAGATCTATCTCTTGTTCTTTATTTACTTTATCTGCCATAATGTTTATTGCTATAACTTAATTTACGGTATTAACAATCGTATATACAATTGTTGAAATAGTAGCTGCCATTGATGTAACTGAAGTAGAGATTGCAACAGTCTCAGCAGTCGACATCTTATTTGAACTATCTTTTGTAGGTACTACAACTTCACAACCTGGTTCAATTTTAGGATAAGATTTAAAGAATAAATATTTTTTTGTCTTTGATATTTTTCCATTCATATAAACAACGAATGGTCTTTTCCTTGCCGAATCACCATACCCACCAGCCATATTAACATATTCACGAGCTGAAACTTTGTTTACATATGTCAAACTATTGGGCTGCAATACAGCGCCACTAACCTTTACTGTAGATTGCATTTGTGGTATATAGATCTCATCACCATCCATCAATACTACATCATCCTCACTGCCAGGATTATTTACAGCTTTATAAAGATCAATACCAACAGAATAGGTCTGTTTTTGCAAAACTTTAACGCCATCGACAACAGACAAAGCCTCTATCCGTTTAGCCTCATCTTCCGACATCTTGCGTTTCAGGCTTGCACCTTTTAAGTAAGCGGCATCAGTTACTCCACCAGCATCTTTTAATATATCACTTACACGTGTATTTGCATTCCTAAGCACATAATCACCACGAAAAACTACTTCGCCACCTATCGTAACTACTTTTTGAGCACTATATCCAGGTGAGAACCTAACATAAACCTCATCAAACGGTTCTAATATAATAGGCGTGCCATCTTGCGCTATAGCCAAACCATCAACAAGTTCAACTGTAAACACTTCAGCCAAACGAGTAGATGAATCCGAACTTTTAGGGTCTTTTAATCTACGGGCAATATCAATATTTACAGATGCTGCCGATTCAAGAAGACCACCAGCCATAATAATCGCATCTTCAACCGTCATATTTGATATATAATCAAATGTAGAATCTGGTATATTTACAGCTCCAGAAACCTTAAATGTATATTTTTCGCGCAAATCGAAGATTGATGGTATGTGTAAAATATCGTCTTTTTGCAACATAACATCTTCGGCTGTACCATTCATTATACCCGAAATATCCACGGCTATTACAGATGATGTGAAATCTGGATTGATACGAGTAATATGCGCTCTACCAAGAAACTCATCACCTTTAAGTCCCGAAGCAAATTCAACAAGAGATTTTACACTGTTTACTTCATCATTCAACTCATAATTGCCTGGGTACCATACAGCACCTTTAACCGCAATACGGTTTTCATATCTTTCGGCAATAGGTCTTACATTAACAGTATCACCATCAAGCATTTCAACCGAAGCGAACTTATCATTTTTGATTGTTTTAATGGAATATGATGCGCCAGAAATTCTTTGTAGTTGTACACTCTCCTTGTAAGCTCCACCTTTAAAACCACCTGAAATACGCATCAAATCAGCTAAGGTTTCACCCTCTTTCATTTCATAGATACGCTTACGTTTTACCTCTCCAGTAACCTTAACTAATGCGTCGTAAGGCTCTACCATAATAATATCTTCATCTTGCAATATTATATTAGTTTCTGATTTACCGTTTAAAAGATAATCATACGCATCTAACTCTGCCTCTAATTTGTTATTTCTATACACTTTAATCGAGCGTAAAGAGCCAATATCATTTACACCACCTGCCGAATATAAAGCATTGAAAAGTGTAGAAAAAGAGGGTAATACGTAAGTACCAGGCATATACGCCTCACCAACTACATTAACCTTTATGGTACGTATTTGACTAAGTGTAAGCGACAAAAAACTAGAACCACCATTCAATCCACTATAAATTTTTGCCATTGCACTTTTCACTCGTTTCTCTGCTTTGTCAACAGTTAAGCCACCTATTTGTATTGGTCCGAGATTCTCAACTAAAATTCTACCTTCAGCAGATATCTTCTGTTGTAATTCATAGGTTGAAGAGCCCCAAATATCAATACGCACCTCATCTCCAGCCGAAAGAACATAATCTTTAGGTGTTGCTATATTAAGACTAGGTGCAAATGTGAGATTTTTATTGTTAAATATCTCACGACCAAACACTACAGTATCAAGATTTACTTTAGCTATATCTGGTTGTACGTATAAAAAAGTATCTAATCTTTCACCATCAATAGGCACGTCTAAAACTCTCCCTTGAGTAGATACTGACTTATTCTGCTGCTGACTAATTAATGCCTGTATCTGAGCATCTGAGTATCCTGCAGCTTTAGCCATATTAAGTAAATCCGACTGCGACTGTGCAAACAAATTAATACCAAACGCTATCAAGATAGCAACAATAAACCACTTATTCATATAATTATCGATTATTTTATTCATACTTTTTCCCCATTTACCATTTAGCAAATTTTAATCTGCAAAGGTAATGTTTTTTTTTAACACTTCAAAATCAAAAGCAACTTTTAATCTCATTTATAATAAATTGTGCCTCTTCATCACTAACACATGGTCCTGATGGAATACAAAGACCACAATTAAACAGCCTTTCTGAAACACCATTTACATACGCTGGCGCATTGGCAAAAATTGGTTGCAAGTGCATCGGTTTCCATAGCGGACGACTCTCAATTGACTTCTCTTTAAGTTTATCCATTACAGTATTGTAATCAAACCCAGTTTGAACTTTATCTATTAATATTGTAGTTAACCAGAAGTTTGAACTAAAATCTGTTGATGGATTTGACATCACAGTAATACCATCTACCTCAGCAAATGCCTCTGCATATATTGCATTCAAACGACGATGATGCTCAATATGTTCATCGAGTATAGTCATCTGACCGCGACCTATACCAGCACAAATATTACTCATACGATAGTTATATCCAATTTGCTCATGTTGGTAATATGGAAAATCCTCACGAGCTTGAGTAGCATAAAACATAATACGCTTTTTTGCATCCTCATCTGCACAGACTAGCGCACCGCCACCAGAAGTGGTAATCATCTTATTACCATTAAAAGAGAGTACACCAAAATCGCCAAAAGTACCACAAGGCTTACCTTTATACTCTGAACCAAGTGCTTCCGCAGCATCTTCCACAACTGGGATATTATATTTTGATGCAATAGCGCATATCTCATCCATCTTAGCGGGCATACCATATAGGTGCACCGGTATAATTGCTTTAGGTGCTTTACCAGTTTTTTCAATTCTATCTTTTATCGCTATTTCAAGCAATTCTGGCGACATATTCCACGTATCCTCTTCGCTATCCACAAATATAGGAGTAGCGCCTTGATATACAATAGGGTTAGCAGTTGCACAAAAAGTAAACGATTGACAAATTATCTCATCGCCAGTTGTTACCCCGAGAGCAACAAGAGCCAGATGGATAGCAGCAGTACCAGCAGAGAGAGCAACAACCTCTTTTTCTGCATTTAAATGTTTTTTTAGGTCATCTTCAAACCCATTAACATTAGGACCAAGAGGCACCACCCAATTAGTATCAAAAGCCTCTTGAATATATTTTTGTTCATTGCCGCTCATATGAGCAAGGCATAAATATATTGGTTTATTCATATACTTATTATAAATTTAATTTCTACCATTAAACGCTTCAGTTGTAGCACTACCATCTTTGGCTATATCTGATCTTTTAAATACTTTCCAAATAGTCAAGAAAAAAATTTTTATATCCAACCAAAATGAAATATGATCCACATAATAAATATCTAGCTCAAATTTCTTTTGCCATGTTATATTATTTCTACCATTGACCTGTGCCCAGCCTGTTATTCCAGGACGTACTTCGTGACGTCTGTATTGCTCTTTTGAATATAACGGAATATATTTAAACAAAAGCGGACGAGGTCCTATGAAACTCATATCCCCTTTTAATACATTTATTAGCTGTGGCAATTCGTCTATAGATAATGAGCGAACAATTCGACCAACCTTTGTTAGCCTCTCTGCATCTGGCAGTAAATTGCCATCCTCATCCTTCTCTTCCGTCATTGTCTTAAACTTGATAACATTAAAAGGTTTTGCGTCATAACCTGGTCTCTCTTGAAAAAAGAAGACTCCAGCTCCTTTATTTGCAAAATAGAGAAATATAATCATTAATAATAATATAGGAGATAATACTATTAATGCTATAAAAGCAATAAAAAAATCTACAAGTCGCTTTAAAAAAAAAGTGTACATACAATACCATATTTAATCAACAGAAGGTCGCTCTCCTCTAGAAATCATAGCGCCTCTATCATTTAATTTAATATTAATCTTAATGATTTTAGCAGGATTACCCGCTACAATACATCCACTTGGGACATTTTTTGTAACTGCTGCATTTGCCCCCCAACAATAACATGATGACCAATATATGTGTGCACATAAGCTCCATCTCTATAACCATCATGCGCCAACACAAGTGCATTTTGCGAAATCCTAACATAATCCCCTAAACGAACTCCCTTAGGGTTCACTCTATCGATTTTTGCTTTTCTATTTATATTGCACCCTTCACCTACATCGACACCCCTTATCTTTCGCAAATAAAAAGCATTCCACTTATTAACAATATGTTTAAATATAAAACCTTTAAATTCTATCACGTACTATATAATAATCAAAAAATTACCTACTGCAAAGTAAATCCACCATCAATGACTAAATTCGATCCGGTAGTGAAAGTACTAGCATCTGAAATAAGATATAGAATATAATAAGCTATCTCTTCTGGAGTAGCATATCTTTTCATAGGATATAATTTTTTATTTTCCTCCACCTGTTCATTAGTTATACTTGATCTACTTAAAAATGGCGTATCAACACGAGCAGGAGAAACACAATTAACTCTAATACCTTTGCTTGCCAATTCAACTGCCTGACTACGAGCCATTCCTATTAAAGCAGCCTTTGATGCTGAATATATAGAATTTCCAACATGACCAGTAAGAGCACCATCAATAGAACTTAAATAAACAACAGAAGAACTATTATTTATTTTCTTATGTTTTAATAAACTATGCACGGATAACACAGGAGCCATAAAATTAGTATCCATCACACGCTCCAAAACATCTTTTTTTGTAAACCGGAATGGCAATGTTAAGCCAATACCAACAGCGCAAACAACTGCATCAAAACTATCTAAGTACAATATTTTCGTGATAAACTCATCTTGATTAAGCAAATCACAAACAATAAAACTATGAGAGCCTTCATTCATCTCATTAAGCACCTCTCTTAATTTTGTCTCATCTCTTCCCAAAATGACTACACTGGCATTCATCTTTGAGCACTCAATAGCAACAGACCTACCAATGCCAGAAGATCCGCCCAAAACAAGAATTTTTTTATTTGCAATAGTAAAGGGATTATAACTCATTATTATATTCAATTATAGGTAATAAAACAATTTTTTCAAGAGAAAAAATAACACTCCCCCATGAAAGTCCAACACCAAAAGCCGTAGCTAATAAGCGCCTTTTCTCTTTAAAATCATCTGAACTACATCTTGAACATATAGTTAACGGAATTGTTGCACTACTTGTGTTTCCATAATCTTCCAAAGAATATGGGACCTTTTCTAATGGAATATCTAATTTTTTTCTAATTTTCTCATTCATATACAAATTTGCCTGATGGAAAATAAAATAATCTATCTCTTCTTTAGTTTGTTTTGAGTATTCTAACACAGACTGAAGAGACTTAGGAGCTCGCTTTAACCCAAAACTAAACACAGCAAAACCATCCATCTCACTATCTAAAGCTCTGCGATATATACCTTTCCCGATTTCACAAAGGTCTAACGACTTTTCCGAATATGGATTCCTAGCACCACCATCTCTTATTATTATCGACTTATATCCAACACCGTCTGTACCTACATTAAAATACATTTTCTCAGCATTTAAAGAAAATTCTATTGCTGTAGCAGTACCTGCATCTCCAAAAAGAGGCCAAGCTGTTTTATCCTGAGGAGATTTGTATTTAGTTGTTGTTTCTCCAACTAACAACAGACCCTTTTTCATTTTAGTTGTTGATATTAAAGAGGAGATAACACTCAAACCATAGACCCATCCAGAACAACCATACGAAATATCTACAGTATAGCACTCTGTACTCAACCCCAATTTACCTTGCAAAATACAAGATGTTGCAGGTAATTTATAATCTGGCGTTTGAGACACAAATATTAAACATTCTATATCCTCTTTACTCCATTCTAATTTCGATATTATTTTTTCTGCTGCAGCTAAACACAAATCAGCGGTTGTTGTTTGTGTATCAGCAACTCTTCTCCTTTTTATGCCAGTAGAAGCTATTATTTTATCAGCCTCTCCTTCTTCAAAAATATCTAAATCCTTATTCTCTTCAATATTAGATGGTACAGATGTCGCAATAGCTGCGATTCTTATATTATCAATTTCAAAATTTGCCATAATTATATATTTAATAATTTAGAATACAAAATTTTACCAGACTCACTTCTTGGTAATTTCTCAATAAATCTAACCTCAATAGCCTTTCTATTTATCTTTATTTCATTTGAAATATAATCTACAATAAGTTTCTCAGTAGAATACTCCTCCACATATACTATTAATTTTTCATCTGAACCAACACAAGCAGCTGATAAATGTTGTGATTTTAAAAGTATCTCTATTTGATCCAGATTAATCCTATTACCAAAAAGTTTCAGAAATCTACTTTTCCTTCCCGTAATAAAATAATATCCATCCCCATCCCTATAAGCCAAATCGCCAGTTTTCAAATATGAATCATTAACATCAACTGATGTCAACTCGTCTTTATTTTCTGCATATCCAAGTGAAACATTCTCTCCTTTATAAACTAATTCACCAACCACATTACTATCCAGTATTTCTCCACTAAATTCATCTATCAAAAGAAGCTTTCCATTTGGTATTACTTTACCTATACTACCTATTTTTTCTTTAACCATATCAGGAGGAAGATAACTTATCCTAGCAGTAGCCTCAGTCTGACCATACATCACATAAAATTGCACACCTCTACTCTCCGAATTGTCTGTGAAATAACGAATCAAATCATTATTCAATTTTCCTCCTGCTTGGGTAAGAGTCCTTAAGTTTTTATGCTCTTTGCTCCAAAATTTAATTTTTTTTAAAATTTCAAACGTATATGGAACCCCAGAAAAAGAGGTGCATTCAAACTGATCAAATAAACTCCAAAATTCTTTTTGTATATATGATAGATCAGTCAATAATATAGATGATCCTGATAACAAATAACTATTAATAATAGACAACCCAAACGAATAATTCATGGGTAACGATGTTACTGTTCTATCGTCAGCACCCAAATTTAAATACTCTTTTATTGACTCGGCATTACTTAATAAATTTCTTTTTGATAACCTAACAAGTTTAGGAGAACCTGTACTCCCAGAAGTAGTCAATAAGAGATTTAAATTTAAAGGCATTATTTTATCACATACATAATTGCTTCTCAATAACGAGTAATTACCATACGAAAAACAAATCTCTTTAAGGGAAAGTAAATCTATAAACTCATTAGGCACCCAATAATAAATAGGTTCATAAGTATCTGAATACTTAACTAATTTAACAACATCTATATCTTTACCTAGTAGCAATGTTGTACATTCTCTATTCATAAATGAAATATAACCTGCCACAGATTCAATAGTATTCGTTGTAATAGAAAATACCAATTTATGTGGTTCTACATATTTACCTATCATCATAGAAATATTATTTACATCTTCATATGTAAACAAATCTCCATTATTATCAATACAGGCTATGTTATCCTTATATTTAAGAAGATCAAACATATTATTCTTTATAACTTAATATTATAATTATTCTTTAATATTAGGATTCCATCATTATAAGACATAAACTCAAATATCTCTTCCGCCTCAAAAGATATATCAAATTTCTCTTCGATCTCAGATACCAATGTAATATGTGCAACCGAATCCCACGCCTCAGTTTCTTTATATTTTAAAGCTGTAAAATCAGAGATATCTTCGCCTAAAACATCAATAAAAATTTCATTATATAACTCTATATTGTTATTCATAAACCTCTAATAAAATTAAAGACATCCTCTATCGTATCCAACTCTCTTAACTTCTCACCTGGAATTGAGATATCATACTCTTCATCAATCATTGCTATAATAGATAAGGCAACCAAAGATGACCACTCTTCTTGTTCTCTAAATTTAGTGCTAGCATTAAATGTTTCAATATCTGCACCATCAAATTGTTCGGCAAAATTTACAACAAATTCTTTTATTTCCATAATAATTATATTTTAAAATTTAAATTTTTTAGCTGGATTACCAATATAAACCATATTGTCCATTGTTTTTCTAATAACTACACTGCCTGCTCCAATAGTTGTATTGTTACCAACACGAATACCTGGCAACAATACTGAATTAACTCCAAAGAAGTTAAATTCATGAACATTAGTGTCTCCACTTATTCTAACCGCAGTCATAAACGAATTATAACTACCTATTGTTGCATCGTGTCCTAACGATACTCTATTATTAAATACATTAAAATCTCCTATTCTAACATTACAGCTAAACGACGAGAAACTACACAAAATATTACCTTCTCCTATCGTAAAATTATCTATATCAAATATCATTGCTTCAGGAGCAATTAAATTTGGAAAGTCAATGTTTTCATTAGTAATCTTATCTTTTATTAATTTTAATATTCGCGGTTTTCCAACTGCAATTACAACAGACAGCTGAGAGTCAAAAGCATTTAAGTCTTCTATATTTCCAAGAATATTTCCATACTCATTTCGCGAACCTTTTTTAGAAATATCATCATCAAAAAAACCAATAAAATCCCACACTGAATCTTTTGAGTTTATTCTTTTAATAAGGAGTGCCACCTCTCTACCAAATCCACCTGCACCATAAACAGCAATTTTCTTTATCATATTAAATCAACGTTTTCTATTTTCTATCACCCTATTAAATACGCTTTCTATCTGTTTTGCTATAACTTCTGGCGAATATTTAGCTTTACAATCATCTGCTATAGCTTGTTTATCATATTGGGCATAATTGTTCCTCATCTGTACCATAGCTGTAGAAAGTTTATCTGTATCTTTTATCGGTACAAGTAGACCACTCTTGTCTGAAATACACTCATCTGTACCACCACATAACGTTGCAATACAAGGCAATCCCACAGAAAGAGCCTCTAACACAGCTACTGAAAAATTTTCAGCAAGAGATGACAAAACAAATGCATCAGATTTTGATAAAATATCCCTTATTTCTTCTTTATTTTTTAATCCAAGTAAAAAAACATTATTCTGCAATCCTAAATCTTTTATTTGCTTTTGCAATTCAGATTTAAGTTTCCCTCCTCCAACAATAGAAAGTGTAACATTTTTACCAAAGTTAGCTTTGTGAAATGCATAAATTAATAATCTATGATCTTTTCTAGAAATCAAACTACCAATTGTAATAAAATTAAAATTCTTTTTATCTGTCTTACGTAATACAACAGAATCCGAAAAATATGATTCATTAACCATATTATTAATAATTACACTCTCCTTACTAAAATGCTGTTTTATTCTTTGAGATAAAGATTTCGAAACCGCAATTATCTCATCCGTATCACTATAAGCAATATTGCCCAAATTCTTAATATCTAAAGATATATTATCCGCATTTAATTCACTCCAATGCTCAATAGCAACTAAAGGGGTAGAGTTTCTATTTTTTAATCCTACTGATTGCGCTGTATTATACAAATAATGAGAATAAATTACATCTGGGGTACCATGATCTTTTACAATACGATCGTATAACTTATTAAACTGATATTTATAAAATATATAATCAAGTTTTTTACTAAACAATGATACTATTGCAGATGGAAATAAGAATGAATTATATATATTGATATTATTTTGTACAAAATGTGTAAAGCCAATTCTTCTCCAATAAAACCGAAAACGTCTATCCACACTTGCCATAACAACTTTATGTCCAAGTTCTCCTAACGCTTCAGCCTGATCTCTTTCAAAACAACCCCACTGTGGATCATTTTTAGAGGGATATCCTCTTGATATTAATAGTATATACATAATTATTTTTTTATTAAAAGAGCCAACCCTTTGGCTTGAAAATTATTTTTAAAAAGATTCTTATAATATATATAGGCATATAAGATATAAAATATAAAATCTTATTATTCGCAAATAAAAATCTAAAAACAGAAGCTATTAAAGTAATATCCTTTCGGATAATCAACCATATAACATTAAAGAAACGCCACTTCACACCTTTAATTTTTTTACTCTCAGAAAAGTCTTTATATCTTAACGCAACCTGCATCATAGCATCAACATATAACCTCTTATTTTTTATCTTTGCATTTGTTATTGAATTATCTCTATATGTATTATAATACAATATCATCGAATCCATTTTTATCTTATGCGCATAAAATCCAACCTTTAACGAAAACATTGTATCATTATGTTTTACACACTCGTCAAATATAATATTATATTCATCAATCAAACTTTTTTTTATAAACTTTGACCACGGCGGTCCAAATTCATATCTCAAATATGCTTCTAAATAATCTCTATTGTTTGATAAGTTATCAAATTTAGGTTTCCGAAAAAATCTTAAATCTAATATTTCGCCTGTATCGCTATATACCGACGCATAATTAAAAAAGATCACCTCATTGTTATTGCCTATATACTTATCTAATATTTCATTAAAATTATCTGCAAAATAATCATCAGCATCTGCAAATACCAACCATCTACCTTGAGCACGAGCCAAACCCACATTTCTAGCATATCCCGCTCCTTTTGAACATTCAGTATATATAAATTCTACTAATCTATATCTATTTTCTAATTCAAGTAACTGCAACAAGGTATCATCATTTGAATTATCATCAATAACAATCACTTGAATATCTTCTCTTACTGGAATAGATGTTAAACAACGCTCCAATAAAGAGGGTATGTTTTTGTGTGGAATAATAACTGTATAGTTAACTAATTTCATATTCATTTTCATAAAAAGATGCCACGTAAAGGATAATTATATATATAAAAAGCATATTATAATTATACACCTCAAACATACTCATTAAAAAGAACAAAACTATAGATATTAAGACTAATAATTTATATTCTATATTATCATGTTTAACTATTTTTTTAATGACATAACCCAACAAAATTGAAAATAAACTTAACAAAATAACTCCACCTTGAAGTAATAATTGTAAAATTATATTATGTGCATTAATACTCCCTATATATACTTCTCCCCATTCACGGCTATAAAGCCCCTCGCCCATAATTGGTTTTTCTATTATTTCTGCAATAGTTCTAATCCAAATTACTGTTCGATTGGAAAATGTCATATCCTTTCCAATAAATTCAACAAAACCACTAACTAAATTATTGTCAAATTTATAGCTAGGGAGTAAAATAAAAATTATAAAAAAGAAAATTATCCCTCCAGCAATACAATATATGACAATTTTTTTAAACCTGCTAGCCCTAAAGAAATAAAAATATATAATCCATAATAGTATTGAAACTGTCGCAGTCATAGAACCTGGTATTAATACCGTAAGAACTGCTATAATATGCAATATAAGAAGACTCATTTTATTTGCTTTATAATAATACCTTACATGAGCAACTAAAAGTGTTGGAATAAGTGTTGCTGCAAATTGATTGTGATTTGAGGTAATCAAATATCTTGTCATCCCAGATTCACTAAACCCAAATATTCCATCAAAAAATATCATAAAAAAGAAATTCAAATATACTATAGAGGTGAAGACATAAAAAAGTATATTAATAACATCTTTATTATATTTCTCACAATACAAATCACACAACATCAAAAACGATGAGACCTTCATGAAAATAGGAATTACCCTTATATACTCTTGCCCTCTTACATAAGAAATAGCAAAAAAGGTCATAAAAAAAATCAACATTAAATATAATAGCCTATTCTGCTTCCTATAAATTATATACATAAAAATCGAAACAAAAAAAGCTATCTTGTACAAGATACCCAATAACATATCTGGTATAACAAAATCATCCAACTGAAATGTTGAACCAGCAACTAAAGAAAATAACAATACAAAAATAAAAATTTTCAAGTCAAATTTCATCTGCCTCTTATAAGTTATTTCATTAAACTTCTATCCACCATATCCCCCAATAACAAATCAAAATCTGATGTTAAATCTTTACTATATCCTCCTCCTGTAGAAAAAGTCAATTCTCCGAAATAAACTTTTCCCGACACCTCATACAAATCAACTCTCACTTGAGGTATACCTTCTGATAAAATATTTGCAATATATATCATTCTATCTAAAGTTTGAGGTTTCAAAAGCTGTTTATCATTTTTATATTTAGGATTTGTAAAATCACTGTATTTTTCCCACTTAAAGTTATAAACAGATAAATTGAATAAATGTGTGCCTACTACTCGATCCGTCACTACTCTAGCATATTCTGTTTTTCCATTAAAGCTATACCATTTGTAATCTATTATTGATGAAGATTGTTTTTTATCTAACTCAGACGGCTGCAACAATTCTTCTGCTATAATTCTAGGTTTTATCTCTAAATAATGAGGTTCAGCTGTTCTATATCCAAACCTTAGTTTTAGCCATTTGTTCAATACTCGTTTAGTCTTCTTAATATCCAATTTATCCTTATCCTTTACAATCATAACTGTCGCACAACCATTGTTTGATTTAAGAACAAAACTTTTAGGCAAAATATCAAAATCAATATCTTCTACTTTATCCCAGACACCATAAAGTCTTACTAATATATCAGATAAACCCTTCGCCTCAACATACTCTCTTACCTTATATTTATCAGATAAATCCACCCACATTGATGTATCTGTTCTAAATTTTTGATAATTAATAATCTCGTTTAATGTTCTAGGATTTTCTAAGTCTAATTTCCTCTTAAAAGCTTTTCTATATAATTTCTTAGCTAAATATTCAGCAGAGATCCTTCCTAGTATATTTCTATAAAAAAAAATCAACGACCATCTAAGGTGCTTAAGAATTTTAATGTTTTTTTCTAATACGCTCATAACCTACCCTAATAAATTTATTTATAATCTGATGTTCATCATCGCATAAAGCAAATAAATATGAAGAAATTATTAATAACAATGCTGATGTGGGCAATGTTAAAATTATTCTCCATTCAGCATCTATAGAATAGATTGCTAAAAATAAATAGATAACAGTAATGCAAATTGGTGTCAATTCTTTTACAAATACCTTTTTTATAAAAGAAGATACATTTAATCTTCCTACACTATATAACACATAAATCCTCAACAATGCAGCTAGAAATTCAAACGATAAATAAAAATACATAATAACCTCTACATTACAGCCTATATACGTAACTCCTATCACAATAGGCACTGTAATCATTTTTACTGTACCTATTATTAATGAATATTTCTTTAATTTTCCTATTGCCTCATTTGCAAATGCTAATCCAATAGTTAATTGATCAAAGAGACAAGCCAAAATAATTATTCTACAAAAAAAGACAGCATATTCAGGCACATCCACCAACCACAAAGAGAGTAAAGCTGGCATTTCAAATATTATTGGCAACGCAATAACAGCAAGTATCAAGAATGAAAACTTACTCATTATTTCTGAAAGTCTAAACATTAATGCCCTATTTTTCGCCCCTTCTGCCTTAACTAATTGAGGTTTTATCGCATTTTGTATTGATGTAGACAAAAATCTAATCTGCCCTGAGACTTGACGCGAAATACCATAAGAAGCATTTGCAACAGGACCAACCATTTTATTTAATATTATAGCAAATCCCTGATCTCTGACTATATAAGAACTCGTATTATACAGCGACCAACCTATAAAACCAAAAATATTTTTTACTGTATCTTTACAGTAATATCTTAGCGATATGTTCCTAGTTTCAAAATATTTTATCCTACAGTATATATAGTATAATACAAAATCCAACAGTGATAACAAAACCATACAAACTACGTAAATCTCCAATCTGTTTGCCTCTGCATTGCTAATTAACAATACAACTGGAACCTTTAATAGCGTATTTAACACTAATACCACACTACTATAAAGTATATTTTCATGTGAAATAAGTACAGCAATATATGGTATTGACATCATCGATAAAAACAACATTATTACCATACCAAAATAGACAAACTTAGCACTTTCTAATCTATTAATAGGTATATCCAAAAAACCTGAAGTAAATAATGGTGAAATTACTAACAAAATCAACACTAATACTAAAGAGATAAATATTTGAATAAACAAACTATTCTGGAAAGTAATTTGTTGCATAAGCACATCTCCTTTACCCTGATACAATGACAGATATCTCTGTGTTGCAGAGGTTAAAGAATTTTGAATAAAAGAAAGCATAAATACCACACCAGAAATCAAGGCGTATATTCCATAATCTACATTCCCCAAAGCATACAACAATACACGGGACGTATATAATGTTACGACTACTGATAGTGCAACCCTAATGTACTGTATAATTGTATTAACTATTGCTCTTGATGAATTATCCATTATCTGTTTTTCTAAAACTTTTTCTTCTCTACTAAATTATCGACAAAACCTAATCACAAAATCTTTTAACGGATTTAATTCTTTTGCTTTTAATTACTTATCCTCTAATCTACATCTTGGCATTTTAAAAGAGATTCCAACCATTCTTTGCTGTTTCATTTATACAAAACACTCACTCTCTAATATCCTTTATCTTTGTAATAAATGATATATGATGATACCATATTATTTCTGCAAGTGAGACTTGCAGAAATTCTTCTTTTCCAACTTTCATTTCCCAAGTCTTAAATTCAACTTACTAACACTACACACTATGAAGTGTTGATAGTTATATGTCTGCCTTCTTAATCTTTAATGCATCTAAGAATAAAGTCTATATTAAAATCAGAAAAACTATAATCAGAACAATATCCATTATTGTCAAATTCAACTCCTTTCCTAGTTTTATTTTTTAATTTACTCTTAATTTTAATCTTACGAATAATACAATCAGTTAATTTTATATCCTCCCCAATCCTTATTGCACTATCTAAAATATAATTCACAAAACATTCACCTGCATCCAACTGTTTTATAGCAGAATTTCCCGATGACTTTTTTAACTCTATAATAAATGCATATAATTTATCGCCATTTTCTATAAATAAAAAGTAATCACACATCCGACTTAAACCCTCAACACGTGCAAAATGATCTGCTTTATATTTTGTAGGACAAAATTTATAAAGTTTATATCTACTCCTCGAGCGTATATCTATCGTCATATTAACCTCTTGGGCTTTTTCTTGTAATTTTTCCGTCGAGTCGATATATTTCTCATTCAACACCTTTACGATAATATCTAGTTTGCTCATCCTTAACTATTTTCGCTACCTAAATACAACAACTCTTCGTACATACTATTTTGGTGTTCAATAGTTTCATCTATGGTAGGAATAGCAACCCCATTATTATCTATTTTTAAAGATTCAACTATTACATTCTTTGATTTTGAATTCTTAAACCTAAAGAAATAACAAGCAACGTCATTCGGGTCTATCTTATCATCTATATCGTAACCTAACTTTTCAATCTCACCTTGAAGTTTATCTTCAATTCTATTAAGCATAATAAGATTATTAAATTCTCTAATTATATAATCGCTATGCGTACTAATTAATAATCTGAAACCATAACGCATCAGCTTCACAAATAAATGGGTTAATTCTATTTGAGCATCAGGGTGCAAATTCATTTCTGGTTCATCAATAATAATTAAATCACCATCCTCGGCAAAGTGTTTTAAATAAAACACTAAACTCGAAAGTGTTTTTACTATCGATGCTGACATATGGATTGGTAGTTTTTTACTTTTACTCTTATTAGAGATAAAAATATACTCTCCCTTGTCAGTTAGAGTTAAAGAGCCATTTAACAAGTCTACCTCTATACTCTCTGCAAGCTGATAAAACTTTGACTGCTGTTTCTGCAAATTAACCAAATCATTAGAAACTTTTAGTCCATCTGAAATTGCTAATGGATATCTATTTGTACTATTAAACAATAACTCAAATGGATCTAAATCTCCACCCTTCTGGAGTTGATCTATAATATTATTACGACTTATAGATAACTCTTTACTGAATGTATATATTGAATTTCTCTCTACAGGAGAAATAAATGCCCCTTTAATAGGATAAAATGCAAAATACTTATATATATTATAAAGAAGCAGATAATTAACAATCTCAGATGTTCCATCTTCATCGGACGTTAACATTTCAACTTGTACATCAAATGTAGACTCCTCTTTTGTAAACCTATACTTTACCCCCTTTAAATCTAGCTCTTCCGAAACCGACAAAGCATATATCTTATTTTCTAATTCTCCTATAGTATATATTGCTTTAAAATCTGTTTTGTCGAAAATATGATTTACTTGCTCTTTAGATATTCCATAAATAGAATCTAAACTAGAGATTACAGACTTAAACGACAATTCTATGACCTCTTCAAGTTTATAAATATCTAAAACAATTACATCTGAGGTATTCACCGTGAGTTTGGGATATTTTTCAAACTTAAGATTCCCGAAACTCATATTTCTACTTAAAGCGTATATAATATAGGACAAATATGTCTTACCTGAATTATTAGAACCGCACAAAAGACTTAACTTTTTATCTAAATCAAAAGTTACATTCTTAATTACGCCTAAATTGTTGATATTTACTTTCATACTTAATATTTATTTCACCCTCCAATTGAATAGTATTTACAGCCTACCTCTACTAATTCATTTTTATCGTAGATGTTGCGACCATCTATGATGATGAAGTTGTTCATTAGTTTTTTGAGGACTGCCCAGCTTGGTAGGCGGAACTCTTTCCATTCGGTTACTAGCATTAGGGCGTCGGCTCCTACTGCTGTTTCGTACATATCTTTGCAATATGTTACTCTGTCGCCAATTTTGCGTTGGCACTCTTCCATCGCGATTGGGTCGTACACTTTAACTGTGCATCCTGCCTCTAGTAATAGATCTATCAATACAAGAGATGGTGCTTCGCGCATATCGTCGGTGTCTGGCTTGAACGACAATCCCCAAATTCCTACGGTTTTATCGGAGATATTGCCATCAAAATGGCGCATTAGCTTGTCAAAAAGCACTCGTTTTTGTCTGTCATTTACATCCTCTACCGCACTTAACACCCCCATACTACATCCGTACTCTTCTGCTGTTTTTATCAACGCTTTTACATCTTTTGGGAAACAAGAACCACCATATCCGCATCCTGGATATAAAAACTTGCTACCTATGCGACTATCAGACCCTATCCCTTTACGCACCATATTGACATCCGCCCCTACTTTTTCGCATAAATTTGCTATCTCATTCATAAAAGAGATGCGGGTTGCTAACATCGAATTAGCTGCGTATTTTATCATCTCGGCAGATGGAATATCTGTGAAAATTACACGGAAATTATTGAGCAAAAATGGTCGGTATAATCGGGTCATTAGCTCTTTTGTGCGCTCTGATTCTACACCAACTACAACACGGTCAGGCGACATAAAATCTTTGATAGCCGCTCCCTCTTTTAAGAACTCTGGATTAGATGCCACATCAAATGGAATATCTACTCCGCGTTTGTCAAGTTCCGCTTGAATTGCCGCTTTTACTTCTTGCGCTGTACCAACTGGAACGGTGGATTTTGTTACAAGTATTGTATATTTATTGATACTTTGTCCGAATGTACGTGCCACTGCCAATACATATTGCAAATCTGCACTGCCATCTTCGTCTGGTGGTGTACCCACAGCTGAAAAGACAAGCTCGACATCGTCCATTACAGAGACTAAATCTGTAGTAAACTTCAGTCTACCAGCCTCATAATTACGTTTCACCATATCATCAAGACCTGGCTCAAAGATAGGCACAATGCCCTGTTTGAGGTTTTCAATCTTTTTTTCGTCTACATCGACGCATGTTACATTTACGCCTACTTCGGCAAAACAGGTGCCTGACACTAGACCTACATATCCGGTTCCAACAATTGCTATATTCATATCTTAAGGGGACTTCTAAAAACTCCCCGATTAAAAAATTAAATTAATAATATGAGAACAAAAATTTCTACAAAGCAGTTTTATAGAAGTCCCCTTAATTTCCTTTATCAAATTTCTCATATATTGAGTTTTCACTTATATATTCCGGCACAATCTCTTTCATCAAACGCACAGCCTCATCAACATCTACATCTTTAGATACCGACAGCAACTTATTTACCGCTTCAAATAGTTCTGTCTCATCTGGCACAACCGAATTGGCTATCTGTATCTTATCGTGTGTAGATTTTCTATTCTCCTTATCGCTCAACAACTCTTCGTAGAGTTTTTCGCCTGGACGTAATCCTGTATACTTAATTTCTATATCTTTACCAATCTCTAGTCCTGAGAGTTGAACCATTCGTTTTGCTAAATCAACGATTTTCACAGGTTGTCCCATATCAAACACTAAAATCTCACCAGCATTACCCATCGACCCTGCTTGCAATACCAAGCGGCAAGCCTCAGGAATAGTCATAAAATATCTGATGATATCAGGGTGAGTTACAGTGATTGGACCACCTGCTGCAATTTGATTTTTAAATAACTCAATAACAGACCCATTACTACCCAACACATTACCAAAGCGAGTAGTAATAAACTCCGTTTTACCTTTGCGGTTAAGGTTTTGGATACACATCTCAGCAATACGTTTTGTAGCACCCATCACATTTGTGGGGTTGACAGACTTATCGGTAGAGACCATAATAAATTTACCAATATTGCAAGCTAGGGCAGATTCCGCAACATTAAGACTTCCCCACACATTAACCATCACACCCTCGCAAGGGTTTGATTCTACCATAGGCACATGTTTATACGCAGCAGCATGAAACACAATATTAGGTTTATGCATTTCCATTATAGCCCTAACTCTCTGAGTAGAACGCACATCACCCAAAACATATACAACCTCCATATCTGGATAATTCTCCTCAAACTCCAACTGCAAATTGTGCATAGCAGTCTCTGCCATATCAAACAGCACAAGTTTAGAAGCATGAAAATTTGCTAACTGACGCGCTATCTCACTACCAATTGATCCAGCCGCACCAGTAACCATTACCACTTTGTGTTTCAGGTATTTAACCACACTATGAGTATCAATACCTATTTCTGGACGCCCCAGCAAATCCTCCACCTGTATCTCTTTAAGTTTCACCGGCTCATACTCACCAATTCCACTCAAATCGTGTATACTATCACTTAATAGCACCTTAATTCTATTACGAAGGCAAAACTCTACAAATTTTCCACGTTCTAAGGCAAAGCGCTCTTTGGTAGTAAAAAGGACACCCTCTATATTTTTGCTCCTAAAAAGAGATAAAAGATCCGATTCACTTTGATTTACACTGTAAACCCTGTTTGAGCCAATTATATTCTTAATTCCGTTTTTATTTACAGAAAAGAAGCCATTAACAAAATATTTAGAGGCGTGGTCACTATTAATCATTTGTACTATGTGAGGGTTCTGTCCAGAAGTACCAAAAACAAAAATACTTATTTTTTTATTCTGAGGCTTACTATCTAGATATGAGAATAATACCATCAAAAACACCCTTACAAAAACGAGGAGAAGAACAGTAAAAATAGCATCTAAAACTGCTGCATAAATTGCTATCTCTGTATAATTGGCAGATACAATGAGGAAAGTTGTTACAAACATTATCAATCCTTTAATAGTCGCCAAAAATATAATCTTCACAAATGGCTCCAATTCAAAATATCTAACCACATACCTATGCAACGACAAGATCCACGAAAGCAAAAAACTGAGGGCGAAGGATGTGAAAATCAGCAAATCAGACCGAAATAATTCTCTCCCGAAATCAAAAACTACAGAGACAGTAAGCAGAGATATATATGTTGCCAAAACAGACAATAAAATATCTACAGCATAAATAATCAAACTTCTTGAGAGAGTCGATTTATCAGTCGACCTATGATGGATAAAGTTATTAGATTTCATATTTAAAATGCGCAATCAGGCGTTAGCATTACAGTGCAACAGACACACCAGATATTCGCTTTAATTTTCTGTACGTTAGTGTTAATTATTTAGTATTAGTTTAGCGTGAGTAAATTTACCCCCCCACT
>JAWXTU010000002.1:0-58997 GCA_044433285.1 bacterium | reverse complement strand
TGATATGTGTAACTGGAGATTTGGGTGCAGCCTATATGGGGTTGCAATTGTTGGAGCGCGAAAAACAAATATTTCAATCGGGCAAAGATGCTGATTTTCAACCAGATTTTCAAGGTAAAGAGTATGTGCTCGAACGTCAATTAAAACCAGAAGCTTGTATAGATACTGTAAAATATCTCAAAGAAAATGGTATTGTGCCAACGTCGATGATTGATATTAGCGATGGTTTGTCGTCGGAAATATTACATATATGTAAAGCAAGTGGAGTGGGGTGTCGCATTTACGAAGATAAAATTCCTATCGATTATGCCACTGCTACTATGGCAGATGAATTTAATATGAATATCACAACGGTTGCCCTAAATGGTGGCGAGGATTATGAACTGTTGTTTACAATTCCGATTGATATGTACGACCAAGTGAAAGATTTAGAGGGTATTTCTGTTATTGGGCATATCACAGAACCTACCGATGTGGCGGCTATTATTACTCGCGATGGCAAGGAGATTGAACTCACTGCTCAAGGGTGGAATGCTTTTTCGGAATAGGGATATTTAAGGGATTTCTATAAACTGCTTTGCCGAGATTTTGATGCTTTAAAAATAAAATCTCGAAAAAATCGTGTGTAATTGAAAAAATAGTTGTAACTTTGCGGCTTAGAAATAAAAACGAACTTTATGACTCCAATTAACTTATTATCAATAGGAATTGCTTCAGACCATGCAGGGTTTGAACTGAAAGAATTTGTAAAAGAGTACTTCGAGACAAAACAGGTATGCCTTTACGATTTTGGAACAAATAGCAGTGATAGTTGCGATTATCCAGATTTTGCTCACCCATTGGCTGAGGCTATAGAAAAAGGTTCGTGTCAATTTGGTATCGCAATCTGCGGTAGCGCAAATGGTATTACGATGACTGTAAATAAGCATCAAAGTTGTAGAGCCGCAATATGTTGGTTGCCTGAATTGGCTGCCTTAGCGCGCCAACACAACGATGCAAACGTGCTGTCGTTGCCTGCTAGATTTATTACAAAAGAGGAGGCAATTGAGATAATAGATACATTCTTTGCTAGTGAATATGAAGGTGGTCGTCATCAGCGCAGAGTGGAGAAAATCGCAATAGAAAAAGAAATAATATAATATATATAATGTAAGGGGATTTTTTTGAATGCCCTATAGAGTTAATCAATTGATTAAGCGTATTTTAAAGGAGGTGAATTAATTATTATGGGACAAAGTTAGATATTTATTCTTAAAAACTTTGTCAATTGAAAAAAAACAACTAACTTTGCAGCCCGAATATTTTGGTTCGGTCGCAGGTGTTTTGTATAACACCATTTAATTGCGTATTTAACGCTAAATAATTAATAATCAAGGGGCTTCTAAAGACTGCTTTGCAGAAATTTTAGAATCTCATATTTTACATCGGGGAGTTTTTAAGAGCACCCTTAGTTGCGCATTTAATGCTAAATAATTAATAATCAATTTAAAATAAAAATCAAAATGATTGTAGTACCAGTAAAAGAAGGCGAAAACATTGAAAAAGCCTTGAAAAAATTCAAACGTAAATTTGAAAGAACAGGTGTTGTAAAAGAACTTCGCCGCCGTCAACAATTTGACAAACCATCTGTAGTAAAACGTGATAAAATGATGCACGCTATCTACGTACAACAACTTCATACTAAAGAGGATTAATCCTCTCGGCTGTTTTTATACAGCGAATTTGTTGTTTGCGGAGAGAAAACTTTGAATAAACAGTTTTTTATATGATTGAATCATTTCTGCAATATATACGGTATGAGAAGAATTACTCTTCTTATACCGTTTTGTCTTATAAGAAGGATTTGTATCAACTAAAAGGGTATACCGAATTGCAGAGCGGAGAGTTTGATCCACTGACACTTACGTCATTGCAGTTTCGCAGCTGGGTGATAGATTTGATGGATGTAGGGCACAAGGCAACTACCGTTAATAGAAAAATTTCAGCGGTAAAAAATTTCTTTAAATACCTTAATATGAGGGGTGTTACAGATAATAACCCTACCCAAAAAGTTAATACATTGAAAACTCCTAAAAAAATTCCTCAATTTTTTGATAAAAAAGAGATGGATAATTGTTTGGTGGTTTCAGAAAATTGTTGTAATTTTGGAGGCGTAAGAGATAGTCTAATTGTGGAGATGATTTATCAGACTGGTTTGAGGCGTTCGGAGGTTGCTTCTTTACTCGATTTAGCAGTTGATGTTGATCAAAAACAGCTAAAAGTGTTGGGTAAAGGTAATAAGGAGAGAATGGTGCCGTTTGGATCTGATTTGGCAAATAGGATAGTGGAATATCGCCAAATGAGAGACGACGAATTTGAGACTCTACCGCCCAATTTTTTTGTGAATGATAAAGGTGCACCGATTAAACCAGCCGATATCTATTATAAGGTGAAGAGGTTGATGGGTGAAGTAACCACTAGGGATAAACGAAGTCCCCACGTAATTCGACACACATTTGCAACCACAATGCTTAACAGCGGTGCTGATATCAATTCGATAAAAGAGATGCTAGGGCACTCTAGTCTTACGGCTACACAACTATATACACACGCAACTTTTGAAGAGGTGCAAAAAAAATATGAACAAGCTCACCCAAGAGCTAATAAAAAATAAGGAGGATATACTATGAAAATTTCAATTCAATCAATCAAATTTGATGCTACCGAAAAATTAGAACAATTTATCGAGAAAAAATTAGCAAAATTAGAACTCTTGTCAGATGAAATTCAATCTGTAGAGGTGTATTTGAAGGTTGTAAAACCAGAAACTTCAAATAATAAAGAGGCAGAAATTGTTGTTTTTGTGCCAAATTCTAAGATTTTTGCTTCAAAAATATGCGATACATTCGAAGAAGCAGTCGTATCATCTATTGAAGCGGTAGAAAAACAGATGAAAAAGATGAAAGATAAAAATTAATGATAAATTGTTTTTATTTATAAGACTCTGATTTACAATATGTAATAAATAGCAACTATACTAATTTTAAAATTTTTAGAATAAAAATATAGAAATGTTTTGTAGATACGGAGAAAATGCTTAACTTTGCAAGCCGTTAGAAAAGAAGTTTGATATCTTTTCATCGGCTTGCGAAAATTGCCTCTTTAGCTCAGTTGGCCAGAGCACGTGATTTGTAATCTCGGGGTCGTTGGTTCGAATCCGACAAGAGGCTCAAAAAAAATACACCTTATATATTATATAGGAAGCGCAGTTTTTACGAAATTTACATATAGAGATTTTTATCTCGCTTAAGTAAATTTTATTTGGGTAGTTACCAGAGTGGCCAAATGGGACTGACTGTAACTCAGTTGTCTTTCGACTTCGGTGGTTCGAATCCATCACTACCCACTCACGAACGCTGTTATAGCTCAGTGGTAGAGCACTTCCTTGGTAAGGAAGAGGTCACGAGTTCAAGTCTCGTTAACAGCTCAATTTTAATAAAATATTATATCACTTTTAAAACTAATTTTGTGTTATGGCTAAAGAAAAATTTGACAGATCAAAACCACACGTAAACGTTGGTACTATCGGTCACGTTGACCACGGTAAAACAACATTGACAGCTGCAATTACAACTGTACTTGCAAACAAAGGTCTTTCTGAGTTGCGTTCATTCGATTCTATCGACAACGCTCCTGAAGAAAAAGAGCGTGGTATTACAATTAATACTGCTCACGTAGAATATCAAACAGCTAATCGTCACTATGCTCACGTTGACTGTCCAGGTCACGCTGACTACGTTAAGAACATGGTAACTGGTGCTGCTCAAATGGACGGTGCAATCATCGTAGTTGCTGCTACTGATGGTCCTATGCCTCAAACTCGCGAGCACATCCTTTTAGCTCGTCAGGTAAACGTTCCTCGCCTTGTTGTATTTATGAACAAATGCGATATGGTTGATGACGAAGAGATGCTAGAACTTGTTGAAATGGAAATGCGTGAGCTTCTTTCATTCTACGAATTCGACGGCGACAATACTCCTATTATTCAAGGTTCTGCTCTTGGTGGCTTGAACGGCGAAGCTCAATGGGAAGATAAAATCATGGAACTTATGGATGCAGTTGATACTTGGATCGAACTTCCTCCACGTGATATCGACAAGCCATTCTTGATGCCAGTTGAAGACGTATTCTCAATTACTGGTCGTGGTACAGTTGCTACTGGTCGTATCGAAACTGGTATTATCAAAGTAGGTGAAGAGGTTCAAATCATCGGTCTTGGTGCAGACGGTATGAAATCTGTTGTAACTGGTGTTGAAATGTTCCGTAAACTTCTTGATGAAGGTGAAGCTGGTGATAACGTAGGTCTACTTCTTCGTGGTGTGGATAAAAACGAAATCAAACGTGGTATGGTTATCACTCACCCAGGAAAAGTAACTCCTCACACTTCTTTCAAAGCTTCAGTTTATATCTTGAAAAAAGAAGAAGGTGGTCGTCACACTCCATTCCATAACAAATATCGTCCTCAATTCTATATCCGTACTTTGGACGTAACAGGTGAAGTAACTCTTCCAGAAGGAACTGAAATGGTTATGCCTGGTGACAACTTGGAAATCACAGTTGAACTTATCTACCCAGTTGCTTGCAGCGAAGGTCTTCGTTTCGCAATCCGTGAAGGTGGTCGTACTGTAGGTTCTGGTCAAATCACAGCTCTTCTTGACTAATTAATTAGTCTCGATTGAGAAAAAATAAATAAAAAGGTGGCGAAGAGAGATCTTCTCATCGCCTACCTTTTTAATCTACGGGTCTAGCTCAGTTGGTAGAGCACTGGTCTCCAAAACCAGGTGTCGGGAGTTCGAGCCTCTCGACCCGTGCTAAAAAAAGCTTGTAAATTATGAAACTAATCAATTATCTTAAAGAATCCTACACAGAACTTGTCGTGAAGACCTCTTGGCCTACACGTAAAGAGTTAACTAATAGCGCGGTAGTCGTTCTAGTTGCTTCCATTTTTATCGCTCTATTAATTTGGGTTATGGATTTGAGTTTCGAGAACATTATGACGTTGATATACAACAACATCTAATTTACGGAGGAATTATAAAATGTCTGAGCAAACTAAAAAATGGTACGTCCTACGTGCTATTAGTGGAAAAGAAGCTAAGGTTAAGGAGTATATTGATGCAGAAATCAAAAACTCTAACTTAGGTCAATACGTATCTCAGGTGTTGATACCGATGGAAAAGGTGTACACTGTACGCAACGGAAAAAAAACGATCAAAGAGCGTAGTTACTTACCTGGGTATGTCCTCATTGAGGCATCGCTTAACGGTGAGGTAACTAGCCATTTGCGTGATTATGTTCCTAACGTAATTGGCTTTCTTGGTGCGTCGGTTGGTAAACAACCAGAACCACTAAGACAAGCTGAGGTTAATCGTATTTTAGGCTTATTTGATAAAGTAGCTGAATCTGTCGAAGAGATTGCTGAACCATATTTTGTTGGTGATGCAGTGAAGGTCATCGCTGACCCTTTCAATGGCTTCTCTGGTATTATCGAAGAGGTTTATAACGATAAAAAGAAACTCAAGGTGGCTGTCAAAATCTTTGGCAGAAAAACACCTGTTGAATTGGCTTTCACACAAGTAGAGAAAGAGTAAACTAGATTGTTACGAATTTTTAGTTAACTCTACCTCTTATTAACGAGAAACTGAATATTTCAGTTTCTTAATTTTCTAAGTATAACAAAATTATTAAGAATTATGGCAAAAGAAATTGCTGGACTTATTAAATTACAGATTAAGGGCGGTGCGGCAAACCCATCTCCTCCTGTAGGACCTGCATTGGGTTCTAAAGGTATTAATATCATGGATTTTTGTAAGCAGTTTAATGCCAGAACTCAAGATAAAGCAGGTAAAGTTTTACCTGTAGTTATCACTTACTATGCAGACAAATCTTTCACATTTTTAGTTAAAACTCCTCCAGTTGCAATTCAACTAATGGAAGTGGCTAAACTTAAAGGTGGTAGTGCTGAGCCTAATCGTAAAAAAGTTGCTGAGATATCTTGGGAACAAGTTAAAACGATTGCTGAGGACAAAATGACAGATTTGAACTGTTTCCAAGTTGAGGCTGCCATGAGAATGGTTGCAGGAACTGCGAGAAGTATGGGTATTACTGTAAAAGGTGAATTTCCTAGTATCTAATCTTTAAACTTCAATTAAAATGGGAAAACTAACAAAAAACCAAAAGTTGGCTTTGGAAAAGATTGAAGCAGGAAAAGCTTATACACTCAAAGAAGCTGCTAAATTGGTAAAAGAAATTACTACTACCAAATTTGACGCCTCTGTGGATATTGATGTACGTCTTGGTGTAGACCCTCGTAAAGCAAACCAAATGGTTCGTGGTGTGGTGTCATTGCCAAACGGTACAGGCAAACAAGTAAGAGTTCTTGCGTTATGTACACCCGACAAAGAAGCTGAAGCACTTGCTGCTGGAGCTGATTATGTTGGACTTGATGAATATATCAACAAAATTAAAGGTGGTTGGACTGATATTGATGTTATCATCACTATGCCAGCTATTATGGGAAAAATAGGTGCTCTTGGTCGTGTTTTAGGACCTCGTGGTCTTATGCCTAACCCTAAAAGTGGTACTGTTACCATGGAGATAGGTAAGGCTGTTCAAGAGGTTAAACAAGGTAAGATAGACTTTAAAGTTGACAAGTATGGTATTGTTCATACTTCAATTGGTAAAGTATCTTTCACTGAACAACAACTTATCGAAAATGCACGCGAGTTCATGGCTACAATCATGAAACTTAAACCATCTTCTGCTAAAGGTACCTATGTTAAAAGTGTTTATCTTTCATCTACTATGAGTCCGGGCGTAAAACTCGACCCTAAATCTGTAGACGAAAATTAATTAATCAGAAAGTATGAAAAAGGAAGATAAAGGCTTAATTATAGATCAGATCAAAGAGATTATCTCTTCATATTCTCATTTCTACCTTACGGAAACGCAAGGTTTGAATGCTGAGCAAGTGAGCAATCTACGTAGAGAATGCTTCAAAAGCGACATCAGAATGCTTGTTGTAAAAAACAAACTTATGATTAAAGCTCTTGAATCTCTAGAAGGTGATTTTTCACCTCTTTACGATTCTCTAAAAACTAATACTGCTATCTTGTTTTCTAATGTTGGCAATGCCCCTGCTAAACTTATTAAGGCTGCTAACAAAGCTAACTTGAAACCAGTATTGAAAGCTGCTTACGTTGAAGAAGGTTTCTTTATCGGTGAAGACCAACTTGATGCTCTTGTTTCTATTAAGAGCAAAAACGAACTTCTTGGCGAACTTATTGGACTTCTCCAATCGCCTGCTAAGAATGTTGTGTCAGCACTCCAATCTGGAGGAAATACAATTCACGGAGTACTTAAAACACTCTCTGAAAGATAAAATCAATAAAATTAAAAAAATTAACAACACAAATAAATTATTATTACAATGGCAGATTTGAAAGCTTTTGCAGAACAATTGGTAAACCTAACCGTTAAAGAGGTTAATGAGTTGGCCGAAATTTTGAAAAATGAGTATGGTATCGAACCAGCTGCTGCAGCTGTTGCTGTTGCTGCAGGTCCTGCAGCTGCTGCTGATGCAGTAGAAGAAAAAACTTCATTCGACGTTATCTTGAAATCAGCTGGTCCTAACAAACTTCCTATCGTTAAGTTAGTGAAAGAACTTACAGGTCTTGGTTTGAAAGAAGCTAAAGAAGTAGTTGACGGTGCACCTTCTGCAATTAAAGAAGGAGTAACTAAAGATGAAGCTGAAGCGCTTCAAAAACAACTTACTGACGCTGGTGCTGAAGTAGAACTTAAGTAAGATTTTTTCCTGTTCCAACAGGATATTTGGTTTAGATTCTTCCTAATAGGAGACTCTAAACCTTTTTACATATTATTTCATTAAGTTCAACTAATACTATAGCTCCAATGTCTTTAAATACTGATAATCAAAGAATTAACTTCGCCTCAATCAAAAATCGTTTCCCTTATCCTGATTTTCTTGAGGTTCAACTTAAATCGTTTAGAGATTTCTTCCAATTAGATACAGCTACAGAGCTTAGGAAGAATGAGGGTATGTATAAAGTTTTCGCTGAGAACTTTCCTATCGCTGATACCCGCAATAATTTTGTTCTAGAATTCCTAGATTATTTTATAGAACCTCCCCGTTATACAATCGAGGAGTGTCTTCGTCGTGGTCTTACATATAGTGTGCCTCTTAAAGCAAAACTAAAACTATATTGTACCGACCCTGATCACGAAGACTTTGACACCGTTGTTCAAGATGTATTCTTGGGTCCTATCCCTTATATGACTCAAAAAGGTACATTCGTAATCAATGGTGCCGAACGTGTTATTGTATCTCAGTTACACCGTTCTCCTGGTGTATTCTTTGGTCAAAACGTTCACACTAATGGTACTAAACTCTATTCAGCACGTATTATTCCTTTCCGTGGTTCTTGGATCGAGTTCGCTACCGATATTAATAATGTGATGTATGCATATATCGACCGTAAGAAAAAGTTGCCTGTTACAACTCTTCTTCGTGCGATTGGATACGAAACAGATAAAGATATATTAGAGACATTCGGATTTGCCGAAGAGGTAAAAGTAAACAAGACTAATCTTAAGAAAATGGTTGGTCGTACTCTCGCTGCTCGTGTTGTGAAACCTCGTATCGAGGATTTCGTTGATGAAGCTACTGGCGAGGTGGTTACAGTTGAACGTACTGAGGTTATTATTGAGCGCGAAACTCAACTTACTACCGCTCACATTCTTCCTATTGTTGAGTCTGGTAGTCAAACTATCTTGCTCCACAAAAAGGATCAAAACCTCAATGAATTCCAAATTATTTATAACACTCTTCAAAAAGACCCTTCGAATACTGAACGTGAAGCGGTATTGCATATCTATCGCCAATTGCGTAATGCAGAACCTGCTGATGATCAAACAGCACGTGAGGTAATTCAAGGTCTATTCTTCTCTGAAAAACGTTACGATTTAGGTGAAGTAGGGCGTTATAGAATTAACAGAAAACTTAATCTCACTACAGATATGTCTGTGCGTGTTCTTACACGTGAAGATATTATTGAGATCATTAAATATTTAATCGAACTCATCAACTCTAAAGTAGTTGTCGACGATATTGACCACTTGAGCAACCGTCGTGTACGTACTGTTGGTGAACAACTATATAATCAGTTTGGTATTGGTCTTGCTCGTATGGCTCGTACAATTCGTGAGCGTATGAATGTGCGCGACAACGAGGTGTTTACTCCAATCGACCTTATCAATGCTAAGACTATCTCTTCTGTTATCAATTCGTTCTTTGGTACTAATGCGTTATCGCAATTTATGGACCAAACGAATCCATTGACAGAAATTACCCACAAACGCCGCCTATCTGCGTTAGGACCTGGTGGTCTTTCTCGTGATAGAGCTGGTTTCGAGGTGCGCGACGTTCACTATACTCACTATGGTCGTCTTTGTCCTATCGAAACTCCTGAGGGTCCAAATATCGGTCTTATCTCTTCTTTATGTATTTACGCTAAAATCAATAATCTTGGTTTTATCTCAACTCCTTATCGTAAGGTAGCTGATGGTGTGGTAAATAACAATAATGATGAGGTGGTTTATTTAACTGCCGAAGAGGAAGAAAACTTGGTAATTGCTCAAGGTAATGCGCCATTAGATGATAATGGTAAATTTATTCGCGAGAGGGTAAAAGCTCGTCTGGAAGCCGATTTCCCTGTTGTAGCTCCTAATGATGTCAATTTGATGGACGTTGCTCCTCAACAAATTGCATCTATCGCTGCTACTTTGATTCCGTTCCTTGAACATGATGATGCGAACCGTGCGTTGATGGGATCTAATATGATGCGTCAAGCAGTGCCGCTTCTTCGCTCTGAAGCTCCTATCGTTGGTACCGGTATCGAACGCCAGATGATTAGCGATTCTCGTACTCAAGTTGCTGCTGAAAGCGCTGGTACTGTAGAATTTGTCGACGCATCTATTATCCGTGTTAGATACGACCGTACTGATGAAGAGGAATTTGTTAATTTCGTAGGCTCTACTAAAGAGTACCGTCTACCTAAATTCCTCAAAACCAACCAAGATACTACTATCGACCTTCGTCCTATCGTACGTGCTGGTGATAGAGTAGAGGCTGGTCAAATCTTAACTGAGGGTTATTCAACTCAAAATGGCGAATTGGCTCTAGGTCGTAACCTTAAAGTGGCTTATATCCCTTGGAAAGGTTACAACTATGAGGATGCTATCGTGCTTAACGAACGCATCGTTCGCGAAGATATATTTACTTCTATTCATGTGAGCGAGTACACTCTTGAAGTGCGCGAAACTAAACGTGGTATGGAGGAACTTACTGCTGATATTCCTAATGTTAGTGAAGATGCTACACGTAATCTCGACGAAAATGGTATCATTCGTATTGGTGCTCACGTAGTTCCAGGCGATATCCTTATTGGTAAAATTACTCCAAAAGGTGAAACTGATCCAACTCCAGAAGAGAAACTTTTGCGTGCCATCTTTGGTGATAAAGCTGGTGATGTTAAAGATGCATCGCTTAAGGCTTCACCATCTCTACGTGGTGTGATTATCGGTAAGGAGTTATACTGCAAAGCTATTAAAACTCGCAAAAGCCGCTTAGCTGATAAGAGTGTCCTCGAGAAGATTGATAATGAATTCAAACAAGAGGCAGCTGCTTTAAAAGCTCTGTTGGTTGAAAAACTTGTTGCTACAATTAATGGTAAAACTTCGCAAGGAGTTAAAGATCATATGGGTGTAGATGTTATCCCTAAGGGTGCTAAATTTACACAAAAAATATTGAACGTTGTCGATTTTGCAACAGTACAACTTATTAAGTGGACTACGGACTCTACTCGTAATCAACGAATTAAAGAGATTGTTACAAACTATTTGCGCAAAATCAATGAGATGGATGCGCAACTTAAACGTCGCAAATTCAACCTTACTATCGGTGATGAACTACCATCGGGTATTATCCAATTAGCGAAAGTTTATGTAGCTAAAAAACGTAAAATCCGCGTTGGTGATAAAATGGCGGGTCGCCACGGTAACAAAGGTATCGTATCTAAAGTGGTTCGCCAAGAGGATATGCCTTTCTTGGCTGATGGATCGCCAGTTGATATCTGTTTGAACCCACTTGGTGTGCCTTCTCGTATGAACCTTGGTCAAATTTTCGAGGCTGTACTTGGTTGGGCTGGTAAAGAGTTAGGCGTGAAATTTGCAACTCCAATTTTTGATGGTGCAGATGTAGACGATCTTAACGAATGGTGTGATAAAGCTGGTGTGCCTCGTTATGGTAAAACTTATCTTTATGATGGTGGTACTGGTGAGCGTTTCGACCAACCTGCTACTGTAGGGGTTACATATTTCTTGAAACTTGGACACATGGTTGATGATAAAATGCACGCACGTTCTATCGGTCCATACTCACTTATTACTCAACAACCTCTCGGAGGTAAGGCTCAATTTGGTGGTCAACGTTTTGGTGAGATGGAGGTTTGGGCACTCGAAGCATTTGGTGCATCAAGTATACTTCAAGAGATATTAACGGTTAAATCAGATGATGTTATGGGTCGAGCTCGTGCTTACGAAGCTATCGTTAAGGGCGAACCTATGCCTCAAGCTGGTCTTCCAGAATCACTCAATGTATTGTTGCACGAGTTGCAAGGTCTTGGTTTAAGTGTGAAACTTGAGTAGTACTAAAAGATTACTTGTTCCACTTGATCTTATTATTGTTAATTTAATTTTTGTTCGGGGAGTTTTTAGAAGCCCCCTTAAAAAAACAACTAGATATGGCTTTTAGAAGAGATAATAAAGTAAAAACTAATTTCACCAAGATCTCTATTGGTCTGGCTTCTCCAGAAGAAATTTTGGAAGCTTCGTTTGGTGAAGTTCTGAAACCAGAAACTATCAACTATCGTACATACAAACCTGAACGTGATGGTCTTTTCTGCGAACGTATTTTTGGTCCTACAAAGGATTATGAGTGCCACTGCGGAAAGTACAAACGTATTAGATATAAAGGTATTGTCTGCGACCGTTGTGGTGTTGAAGTTACAGAGAAAAAGGTGCGTCGTGAGCGCGCTGGACATATCCAACTTGTTGTGCCTGTTGCACATATTTGGTATTTCCGCTCTTTGCCTAATAAAATAGGTTATTTACTTGGTATGCCAAGTAAAAAACTAGATTCGATTATCTATTATGAGAAATATATAATCCTTCAAACTGGTGTGTTGGAGGGTGTAGAGGGTGTAGCTGTGGGCGAACTCATCGATGAAGATATCTATATCGATTTGATGGAACAACTTCCTCAAGATAATCAATACCTCGAAGATACAGATCCAAATAAATTTATCTGCAAGATGGGTGCTGAGGCTATATATCATATGCTCTCTAACCTTGATTTGGATACTCTTTCATACGAATTGCGTGATAAAGCTAACACTGATACTTCGCAACAACGTAAAGCAGACGCTCTAAAACGTCTTAATGTTGTTGAGTCTTTCCGTGCTGCTCGTCATCGCAACCGCCCAGAGTGGTTGGTACTCAAAACGTTACCTGTTATCCCACCAGAATTGCGCCCATTGGTGCCTCTTGATGGTGGACGTTTTGCAACTTCGGATCTTAACGAACTTTACCGTCGTGTGATTATTCGTAACAACCGTCTAAAACGTTTGATAGATATCAAAGCTCCTGAGGTGATTTTGCGTAATGAAAAACGTATGCTTCAAGAGGCAGTAGACTCTTTGATCGATAACTCTCGCAAATCTAATGCGATGAAAACCGACTCAAATCGTCCACTTAAATCGCTTTCAGATAGTTTGAAAGGTAAACAAGGTCGTTTCCGTCAAAACTTACTTGGTAAACGTGTCGATTATTCTGCTCGTTCGGTTATCGTCGTTGGTCCAGAACTTCAAATGCACGAGTGCGGTTTGCCAAAAGATATGGCAGCTGAGCTATTTAAACCATTTGTTATTCGTAAACTTATTGAGCGTGGTATCGTTAAAACTGTTAAGTCAGCTAAAAAATTCATCGATCGCAAAGATCCTGTAATTTGGGATATTCTTGAGCATATAATGAAAGGACACCCAGTGTTGCTTAACCGTGCTCCTACGCTTCACCGTTTAGGTATTCAAGCATTCCAACCTAAAATGATTGAGGGTAAAGCTATTCAACTTCACCCACTTGCTTGTACTGCGTTCAATGCCGACTTCGACGGTGACCAAATGGCGGTTCACTTGCCACTTGGCAACGAGGCTGTACTTGAGGCTCAAATGTTGATGCTTGCATCTCACAATATCCTCAACCCTGCAAATGGTTCGCCAATTACTGTACCTTCGCAAGATATGGTGCTTGGTCTATATTATATCACTAAACCTCGTAAGGGTGCTCTTGGTGAGGGACTTAAATTCTACTCTCCAGAGGAGGTAGAGATTGCGTACAACGAAAAACGTGTGGATATCCACGCAATTATCTCGGTGCGTACAGAAGATGTTGATAGCGAAGGTAATATAATCACTCGTCTTATCGAAGAGACTACAGTAGGTCGTGTACTTGTTAATAAAGTTGTGCCTCGTGAGGTAGGATTTATCAATGTACTTCTATCTAAAAAATCTTTGCGTGATATTATCGGTCTTATCATCGAAACTTGTGGTGTGGCTCGTACAGCTAAATTCTTAGATGATATTAAAAATCTTGGTTACTACAACGCATTCCGTGGTGGTTTGTCATTTAACCTTTCCGACGTAATTATCCCTGAAGAGAAAGAGACTCTTGTAAATGAGGGTTATAAAGATGTTGAAAGTGTACTTGCTAACTATAATATGGGTTTCATCACCTATAATGAGCGTTACAACCAAATTATTGATATATGGACTCGTGTAAATAGTGACCTTACAAAAATTGTAATGGATCACCTTATTGCTGATAATCAAGGATTCAACTCAGTATATATGATGCTTGACTCTGGTGCTCGTGGTTCTCGTGAGCAAATTCGTCAGCTTTCTGGTATGCGTGGTCTGATGGCAAAACCTCAAAAAGCAGGTGCTGAGGGTGGACAAATTATCGAAAACCCTATCTTGGCTAACTTTAAAGAGGGCTTGAGTGTGTTAGAGTACTTTATCTCTACCCACGGTGCTCGTAAAGGTCTTGCCGATACCGCACTTAAAACTGCCGATGCTGGTTATCTTACTCGTCGTCTTGTAGACGTATCGCACGATGTGATTATCAACGAAGAGGATTGTGGTACATTGCGTGGTCTTATCGCTACTGAGGTGAAAAACAACGAAGAGGTTGTTGCTTCATTATACGAACGTATTCTTGGTCGTGTATCTGTTCACGATGTTATCGACCCTCAAACAGGCGATGTTATCGTAAGAATGGGTGAACAGATTGTAGAGAGTGCAGCTAAACGCATTCAAGCCTCTCCAATCGAACGAGTTGAAATCCGCTCGGTACTTACTTGCGAATCTCGTCATGGTGTTTGTGCTAAATGTTACGGACGTAACTTGTCTACTGGTAGACTTGTAAACAAAGGTGAGGCTGTTGGTGTTATCGCTGCTCAATCAATTGGTGAGCCGGGTACACAGTTGACACTTCGTACTTTCCACGTTGGGGGTATCGCATCTAATATTGCTACAGATAATGGTATCGTATCAAAATATGATGGTACTTTAGAGATAGATGAACTACGTACAGTGGATGTTGCAGACGAAACAGGCAACGAATATCAAGTAGTTGTTGGTCGTTTGGCTGAGGCTCGTATCATCGATGTAAATACAGGTATTGCTCTTACTACTCAAAATATCCCTTACGGTTCTAAACTGTTTATTAAAAATGGTTCTTCTATCAAGAAAGGCGATAAGATTTGTGAATGGGATCCGTTTAATGCCGTAATCGTTTCTGAGGTTGATGGTAAAGTTAACTTCGAGACTATGGTAGAGAATGTTACCTATAAAGTAGAGTCTGATGAAACTACTGGTTTGCGTGAGAAAATTATCATCGAATCTAAAGATAAAACTAAAGCACCAGCTGCTCATATCTTGGATAAAGATGGCAATGTAATTAAAACTTACAACTTACCAGTGGGTGCTCACATCGTAGTAGAAGAGAAACAAGCTATTAAAACAGGTGAATTGATCTTGAAAATTCCTCGTGCAGTGGGTAAAGCTGGTGATATTACCGGTGGTCTTCCACGTGTAACTGAGTTGTTCGAGGCGCGTAACCCATCTAACCCTGCTGTTGTAACAGAAATCGATGGTGAAATATCTTTCGGTAAAATCAAACGTGGTAATCGTGAAATTGTTGTTACATCAAAAACAGGCGAAGAGAAGAAATATCTTGTTCAGTTGTCTAAACAAATTCTTGTACAAGAGAGTGATTATGTGCGAGCAGGAACACCGCTTTCTGATGGTGTAATTACTCCACTTGATATCCTTGCGATTAAAGGTCCTACTGCGGTTCAAGAATATATTGTAAATGAGGTGCAAGATGTATACCGTTTGCAAGGTGTGAAAATCAACGACAAACACTTCGAAGTTATCGTTCGTCAGATGATGCGTAAAGTACAAATCGCTGATGCCAGTGATACTCGTTTCCTTGAAGGTCAAGTAGTTGACAAAATCGAGTTTATGGAAGAAAACGACCGTATTTGGGGCAAAAAAGTTGTTCTTGACGCAGGGGATTCTACCAACTTTGTAGCAGGTCAAATCGTTACAGCTCGTAAACTTCGTGATGAAAATTCAGCTCTCAAACGTCGCGACAAGCGCGTAGTAGAGACTCGCGATGCATTGCCAGCAACATCTACTCAGATGTTACAAGGTATTACTCGTGCTGCTCTTCAAACTACAAGCTTTATGTCGGCTGCCTCTTTCCAAGAGACAACAAAAGTACTTAACGAAGCTGCAATCAACGCTAAGATTGATAAACTTGAGGGTATGAAGGAGAACGTAATCGTAGGGCACAAAATCCCTGCTGGTACTGGTCTTCGTGAGTACGATCATCTTATAGTTGCATCGCGTAGCGAATACGAACGCGTATCAAACGTTAGCAGAAACGTAACAGATATAGACGATATTACAGAAGGAATAGTATAATATTCCGCTCTATAAAATATAAAGATACTCTTGCTTTTTTAGTGAGAGTATCTTTTTTTGTAAATAAATATTGTTGATAATTTGGTAGTTACAAAAAAATATCGTACCTTTGCAGCGGTTAGAAGAATAGAGATGGGGACTAGTTTAGTCCCTTTTTTAGTAGAAAAGTTAGAGGATATGATAAAAAACGAAACAATTAAAACATTAATAGACAGCAAATTAGCCGAAACAAATTATTTTTTGGTTGATTTTGTTATTACTCCAGATAATATTATCCGCATCGAAATTGATTCAGAAGATGGGGTAGATATAGAATTTTGTGTGCAATTGAGTCGTTTTATCGAAGAGAATCTCGACCGTGAAGTGGAAGATTTTGAGCTTGAAGTGGGCTCGGCTGGTTTAACTACTCCGTTTAAAGTACTCCGCCAATACAAAAAAAATATTGGCAATATTGTTGAAGTGCTCGAGAATGGCGGGATGAAATATAACGGAACACTAATATCTGCCGATGATGAGGGTTTTGCAATTCAAATTGTGAAGATGGAGCGCAGAGAGGGCGATAAAAGAAAAAAAGAGTATAGCGAGGAGCTATCATATAAATATTCAGATGTAAAAAGTGTAAAATACAATAATTTTTAGTAATATGGCGAAGAAGGAGAATGTAAATTTGATAGAGGTCTTTTCGGAATTTAAAGACTTAAAAAGCATTAATCGCTCAACCTTGATAAGCATCTTGGAAGAGTCGTTTCGTAGTGCAATATCTAAAATGTATGGTTCTGATGAGAACTACGATATCGTGATAAATCCAGATACTGGCGATTGCGAAATTTGGCGCACACGTACTGTTGTTAGCGATGATGAACTTGAAGATGACAACACAGAAATTTCACTTACCGAAGCTAAAAAAATCGAGGAGGATTATGAACTCGACGAAGAGGTGGTTGATCAAGTGGATTTCTTGAATTTCGGACGACGTGCTGTGCTTACTCTACGCCAAACTCTAGCTTCAAAAATCTTAGAAATACAAAAAGATGCCCTTTATGAAAAATATGCTGATGTACTCAACCAAGTTGTAACTGGTGAGGTGTATCAAGTGTGGAAAAAAGAGGTGCTTCTTCTTGATGATGAAGAAAATGAGATGCTGTTGCCTAAAAATGAGCAAATTCCTTCTGATTTTTACCGCAAAGGCGAAACAGTTCGCGCTGTTGTCTCTCGCGTAGATAATAAAAATAATAATCCAAAGATATATCTTTCTCGTACATCTCCAGTTTTCCTCGAACGTCTTTTTGAGGCTGAAGTACCTGAAATACACGATGGTCTTATCACAATCAAAAAAGTAGTGCGTATTCCTGGCGAGCGCGCTAAAGTTGCAGTAGAGTCGTTCGATGATCGTATCGATCCGGTAGGAGCTTGTGTGGGTGTGAAAGGTGCTCGTATTCACGGTATTGTACGTGAACTTCGTAACGAAAATATTGATGTGGTAAACTACACAGCAAACCCAAGTCTTTTTATCACTCGCGCGCTTAGTCCTGCAAAAATTCAAACAATTGAGCTAGACGAAGAGGGCAAAAAAGCAAATGTATTCTTAAGACCAGAGGATATTTCTCTTGCAATTGGTAAAAATGGTAACAATATCAAACTTGCTACTATGCTTACAGGATACACTATCGATGTATTTAGAAATGATGCTGAGACTGATGCAGATGATATCTATATCGAGGAGTTCTCTAATGAAATAGATCCTTGGATTATAGAAATTTTGAAAAATATTGGTTGTGATACAGCCAAAAGCGTATTGAAATTGTCGCGCGAAGATCTTATTTTGCGTAGCGATTTAGAAGAGGAGACTGTTGATGAAATACTCAATATCTTACAATCGGAATTTGAAGCAGATAACGAATAAGTTACTGCTTGTATATTAAAGAGTTAGTTTTTAGATTTGTATCCATTGGCAGGTGCAATTTCAGGTTGGTTAAATATTATAGATGAATATTATGGCAAGATTAGGACAGATAGTTAAAACATTAAACATAGGTATAGGAACGGCAACAGATTTTTTAAAGGCGAATAATTTTGAATTAGAAGCCAATCCAAATGTAAAACTTACAAAGGAACAAGAGGATAAATTGTTGCACGAGTTTGCTACACCAGAGATTTTAGAGCAAATTAAAAATAAATCTAAAAAGAGAGAAGAGGTGAAAGAGACCCCTGCAGAAGCTCCTGTTGTGGCTGCTGAGCCTATCAAAAAGCCAGAACCAAAATCTGAGCCAGAAGAGGATAAACATACATTTAAAATTGTAGATAAAATCGACTTAGAGAGTTTAAATAAACCTAAGTCTAAAGAGGTAAAACCAGATACTGTTGCGAACTCAGAATCTACAAAACCTGTTGCGAAACAGGAGGATACTGCTCCAGCCGCTATGCCAAAGCAAGAACCAAAAATGGAGTCTGAACAAAAAACTCAACCAGAAGTAAAACCAGAAGTAGTTCAACCAAAAGCAGTTGAAACTCCTGCTAAGCCTATAGTAACTGAACCAACATTGGAAGAGAGTAAATCTGAAACAAAACCAAAATCAGAAAACAAACCAGAGGTGAAGCCAACTCCTAAACAAACTGTGAAGAGTGAGCCTAAACCAGAAGTGAAAGTGGCAGACTCAAAACCAGAGTCAAAAAGCGAACCAAAACCTGAGGTGAAACCTGAAGAGGCTACTCAACCTGCTAAACCGCAACCAGAGATATTCTCTCTTGGTAAAAAAGAGATTGTTAATACTATCAAGATTATTGACAAAATTGACCTCTCTGCAATAAATAACTCTACTCGTCCGCAGAAGAAATCTAAAGAGGAGAGGCGCAAGGAGCGTATAGCAAAAGATCGTCAGGCTCAAGACTCTCGTCGCAATGCAAACAAGCAAGCGGGTAATAACAATAACAATAACAATAACAATAACAATAACAAAAACAACAATAATACACAAGGTGCTGGTGGACAACAACCTCAGAATCAACAAAGAAATCAACAGGCAAATGGCTCTCAACCATCTGCTAACAAGAAAAAACGCAAACGCATAGGAGGTGGTGAGCGTATTGATGTTAGCAAGGCTATTCAAGGTGGTGGAGGTGCTCCACGTCCTAATGGTCAAAACAATAACAACAACAATAATAATAGATCGCAAGGTGGTGCTCCTGGTCAAGGCAGACGCAACAAAAATAATCCACGCCAAATTCATACTCCGCAAGTGAGCGAAGAGGATGTAGCAAAACAAGTTAAGGAGACTTTGGCTCGTTTGACAGAGGGAAGAAAAGGTGGAGTTAATAAAAAAGGTGCTAAATATCGTAAGGATAAGCGTGATGCTGTTGCTCAGCGTATGCAAGCAGAACTTGATGCAGAACAAGCAGAATCTAAAATACTTAAACTTACCGAGTTTGTTACAGCAAATGAATTAGCTGTGATGATGAACCTTTCGGTTACACAAATTATTCAAACTTGTTTCAACTTAGGCTTGTTTGTTTCTATCAATCAACGTCTTGATGCTGAAACTATTAATATCGTAGCCGACGAGTTTGGATTTAAAACTGAATATGTATCGGCAGAGGTAATCGACGCTATTACAGAAGAGGAGGATGCTGAAGAGGATCTACTTCCGAGAGCTCCAATCGTTACCGTTATGGGTCACGTTGACCACGGTAAAACTTCACTTCTTGACTATGTACGTAAAGCAAATGTAATTGCAGGTGAAGCGGGTGGTATCACTCAACACATTGGTGCTTACAATGTTGAGCTAGAAGATGGCAAACACATTACATTCTTAGATACTCCAGGTCACGAAGCCTTTACGGCGATGCGTGCACGTGGTGCTAAGGTTACGGATATTGCTATCATCATTGTGGCTGCCGACGATAATATAATGCCTCAAACTATCGAGGCGATTAATCACGCATCAGCTGCTGGTGTGCCTATCGTTTTTGCTATCAATAAAATAGATAAATCTGGAGCAAATCCAGACAAAATAAAAGAGTCGCTTGCGGCTATGAATTATATGGTAGAGGAGTGGGGTGGTAAATACCAATCGCATGACATCTCTGCTAAACAAGGTATTGGTGTGAATGAATTGCTCGAGAAGGTTCTTCTTGAAGCTGAACTTCTCGACCTAAAAGCTAATCCTAATCGTAAAGCCTCTGGTTCTATTATCGAATCATCTCTTGATAAAGGTCGTGGATATGTATCTACAGTACTTGTTAGTAATGGTACGTTGCGTGTGGGTGATGTAGTTTTAGCTGGTACAGCTTATGGTCGCGTAAAAGCGATGTTTAATGAGCGTAACCAACGTATTAAAGAGGCAGGTCCTGCTGAGCCAGTTATCGTATTGGGTCTTAACGGAGCACCTCAAGCAGGTGATAATTTCAATGTATTTGCAGAAGATCACGAAGCTCGTGAGATAGCAAACAAACGTGAGCAACTAGCTCGTGAACAAGGACTTCGTACGTCTAAACACCTTACTCTTGATGAAATCGGTCGTCGTATCGCACTCGGTAACTTCCAAGAGGTTAATGTTATCGTTAAGGGTGACGTGGATGGTTCTATCGAGGCTCTTTCTGACTCGTTATTGAAACTCTCTACCGAAGAAATTCAGGTAAATGTTATCCACAAAGCAGTGGGACAAATCTCAGAGAGCGATGTAATGCTTGCTGCGGCATCAAATGCAATTGTTATCGGTTTCCAAGTGCGCCCATCTATGGCTGCACGTAAATTAGCTGAGAAAGAGGAGATAGATATCCGCTTATATTCAATTATATACGATGCTATCGAAGAACTTAAATCGGCTATGGAAGGTATGCTTGCTCCTGAAATTAAAGAGGAGGTTACTGCTACACTCGAAATTCGCGAAACATTCAAAATTACAAAAGTGGGTACAATTGCAGGGTGTATGGTTAAAGAGGGTAAAGTTAAACGCAACAACAAAGTGCGCCTAATCCGTGATGGTATCGTGGTCTATACAGGCGAATTGGCATCGCTTAAACGTATGAAAGATGATGTTAAGGAGGTTAACTTTGGTTATGAATGTGGTTTGAATATTGCCAACTACAACGATATACGTATTGGTGATTTAATCGAGGCTTACGAAGAGGTTGAAGTGAAAAAGACTCTTTAATAATCGCCGAAATTTAATTACCCACTGTATTCGTTATAGAGCCAATTTTTTAATCGGGAGTTTTTAGAAGTCCCCTTAATTCTTATTCGGGGAGTTTTATTCTCCCCTTAAAACTTTAAAGTTTTGAATATATTAGATATAATATTAATTATCCCTATAGCCTACGGAATTTTTCGTGGTTATAGGGCTGGTTTTATAAAGGAGATATCATCTATTGTGGGGCTAATCCTTGCAATTTATTCGGCACGTTATTTTTCAATGCCTTTCTCTAATATGCTTGTCGAAAAGTTCGATCTATCGCAAGCAATCGCCACTCCGATAACTTACTCTGTGGTGTTTATTGTAGTTATGATGGTAGTGTCTCTTCTCTCTAAGATGGTTTCTACTATCCTAAAAGCCATAATGTTAGGGTTTGTGAATAGGGTGTTAGGTGCTATATTTGGGGCTGTAAAATATCTACTTGTTCTTAGTGTTATACTAAATTTTATCTCGTTGGCGCGCGGATATATCCCTGCTGAGCAAAATTCAATAATAGATAAGTCTGTCCTCTATTCTCCAATAAAAAATACGATGGATACTATTCTGCCATTCCTTAAACTAGATGATTTTGAGCAACTAGTATCAACAGGAGTAGATGCAGTGAGTAACGCAGTTACATCACCTGTAGATGATGCAGCAGTTACAGCAACACCGCCTGCTGAAAATCCAACACCGTCGCCTGCTGAATAAAATCTAACTGAAATATACCATAAGGGGTAGAATCTTACTAAAGACTCTACCCCTTATGATTTGTGCTGCTAAGATTCTACCCCTTATAGTTGCTAGAGAGCAGCCCGCAAGCCGCCATAATATCCTCGCCTCTTGAACGACGTATCGTGCAGATGATACCATTGCTCGATAGATAATCGCGCAACCAAATCATCTTCTCTTGATTAGGAGATTTCAGCTCTATGCCCTCAATATTTATAGCGTGGAATTTGATTAGATTTACACGACAATTCAGCCCTTTCAGCATTCTCACTAGTTCCGATGCGTGACGTTGCATATCATTAATCCCCTCAAATACAATGTATTCAAACGATACTCGGCGTTGTCCGTTCCAGTCATATTTGCGTAGTGTATCTATTACTTTAGATATTGGAAAAGCCTTTTCAGTAGGCATCAATTTCAGACGTTCATCTGCAAAAGGTGAGTGCAACGATACAGCCAAATGACAATCCGAACGCTCCAAAAACTGTTTCATACCAGGTATTAACCCAATTGTAGAAACCGTAATGCGTCTACCACTCCAAGCCATACCCCAGTCAGAAGTTAATATATCGCAGGCGCGTAGCACCTCGAGAGTATTATCGAATGGCTCGCCCATTCCCATAAACACGATATTCGACAATTTTTCGCTCTCTGGTATAGATAGTATCTGGTTGATAATCTCATTTGAGGTCAAATTACCGTTCCACCCCTGCTTGCCAGTCATACAGAATAGACAATTCATTTTGCAGCCCACTTGGCACGAGACACAGAGCGTGCCTCTATCCTCTTCAGGAATAAAAACAGCCTCTATCTTTCCGTGGGTAGTATCAAAAAGATATTTTTTAGTCCCATCTACAGATTCTACACTCCATACAGCCTCTTTGCGCCCCACCTCATACTGCGAAGCGAGAAGTTCACGACCCTTCAGCGAAAGGTTTGTCATCTCGTCAATGTTCTTTACATGTTTGATATATAGCCAGTTAGCAATCTGTTTTGCCGTAAAGGCAGGTAATCCGTTGCTGGTTGCAACCTCTTTTAGTTCTGTAAGCGTGAGTCCGAGTAGTGGTTTTTTCATATCTTTTCCTATTGATAGGTTTAGGGAATATATAAAATCTCAGCAATAGAGTTTTTTAGTTCCCATTTTATTATTTTAATTTATATTTGGGGAGTTTTCGAAGACCCCCTTAGTCAAAAATGGAGTAAATTAATTTGCTCCAATTAGTATGGTGATAGATAAAACTAAATTATCACTCTACATATAATACCAGCCCTTTAAGATATTCCCCCTCAGGGTGGTAAATATTTACAGGGTGATCGATTGGCTGCGTTAGTTGGTGCAAAATTCTCACACTGCGTCTGCTTTGTGCTGCTGCCGAAAATACTGCTAGTCTAAATTGCTCTTTACTAATAGCTTGCGAACAAGAGAAAGTAAACAAAATACCTCCAGATTTTATCTGATTAAATGCAGCGGTATTTAGGCGACGATACCCAATCAGCGCATTATTTATTGCGCTACGATGTTTAGCAAATGCAGGCGGATCTAGCACTATCAAATCATACTTATCCTTTATATCCTCCAGATATTTAAAGGCATCAACGGCATAAGCCTCATGGCGAGGGTCATTCTCAAAATTAAGTTCTATATTCTTGTTTGTTAGGTCGATAGCCTTTTGCGAGCTATCCACCGAGTGCACCAAATTAGCCCCTCCGCGCATAGCGTAAAACGAGAAACCACCAGTGTAGCAAAACATATTCAGCACATTTTTACCCCTAGAATAGTGTTCTAGCAGAGCACGATTATCTCGTTGGTCAATAAAAAATCCAGTCTTTTGACCATCTATCCAATTGGCATAAAATTTCAGACCATTTTCTAGTGCCACAGTCGGCACCTCGCCACCGATAAGATACTCATCTACAGGTTTTACAGGTGCTTTAAACGGCATCGTACCCTCAGATTTATAGTATACATTATCCACACCGCACACAACCTCTACAATAATTTCAGCCACAATATCCTTTGCGTAGTGCATACCCACCGAGTGGGCTTGTATCACGGCAGTATTGTCATAAATATCCACAATCAGTCCTGGCAAATTATCACCCTCGCCATGTATTAGTCTGTAAGCGTTCGTATTATCCGAATTAGCCAAACCAGTAGCTACCCTCATTTCGTAGGCAGCAGCAATACGTTTGCGCCAAAAATCTCTATCTATTATCTCCTCCTCAAAAGTCAGCACACGCACCGTTATACTCCCAATTTGGTAGTGCCCAGTGCACAAATATCCCCCCTCCGAGTCAATCACCGTTACAATATCCCCCTCGTTTGGTTTTCCGACTATTTTGTCAATCGCCCCAGAAAAAATCCATGGGTGGAATCTCAAAAGGCTCGCCTCTTTCTTTCTCTTTAATTTTATTGTAATCATAGCTCTTTTACTTTGTTTTGCAATGTAATATATATATTTCTACAAGCCCAAGCATCTATAGCGGCATATTGTTGTTGTGCCGGAGATAGTTGAACAGCCTCCCAATTAGAGAGTTGTTGCCTTTTAGAAATACGTTCGTTGAATAAGATAGCAAATATTTTTTGTAGCCCCATCTCCTCAATGCCAAATGCTTTTACATATCTCTGTAACTCAATGAAATTAGTTGGTTTGCACTTCATCCATTGAATAAGCGACCTAAAATCATCACTCACCGATAGCCCCACCTTCATTTTATTTTTATCCTCTAACAGCTTTTTCAGATCCTCATTCTCCCCAATCATCTTTAGTCTAAACAGATATGCACACTCCTCTGTGGCAAGTTGCAGCAGCGATATAGAGTTTGTTTCGCCTCTTTTAAAAGATGGTTTAGTCTCCGTGTCAAATCCAATTAGCGAACATTTATATAGCTCTTTTACAGCATCTTTCACCTCGCTTGGCTTATCAATAATTTTTATTTGACCAACGATAGAGCAGGGTGGTAGTTGTATCACCTGTTCTTTGTCTATATGAGATGGATATATCATCACAGTGGTAGTGGGATTGTGTTAATTTCAGGGTTTTCTTCTTTTTCGAATGATGTTGTAAGTACTTGATGAACCGCTAATGCGGCACTCAGTAGTCGCGTGCCCCAGAATGATTTAAAGTCGTTGATACATACTATCAAAGAGTCATTCATCACCTCCTCATTTCCCATTTGAGCAGCCGATACAAAATCCTTTAGCGATTGATAAACATCGGCAATATCTTCAGAAATAGAAGCCACAATTACCTCATCGCTCAACGCTATATCGGGGTGAATGGCTGTAAGATACTGATTTTTTTCTCCAAACAACTCGCTTACACTCTCTAAAATGATATTATAATCGTTCTCATCAACAAATTTTTCAGGCTCCTCATCATAAATGACTACACCTATTTCTACCATAGATGCTTTTAGATAAATGAGAGGTAACAGTTTGGAAATCTTATTGATAGTGTCTCCTTTCTCTTGTGGGATATTTTCGATGAACTTGCAGAATTCAACTGCGACAGTCAAAAATTCAATGCTTCCCTTTGTGAAATTTGCCATGTTTTTTGTGGGTTTATATTTTTATGCAAAGATAATCAGAATTATTGACAATTCATTCAAAAAAAATGATTAAATTTGCACCGTTATATAACAAGCTATAATAAAGTGGACAGCAGGGAGTTTTTAGCCGTCCTATCATCAATATGAGCAACGCAGAAATTGAGGAAATTGTACCCTTATTGCAAGCAGAAGAGAGTCGATCTAGAGCCTTTTCGCAGCTTGTAAAGCTGTCGCAGTCTCGTCTGTACTGGCACATACGTAAGATTGTACTGGTGCACGAAGATGCCGACGATGTATTGCAAAATACATATATTAAGGCTTGGAGATCAATCGAATCTTTTCGTGCAGAGAGTAAATTATACACTTGGCTCTATCGCATTGCTACCAACGAGGCATTAACTTTTTTGGCGCAGCAGCGTATGAAGAATATCTCATCTTCAATTGATTACGAAGATTTGATGATTTCGCGTATGCAGGCAGATGTATATTATGATGGTGATGAAATGGATAAAAAACTCCAGAGAGCGATACTCTCATTGCCCGAAAAACAGCGTGTGGTTTTTAATATGAAATACTACGATGATATGAAATATGATGAAATTGCTGAAGTTACAGGCACTTCAGTTGGTGCGCTGAAAGCCTCATATCACCTGGCTACAAAAAAAATTGAACAATTTATTAAAGAGGAGGATTAAACCTTATTTCATTTTTATAGTCTATATATTATAAACAAGTAAAATTATATTGAATAATTGCGAATCTTATGAATAATAAATCTCCATTTACACTGCCCGATAATTACTTCGATCAGTTCTCTAAGAAGCTCGATCAAGCAATTATTTCTGAGCAATCTAAAAAGAGCGTTCAGAGTATTACCAATGCTGATGTACCACGCAAAAAAACTGGGTTGTGGATTTTCTCTGCGGCAGCCGCTGTGGCAGTGTTAGTAGGTATTGTCTTTGGCGGTTTTGAGCTTGCCAATATGCAAGAGGAGCTCTATCGCCAAACAGAGTCGATTGTGGCACAAGATAGTTACGACGAATTTGTGCTAGATGAGTTGGATTTTTATCAGATAGAAGATATACTTGCCGATGCAGATTTTTAATACTTAATAACTATCCAAGTTGCTTATGAATAAACTTTTTACATTTATATTATTTATACTCTTCTCTGTTACGGCAATGGCGCAACGAGAAGGAGATCCTCATCCCAATAGAGCAGAAGAGCAAAATCGCATGCAAAACAAAGAGAAAATGCGTGCTCAAAAGCGCATTTTTATGAAGAGTGAATTAGGTTTGACCGAGACAGAATTTGTTGCGTTCACTCTTATTTTAGATGAATACGAGAAAAATATCGACGATTCTAAAGCTACACAGCGCACCGCGAGACACGGTTTAACTAAAGATTCTTCTGATCAAGAATACGAAAAAGCGTTGCAAATAATCCGTAAAGAGGAAGTAAAACAATGCAAATTGAGCGAAACTTTCTATTCAGACCTCTCAGAAATCCTCTCATTGAAAAAAATCTATCTCTATTACGAGGCTGAAAACAATTTTAACCGTTTGTTATTGAAAGGTATAAGAGAAAATGTGCCAAGGCAAGAATAAAAAAATCTACCCAAAGCGGTAGATTTTTTTGTGATATTATTGGCGACATCATTGGTGACATTATTGGTGACATCATTGGTGACATTTTAAATCGCTTTCCAGTAGCCAGTTTTACTTTCTCCAACTCGTTCGATAAGTCCTTTATTTTTTAAAACTTGCAGGTCTCTCTTTATTGTCCTTGATGCAACATTCAGTATTTCAGATAGTTGTTGAATTGTTATTGATTCTTTTATCAATATTAGATTAAATATTTTTTTCTGTCTTTCGTTTATTTCTATCTCCTCTTTATTGGTGACATCATTGGTGACATCATTGGTGACATTATTGGTGACATTATTGGTGACGTTTTCGTTATCTATTTCTTGTCTCCAAATAACCATTTTAAAGTCTTCATCTATGTAGAATTCAGGTTTTTTTAATCCATGAGTTACGCATTTGTTTATAATATCAAGAGTTCCTGTCCCAACTTTTTCTATATATCCAGCCAGATACATCGGATCTGCAATTAGTGGGTTTGTTGGTAGAGATTTGTGAACCTTATAAAGTTTTTCGATAGATAAACCAAAAGGTAGGGTACCTGGATTTAATATTTCTAATCTATTTTTGAATAGCATTATTTGCACACTAGCAAGACTAGTGTAATCTCTATGGCAAATAGCATTTACTATAGCTTCTTTTACGGCATCCAGAGGTAATTCTAACTTAGTAGCAATCGATCCACTGTTGGTATTATCATCGCGAGTTCCTACCCAATTATTTATGCGACTCATTACAAAACTAGTTGCTTGATCTACAAGTTCGAACACATTACCTTTGTAGATTTGATAAGAAGGCATGGGCTTTTCAACTTGATTACCATAGAACTGTACACATTTAACTTCAGATGACTTGAAATATTTTTGTGGATTCTTTCCGAATAATAACAGTGCTGCATTTGCAATATTATTTTTACTATTTATCAAATCAAGGTGCTTTAGTAGTACCTCTGGGGGAGTTTGTTCAGATAACGTATAATTTCGTTTAGCACGAGCCATATAGATAAATTGCTTTATTTTATCATTATCCAAGTCATTTAAAGTGGCTCTATTTTCAGTTGAGGCATCGAAAGGTGAAAACCTAATAAGTTCTTTCTCTTCTAAATGTCTAATTAGTGAGGCATAAACAGAGGTGCGTAACCCCTCTATATCAACAAAAGTTTTACGTACTATTTCTCGCTCAACCTTGTTTATCAGTTTTGTAACTTTAGTGTGTCGGTTTTCCTCATCTATACTTTTTATAAATATGAGTCTGCTTTTGTGTAATTTACTCGCTAGGTCATATTCTCTTTCTGTTGGCGAAATACCATCTTCATCTTCGTATCCATATAAATTCCCAAGTATTCCTAAATAAATATCGCATAATTTTACTTCATTTAAGTAGACGTTTTGTGCGGACTCTTTAATTGCAGGTAATTCTTCAAAGATAAATGGTTCAAAGAATTTTCCTAAAAGAGCATCAGTTCTGATATAATTACACAGCATAGTTCTTTCTTCGGCAAATTCGCGTTGTACACTACTTATAAATATTTTTATTCGTTTTATGTTGTACATATTGGATTGGGTTATTTTTTGTATTAAATTGTAATATATTTACAGCACCACAAAGATACAACATTTTTTTGAATTTGCAAAAAAAACTTTAAATTACGAGTGTCTGTTTTTGAATGAATATTTTCTAGTTATTTGAATAGTAGTGTGTTAGATAATTATGATGAAAAAAAACAGCGAATTCCGAAAAATAATAGCTAAAATATTTGGTCAGTATAGAATTTTGTACTACCTTTGCAGTCGCTAAAACAAACAGCGAATATGGTACCTTGGCCGAGCGGTTAGGCACCGGTCTGCAAAACCGTCTACAGCAGTTCGAATCTGCTAGGTACCTCATAACAAGAGCGAGAAAAGTAATAAACCACTTTTCTCGCTTTTCTTCGTAATACGCCCAGTATTAGTATAATGGATTAATCGTTAATTGTGGTGGGGTATAAATGATTAGGTAGAAATAGTTGGTTAAGTAGTTATGGCGACTAAAAAAGAAGATTTATTGCCAAAACTAATGTTAAATGCTGATTGAAAACAGTGTTATTATCCAATATAATAGCAAAATAATCAGCTATTTCCTCTTGTTTTGAGACCTTTGATCGTTTTTTATTACTAGCCACATATAGCGTGAGCACCGTTTATAAGGGCAGATTGACTCTATTTTTCTAACTGGTTAAAATTTTTTAAAAATAATTTAATAAAAGTATTGTTATATCAAATATTTAGCGTACCTTTGCAGATATATTTTTTAACATATTTAAAATGAACATTTTTATTGGAAGCCTACCTTTCGCAGTGAGAGATGAGGCATTAAGAGAAATCTTTGAAGCTTATGGTGAAGTATCATCGGCTAGAGTTATTACAGACAAATTTACTGGTCGCAGTAAAGGGTTCGGTTTTGTTGAAATGGATGATGATGCAGCAGCAAAACAAGCTATTGAACAATTGAACGGTTCTGAAGTTCAAGGTCGTGCTATCGTTGTTAACGAAGCTCAACCACGTGAAGAACGTCCAAACAATGGTTACCAAAGAAGAGACAACGGTTTTCGCAGAAATTATTAATAAATAGATTCTTCGTGATCTAGAATAGCGGGTTTTGCACGTAAATTTGTAAATTTCACGCTTTTCTGACTCAACTTTTTATTAGAGTATTAATCCAATATCGGATTAATACTCTTTTTTTGCCTTATACTTTGCTAATTAAGAAAAAATAGTTACCTTTGCATCCGCTTTTGTTACTTGCTAATTTTTTTTGCGATTTAATTAATTTAGATTGCGAAAAATTTGAGAAAGTAATTAAAATAGATTTATTTTATTTGTTTCTAATAATGTAACTGTTTGTTTATGAAGACGAAATATATAGATTTAATTCAACAGGCATTTGAGATGCCAAACGAGGAATTTACTGTAGAAGATGGTGAATTGGAGTGGTTTGATATTCCGCTGATGGATATTATCAAACAATATGGCACGCCTTTAAGAATTTGTTATCTCCCTAAGATAGCTGAAAATATTCAAAAAGCACGTCGTATGTTTAATGTGGCAATGGCAAAGGTGGACTATTCTGCTGACTATAACTACTGCTATTGCACTAAGAGCTCGCACTTCTCTTTTATTATGGAGGAGGTGCTGAAAAGTAACGCAAATATCGAAACTTCTTCAGCTTTTGATATTAATATTCTCGAATCGCTCCACGATTCAGGTAATCTAAACCCTGATACATTTATTTTGTGCAATGGATTCAAACGCCCTCAGTATGTGGAGAATATACAAAACCTGATGGCTCGCGGTTTTAAAAACGTTGTGCCTATCCTAGATAATAAATTCGAACTTGATCTTTTTGATACTACTAAGAATAAATTCTCTGTAGGTATTCGTATCGCATCTGAAGAGGAACCGAAGTTTGAGTTCTATACTTCGCGTCTGGGTATTCGTATTAATGATATTATACCTTATTATAAAGAGCGTATCCAAAACGATCCGAATGTAAATCTCAAGATGCTCCACTTCTTTGTGAATACTGGTATCCGCGATACTGCCTATTATTGGAATGAGTTAATCAAGTCGGTTAATCTCTACTGCGAGTTGCGTAAGATTTGTCCTGAACTTGATTCACTTAACATTGGTGGCGGTATGCCAATACAACAACATCTTGATTTCCTGTTCGATTATGAGTATATGGTGGAGGAAATTGTGGCGCAAGTGAAAACTGTTTGTCAAAATAATGGTGTGCCAGAACCTAAAATTTATACTGAGTTTGGTAGCTATACGGTGGGCGAGAGTGGTGCGATGTTATATAGCATTGTCAATCAAAAACAACAGAATGATAGAGAAAAATGGAATATGATCGACTCGTCGTTTATGACTACGCTCCCTGATACTTGGGGACTTAATCAGCGTTATGTTCTTCTTGCGATTAACAACTGGAACTCTGAGTATGAGCGTGTTAATCTTGGTGGACTTACTTGCGATTCTGAGGATTATTATAATGCAGAGGCGCACTCAAACGCTGTCTTTATGCCGAAAATCCACGAGGGCGACGATCAATATGTTGGTTTCTTCCATATGGGTGCATACCAAGAGAGTCTTGGCGGATATGGTGGTATTCAGCACTGTTTGATACCTGGACCAAAACTAGTGGTTATTGACAAAGATGAAGATGGTGAGTATTTCACTAAGCTCTTTGCCAAAGAGCAATCGTATAAATCAATGCTGAAAATATTGGGTTATTAATTTCGTTCTAATTCTAAATTATAAGAAATATGAAAAAAATAGTAATAGTAGTTGCAATGGATAGTGAATATGAGTTGGTTAGCCATGTTCTAGAAAATCCAACTGAGTATCTTTTGAATGGTTTTAAGTGCAAACGAGGTATTGTTGCAAATAATGAAATTGTGTTGGCTCGATGCGGTATTGGCAAAGTAAATGCAGCGGTGCAAGTTAGCTCGCTTATTGCAGAGGAGAAACCTAGCTATATAATTAACAGTGGTGTGGCTGGTGGTGTAGGTGATGGAATGCAGCCAGGTGATGTGGTAGTGGGTAGTTCAACTTGTTATCACGATATGTGGTGTGGCGAAGGAGAGTGGGGACAGGTGCAAGGTTTGCCTCTATATTTTTCGGCTTCAAATGAATTGCTGGATGTAGTTAATTCACTTGATGTAAACAGATTATATGTGGGGTTGATTTGTACAGGCGATCAGTTTATATCTGACTTACCTACTTTGCAATCTATCAAAGCGAAATTCCCAAATGTACTGGCTGTCGATATGGAGAGTGCTGCAATGGCGCAAGTTTGCCATATGCGCAACACTCCTTTTATGAGTTTGCGCGTAGTGAGTGATACTCCGGGTATGGTGCATAATAATACCGCTCAGTATTTCGACTTCTTTACTGATGCGCCACAGCGCACATTTGAAGTGCTTAAATCGTTAATAACTAGAGTGTAAATCTATTACTCTGACTGATATTAGATCATTAACCCTCGATTACGAGCCCATCGTAACTGAGGGTTATATTTTTTGGTAGGGTAGCATTTGTATTATCGTGCAACCCAATATCGTGCGACATATGAATGAAGTATGTTTTATCGGCTCCAATGCGTTCGGCCTGTGCTAGTGCCTCTTCTAGATTCTGATGCGATATATGTTCTTTATAGCGCAATGCACTAATTACAAGCATTTTCAGTCCTGTTAGTTTCTTGTACTCCTCTTCGGGTATTTGACTTGCATCTGTTAGATATGCCATATTCCCAATGCGGTAGCCTAAAATTGGTAGTTTTCCGTGCATTACTCTTATTGGTGTGATTTTTGTTATGCCAATATAAAAATCTTCATCAGGTTTTATCTCATTTAGGCTAATTTTTGGCACTCCTGGGTAGAGCGAGGCTCCAAAGCAGTAGGGCATGCGGGTATGAATGGCATTTGCAACTTTTGGCTCGCAGTAGATATTGATATCACCGTGTCTTGTAAATGGTCGTAAGTCATCAATCCCTCCCACGTGGTCGTAGTGTTCGTGTGATAGCAATACACCATCTAATTTCCTAAAATCTATATCCATCATCTGTTGGCGAAAGTCAGGACCGCAGTCAAGCAATATTCTTATATCATCAATCTCTACTAACAACGACGTGCGCAAACGATTATCTCTCTTATCTGTGCTTGTGCATACTGCACATTTGCAGCCCACTTCTGGTACTCCAGTAGAGGTGCCTGTACCTAAAAATGTAATTTTCATAAATTCATCTTAGCGGACTTCTTAAATTAGCCTCCGTCTTATTTTATTAATTTAATTTTTTTCTTTTGAGGTTTTGGAGCCCCCCACATATATATAACTAGGTGTACCACTAAATAAAAAACCATCATTAAGTGATGACTCACTCGTGATGGTTTTTTATCTTTAACTTAATCATTGTTGAGCAAACTCAAGGTTTGCAGATATATGATATTAGTTGTTTTTTGCTCTAGTTACTATAGCTTTGAAAGCTTCTGGGTGATTCATCGCTAGGTCAGCAAGAACTTTACGGTTCATTGTGATACCTGCTTTGTGTAGTGCACCCATTAGTTGTGAATATGACATACCCTCTAGGCGAGCTGCTGCGTTGATACGTTGAATCCACAATGCGCGGAAGTTACGTTTTTTAGCTTTACGGTCGCGGTATGCATATTGCAAACCTTTTTCCCACGTGTTTTTAGCTACTGTCCATACATTGCGACGAGCACCAAAGTAACCGCGAGTTAATTTAAGAATTCTTTTACGTTTTGCTCTTGAAGCAACGTGATTTACTGATCTTGGCATAATTTTTAATTTTTTGAATGTCAGCGTTCTTTTTTAGAATCTTATTAGCTGTGCATTCGGTTAATCACTAAAATAGAAAAATTTTAATAAACTGGGTTTTTAGTTATCTCAATCCCAAAAGAGACTTAACGTTGTTTTCATCAACACTAGCTACTAAGCCTGTGTGAGTTAAATTACGTTTTTGTTTAAGTGTTTTTTTAGTCAAGATGTGACTTTTGAACGCATGTTTACGTTTAATTTTTCCTGTTCCGGTAAGGGCAAACCTCTTTTTGGCACCGGAATTAGTCTTAATTTTTGGCATTTTGTTAATATTTTAATTAGTAAAAACGTTTACTTTTTTGATTTAGGTGATAGCATAATAATCATACGCTTTCCCTCTAATACTGGTAGTGAATCTACCTTTGCAATCTCTTCTAAGTCGTTTGCAAATCTCAATAGCAATACTTCACCTTGCTCTTTGAATAAAATTGAACGACCTTTGAAAAATACATAAGCTTTCACTTTACATCCATCTTTCAAGAAACCCTCAGCGTGTTTCAACTTGAAGTTATAGTCGTGAGCATCAGTTTGAGGTCCGAAACGAATCTCTTTCAATACGGTTTTCACCGCTTTGGCTTTGATCTCTTTATCGCGCTTTTTTAGTTGATACAAAAATTTCTTGTAATCTACTATTTTACACACTGGTGGAGCCGCATTTGGTGAGATTTCTACTAAATCTAGCTCCAAACTGTCCGCCAATTGCATCGCCTCGCCTATAGAATATACGCGTTGCTCTACATTATCGCCTACGAGGCGCACCTCTTGTGTACCACGTATATTGTGGTTGATTCTGTGCTTATCCTCCTTGATTATAACTCTTTTAGCTATACCTTGGTCCTCCTAAAATGGTTAAAGTGAATACTATATTTTTTCAGTCTGCAAATTTACGACTTTTTTTTTGATTACCAAAGAGTTTTGACTTTTTTTTGTAAATTTTTTCTGCAAGCCAATTTTATTCTCTCTCAGACTAATATTTTTCTATTTATTTATCTCGTATTGCGAAAAAAATCTTACCTTTGCATATCATTAAAAATCTTCTTATCTAACCCCTATGTCAATGAAAAAAATACTATATATCGCCTCAATTTTATATCTTGTAATACTTTTTATTTTGATGCTGATGCCTCTGGGCGACGGCTCTGTGAAGATTAATAATACTTTTATTGTCGGATTTCGTGGCGACTATCTTTTGCATATTTTAGTCTATACTCCGTGGCTTATTGTTGGCAAAATTCTCCTAAAAGATGCCTGCAAACCGCTTTTGTGGATCTTTTTAGGCGTAATTGTTGCTGTAGCTCTCGAATTTTCGCAGATGTGGCTGCCATATCGTGGTTTTAATATCAACGATTTGATATTTAGCGTTGTAGGCGTCTTTTTATCATCTGTATTTTATTGGCTATTACGAAATTATTTCTCTAAAAGGTAAATCTGATACCTCCCTCGAGTATGAAGTTATGTTGCGACTCGGTTATGTAACTCTCTGGTTGTCTGTTGTTTTCTCCGATATGATAATATATATACGATGGTTCTAAATAAAATCTTACTGCTTTGTGGAGTTTTATCGATGTACCGATATTTGCGTTGTACGACCATAGTGGGGTGTATTTATTGCTAAGTTTTGAGGAATTGCCACTTAACAATGTACCGCTGTCGTCATAGCTCTTTTTCTCTAAGTTTCCATATACAAGCCAATCGGCTTTTGCCCCTACAGATGTGTATACATTAACCCAATTATTGCTCCACAGTACAAAAGATAATTTTACTGGCACACCGATGTAATGCAGTTTTTGCTGCTCTATGTAATAGCTGTTTGCGTCAGTCGACGAGGTGGTGTAGTATGAGTTAAGTCCAGTATATTCAGCCCCTGTGTGAACTACTATCCATTTGTTCAGACTTATACCCACCTGCAACCCTAGTGTAAATGGGAGTTTGTGGTTGGTGATTATGTCTGTAGTAGTAGTTTGTGCAACATCATATGTTGATGACGTAGAAGATGGACTCATCATTAGTGGCTTAGTATCAAATGTCTCTACTGAGCTATTCTCAACAGGATTTATTGATGCTAATAGTTGCATATTGATCTCTGGTTTTATCAATTGGGCAACACGGTTTGTTGTGCCTAATATCTCAGCCTCTTTTTCTCTGTTGATTTGATGCATCATCTGTTCCGCCTCTTCAGGTGTTAATTGTCTCTTATTCTCTTGTTTGATATCTGTTTGCGATGCGCGATTTTCGTTTTCTGTAGCTGCCTCTTTTGTATTCCTCTTCTCCTCTGCAATATCTCCTTTCGCCCTCACTCTAGCACCATTATCCTCATCTCGTTTAGTATTATCTTTGCTAATATTACTTTTGTTGATATCCATACCATCATCTCTTCTCTCCCGTCTTTCACCATCCCCCTTTATTCTATCATCTCCTCTCTTTATTTCATAATCTAAACTCGCCTTAAAATTGGTTTTATCGCTTTTATCTCTATTTTCTTTTCTATTTATCGCTGGAGTGGTTTGTGCTAATATATTCCCTTTTTTTTGGTTAATTGGTTGGATATTAACAGTATCAATGCTTATCATCTCATTATTATCAGAGATTGATCTATTATCACTGCTGTATTCATTATTTATATTGTTGCTATTGTTATTAGAAGTAACAATATTTTCGCTTGCTATCTCTATTTTATTATTATCTGAAATAAATAAGATAGATAATCCAACTCCAATAATAAGCGCAATTGACGCTGCAACTGCTATTTTTTTTCGGAGTGAGCCGATAAATATCGGTATCACAACTTTTTTATTTGGTTGTGATAGTTTGGCTTCGATTTGCGACCAATCATCAACAGGAAGTTGAGGGTCAAAATTGTCCAATTTTTCAGCTAGTCTCTTTTCAAAATTATCTAATTCCATTCTCTGTTAGTCTTTTCTGTAGAATATTTCTTGTTCGTAGGTATATAGACCGTGTCGTGGCTACATTTATATTTAATTCTTTGGCTATCTCTTTGTGTGAGTAGCCCTCTAATGCGTATAAGTTGAATACTGTGCGGTTTAAATGAGACAGTTTGGCAATTTCAGCCATAATTTCGTTGGCAGAAATGGTGTCTAACGCACTTGCCGTATCGTTTGCTACTGTAGTTTGAGCTATTTCTAGGTCGCCACTATCTCGGAGTAGGTCTTTCTTTCTTAAAAATTGTAGTGATTGGTTGACAAATATCCGTTTTATCCACCCGTCAAATGATCCTTTCCCTTCGAAACTTTTTATTACCGTAAAAATATGGATAAATGAATCGTGCATAATGTTGATTGCCTGTTCTCTGTTGCTGATATAGCGCATACAGAGTGTAGTCATTTGTTTAGCATATGTCTCATATAGAGTTTTCTGCGCACTTAAATCACCCCTCTTGCAGCCTTCAATTATGTCGTTTATATATATGTTCTTGTCACTCTGAGGTTTCATTTATAACATATTTGTTTTTGTGGCTAAATATGTGAAAAAATGGGTGTTAGCACCTCACTACGATCTCTCTCTATTATGTAGATGCTTTTTATGTTGTTTTTGTTGCACCATCACATAAAAAAAATGCAATTTTTTTTGCAGCATTGCTTTCTCCTAGTTCGGCAGCTATTGATTGATAGTTAGTTATCATCTTGTTTTTGTAGTTCTCTGAAGTAATTATTTTTTGTAGTTCCTTGGTCATATTTTCTAGTGTAAAATTATGTGCCAATAGCTCTTTAACCACCTCTTTCTGTGCAATGATATTTACAAGCGATACAAATTTTGTTTTGATGAAGATTGATTTCAGTAGCATCGCTAGTCTGCCACCAAATACGTTGTATACAACTACTTGTGGCACTTGGAATAGTGCAGTCTCTAGTGTGGCTGTACCCGAATTTACTATAGCGTATTGTGCCACACTCAATAGTGCATATGTATTTTCGTACACGATGCTTACGTTGTTAGTAGTTAGATTTTTATAGTATTCTGGGGCGATGCCTGGTGCGGCTGCAACAACAAATTGGTAATCGGTAAATTGTTCGGCTAGTTGTGCCATAGTGGGCAGACACGATCTTATCTCCTGTTTTCGGCTCCCTGATAGTAGCGCAATGATGGGTTTGCTCTCGAGGTTGTTGTTCTCTAAAAACTCCTCTTTATTAAATGGTTCGCTTTTGAATTTTGTAACAGATTCAACCGTAGGGTTGCCAACGTATGTAACATTATACCCCAGTTTATTGAAATAGTTGGTCTCAAATGGGAAGATGGTATACATCTTATCAATATTTCGCTTGATTTTCTTGATACGATACTCTTTCCACACCCAAAGTTTGGGGGCTATGTAGTAGTTTATTTCGGCTGTAGGCAGGTTTTGTTTGACAAATTTTGCAAATTTAAGATTAAACCCGGGATAGTCTATTAATATTACTTTGTCAGGTACAAATTCCAGCAGAGCCTTTTGTGCCTTTTTGCCATTTGTGATAATCTGAGGCAGATGAGCTATTACATTAATAAAACCCATAAATGCCATCTCTCTATAATGAACAAGAGGAGCGGAGCAAGCTGCTTTGCTCATCAAATCGCCCCCTAGAAAGATAAATTCAGCTTTTTTATCTCTCTCTCTTATCGCGGTGATTAAATTACTTCCGTGCAAATCACCAGAGGCTTCTCCTGCTATTATAAAATATCTCATACGTTAATATGATTTTATCAGAATGCGTTTATTATTAGGAATGTACCACATATTAAAATGTATAATCCTATTGCGGCAAACATACCTTTGCAGGCGTTCCACATTTCAAGCGAATTTAGTACAAACACGCCTCCCATATTGGGCAGTATGGCAATGAATATAAATTTAATTATCATACTGTTGCTACTCATAAAATTTATAATGCCGCTAAAAGACATTGTGCCGCTATAGCTGCTTTCGATAAAGAACCAGCCGAAAACAACTGGCATTATTACGCCAAGTGCTAACCCAATCCAAATTTTATCTAAACTATTTTTCATACCTTTTGCAAAATTCTAATGCGCTGTTGGCTGTCATATCTGGTTTGATTGGCACAACTGTGATATATCCATTTTCCACAGCAGTTTGGTCGGCATTAATATCTTCTGTGTCTGTATTTTTAAAGTCGCCCACAAGCCAGTAATAGTCGAGCGGACGAGGGGCTGATGTCTTTACAAAATCCTTCTCCCACACGCCAGCTGCTTGTCGGCAAGCTCGCACACCTTTTATATCTCCAGTTGGTGCGTTTACATTCAAACATACCCCTGTTGGTAATCCATCTGCCAGTACTTGTTTAATTAGATTGTCGAAACAGGGTAGTGCAGTCGAAAAATCTGCCTCTTCATCGTGTGTGCACAACGAGAATGCTATAGATGGTATTCCGTGTATACACCCCTCTAGTGCAGCACCTACTGTGCCTGAGTATATAACGTTGATGCTTGCGTTTGATCCGTGGTTGATACCAGTCAATACCAAGTCAGGTTTACGATCATCTAGTAGTTGGGCAATTGCAAGTTTTACGCAGTCGGCAGGGGTGCCATTGATAGAGTATTTGGTTACCCCCTCACCTTCGTAATATTTCTTCACCCACACTGGAGTTTCTATTGTTAATGCGCCTGATTGTGCCGATCGTGGTCCGCTTGGTGCGGCTACTACTACATCGCCATATTTTTTTGCTATCTCTGTTAATTCGTTTATTCCACGAGCTCTAAATCCGTCGTCGTTAGAAATTAATATAAGTGGTCTTTTCATATTTTTTTTCTTTTCTTAAATAATGTGTTGCTAAAATTGTTGAAGAGTTTTTGGAACTGTTTTTGTCTCCTTTTATTAGTTTGTATTCGAAGCGTCTATCTATCTATCTATCTATCTATCTATCTATCTATCTATCTATCTATCTATCTATCTATCTATCTATCTATCTATCTATCTATCTATCTATCTATCTATCTATCTATCTATCTAATTATTTATTAATGCTTTTTTTGCAAAACCATAGTATCACAACAGATATTGTTATAAAATACATAATGTCTCTACTATCTATCACGCCTCGAGCCATCGATTCGTAATGCGCTTTTACTCCAAATCCTTTTAATATATATGCCGTTGAACCAGAGAACATAGAGCCTAATAGTTCAAATCCATAAAAAAGAATAAAGCAAAGCAAGGCAGAGATGATAAATGCAATTATCTGATTTTTGCTCAATGCAGATCCCACAATGCCTACCGATGTATATACCATTGCTAGTAAAATGAGTCCGAACCACGACCCCCAAAATGCTCCGCTGTCAATGTTTCCCATCGGCTCCGCAAGTATATAAACAGATACATACCATATTATAGTAGGTAAAAGTGCGATGATTACAAGTAGCCAACCAGCTAATGCTTTACCGATTACTATATTCCATTTTTTTGTGGGTTTTGTAAGCAATAGTTCCATCGTGCCCGATGTTCGCTCCTCGGCAAAGAGTCGCATCGTAATTGCTGGGCACAGAAATAGATATAACCATGGTGCCAAAACAAATAGCCCATTTAAATTAGCATATCCGCTGTTTAGAATATTATATTCTCCAGGAAAGACCCATAGAAATAACGCTGTTCCAATCAGAAATAATCCAATGACAATATATCCCGTAGGTGTCGAAAAAAAACTTTTTAACTCTTTTGTTGTAATATTCCACATAATATAGGTTGTGTTATTTTGCACTGCAAAGATACTACTTTTATTTGATATTTTAATGTTGTTTATTTACTTTGATAAAAATATTGATTATCATAGCAGGTCAAATGAGTAATATAAGAGGTAAAATAAGCTAATAAGGATCAAAAATATCGCAAAAGAATAGTTTTTGGATTTTAATATTGTTAATTTAATTTTATTCGCGGAGTTTTTAGAAGTCATCTCAATCGTACTCTACATTCTTGCTTCTTTACCCTAATTATTATTTATTTTGCAAAGGTATAAGAAGTCTCCTTATATATTATAATGGTAAAAAACGATGGTTTGTTGGTGGATTTTAGTTTATGGGGTTTTAATAGATGCTCTTTTGGAATTGCATTTTTTTATATTCTAAAAATATTGAAGTCCCTTTTAATAATAGGGCGGAGTAGTGTTCAATTATTTAATATTTATGTTTGATAATCTCCGTTAATGTTGCCAAATAAAGAAAATTTTGAAAAAAATATAGCTATTGCATTGTTATTCAAAAAAAAAGTCGTAACTTTGCAGCCCCAAATTATGGGAAAAAGAATATAAGTAGAATAAAAATCAAAAACAGAAAGAAATGCCTACAATTCAACAATTAGTTAGAAAAGGAAGGGTTAGTCTCGAAGACAACAGTAAATCTCCAGCGTTGGACTCATGTCCACAACGTCGTGGGGTTTGTGTTCGTGTTTACACTACAACGCCTAAAAAGCCAAACTCGGCTATGCGTAAAGTAGCACGTGTACGTTTAACAAATTCAAAAGAGGTGAATGCTTACATCCCAGGTGAAGGTCACAACCTACAAGAGCACTCGATCGTACTTGTACGTGGTGGTCGTGTAAAAGACTTGCCAGGTGTACGTTATCACATTGTTCGTGGTACTCTTGATACAGCAGGTGTTGCTGGTCGTACACAACGTCGTTCTAAGTATGGTGCTAAACGCCCTAAAGCAGGTGCAGCTCCAGCTAAGAAAAAATAATAACCACTTCTTTCTAAACAACTCTAAAGATTAGAGTTCTTGTTTTAATTAAACAATTTAATTAACAGGTTTTTGATATTTGGTAGATGAAGGTTGAGTAAATTAGCATAAAGATGCTTTTTGAAGACAGAACAACCAAATGCAAAACAAAACATTTGAAAAAATGAGAAAATCAACTCCAAAAAAACGCGTGATCCTTCCAGATCCAGTTTTTAACGAAGTTCAGGTGACACAATTTGTAAATCACCTAATGTATGATGGCAAAAAATCAATCGCCTTCAACATCTTTTACGATTCTCTTGAAATCGTGAAAAACAAACTTCCTAACGAAGAGAAATCTGCTCTTGAAATATGGAAGAAAGCTCTTGAAAATATCACTCCACAAGTAGAGGTTAAATCTCGTCGTGTTGGTGGTGCTACTTTCCAAGTTCCAACAGAGATTCGCCCTAGCCGCAAAGAATCTATCTCAATGAAACACCTTATTCTTTATTCACGCAAACGTGCTGGTCGCTCTATGGCTGACAAGCTCGCTGCAGAAATAGTTGATGCTTTCAATAGTCAAGGTGGTGCATTCAAACGTAAAGAAGAGATACACCGTATGGCTGAAGCTAACCGTGCATTTGCGCACTTCCGTTTCTAATATTTAAGGTAAAAAATTTATAAAAAAATGGCTAAACACGATTTATCATTAACTCGTAATATCGGTATCATGGCGCATATCGATGCCGGTAAAACTACCACTTCAGAACGTATTTTGTTCTACACAGGTCTTACTCACAAAATTGGTGAGGTGCACGATGGTGCTGCTACTATGGACTGGATGGCTCAAGAACAAGAACGTGGTATTACTATCACCTCTGCAGCTACTACAACTCGCTGGAATTATGATGGTAAACAGTATAAAATGAACTTAATTGACACTCCGGGACACGTTGACTTTACTGTTGAGGTAGAGCGTTCTCTTCGTATCCTTGACGGTGCCGTGGCTACATTCTGTGCTGTTGGTGGTGTTGAACCTCAATCTGAAACAGTTTGGCGTCAAGCCGACAAATATAACGTGCCTCGTATTGGTTACGTAAATAAAATGGACCGCTCGGGTGCTAACTTCTATGATGTAGTTTCTCAAATCAAAACTGTATTAGGAGCTAACCCTTGCCCAATCCAAATTCCTATCGGTGCTGAAGAAAAATTTGCTGGTATCGTCGATCTTATCACAATGAAAGCTATCTATTGGCACAATGAGTCAATGGGTGCTGACTATGATGTCGAAGAAATCCCAGCTGAATTGCTTGATGAAGCGGAAGAGTGGAGAGATAAAATGCTCGAAACTTTAGCTTCTATTGACGACACTTTAATGGAAAAATATTTCGAAGATGCTTCTACTATTACTGTAGAAGAAATTCGTGCTGCAATCCGTAAAGGTACAATCGCAATGGAAATTAACCCAATCATCTTGGGCTCTTCTTTCAAAAACAAAGGTGTACAACCTCTTTTGGATGCTGTTTGTCAATATCTTCCTTCACCACTTGATACTCCAGAAACTATTGGTACTTCATTGAATGATCCAGAAGTTGAAATTTCTCGTAAACCAGACGAATCAGAGCCTTTAACTGCTCTTGCATTTAAAATTGCAACTGACCCTTATGTAGGTCGTCTTTGCTTCTTCCGTGTATATTCAGGTAGACTTGCTGCTGGTTCTTACGTGTTCAACTCTCGTACTTCTAAAAAAGAACGTATCTCTCGTATCTTCCAAATGCACTCAAACAAACAAAACCCAGTTGAAGAAATTGCAGCAGGTGATATTGGTGCAGGTGTTGGATTTAAAGATATCCGTACTGGTGATACTCTTTGTAATGAAGATAGCCCAATTGTACTTGAATCAATGGACTTCCCAGATCCAGTTATCGGTATAGCTGTTGAGCCTAAGTCTCAAGCTGACCTTGATAAACTTGGTATCGGTCTTGCTAAACTTGCAGAAGAAGATCCAACGTTTACAGTGAAAACTGAAGAACAATCAGGTCAAACTGTAATCTCAGGTATGGGTGAGCTTCACCTTGAAATTATTATCGACCGTTTGAAACGCGAATTTAAAGTTGAATGTAATCAAGGTCGTCCTCAAGTATCTTACAAAGAGGCTATCGCTGATACAGTTGACCTTCGCGAAGTTTACAAAAAACAATCTGGTGGTCGTGGTAAATTTGCTGATATCATCGTTAAAGTTGGTCCAGTTGATGAAGGTTTCGAAGGCGCACTTCAATTTGTAGATGAAGTAAAAGGTGGTAACATCCCTAAAGAATATATCCCATCTATTCAAAAAGGTTTCCAAATGGCAATGAAAAATGGTGTGCTTGCTGGTTTCCCTCTTGATACACTTAAAGTTGTTCTTACTGATGGTTCATTCCACGCAGTCGATTCAGATCAACTTTCATTCGAACTTTGTGCTCAATTTGCATTCAAAAATGCTTGTGCTAAAGCTCGCCCAGTTTTGATGGAACCTATTATGAAACTAGAAGTAGTTACTCCTGAGGAGTCTATGGGTGATGTAATTGGTGACTTGAACAAACGTCGTGGTCAAGTAGAAGGTATGGAATCTAGCCGTACTGGTGCACGTATCGTAAAAGCTAAAGTGCCACTATCTGAATTGTTCGGATATGTTACCGCGCTTCGTACTATCAGCTCTGGTCGTGCTACTTCATCAATGGAATTCTCTCACTATGCTGAGGTATCTTCATCAATCGCTAAAGCTGTTGTAGAGGAAGCTAAAGGTCGTGTAGATCTTCTATAAGAATTAATTAACTATTAGCTTTGCAATTGTGCAAGGCTAATAGTTTGTATTATATATCTTTTGGAGTTAGCAAATGATTCTTAACTCCAAACAAAAAAATAACAAACTAAAAACAAACTCAAAAAAAATGAGCCAAAAAATTAGAATCAAACTAAAATCTTACGATCACAATCTCGTTGATAAATCAGCTGAGAAAATCGTTAAAACAGTTAAAGCTGCAGGTGCAGTAGTATCGGGTCCAATTCCATTGCCAACTCACAAACGTATCTTTACTGTTAACCGTTCTACTTTCGTAAACAAAAAATCACGTGAGCAATTTCAACTATCTTCTTATAAAAGATTAATTGATATTTATAGCTCAACTACTAAAACTGTCGATGCTCTTATGGAATTAGAGTTGCCTTCAGGTGTTGAAGTAGAGATCAAAGTTTCGTAAATTTATTTTTTTGGTTACGCTAAGTAAGCTTTACCCAGAGCCAATACTTAGCCAATAACCATTTTGTATTATATAATTTTTATAAAAATGCCAGGATTAATTGGAAAAAAAATCGGAATGACTTCCGTGTTCAGTGCAGAAGGTAAAAGCCTTCCATGTACTGTTATTGAAGTAGGTCCTTGCGTCGTTACTCAAATCAAAACTATCGAAAAAGATGGTTATGAGGCTCTTCAACTAGGTTTTGAAGACAAAACAGAGAAACGTACCAATAAGGCTGAAAAAGGACATTTTGCTGCATCGGGCACTACTCCTAAACGTAACCTTATCGAATTCAAAGGATTCGAAGGTGAATTCAAATTGGGCGATGCAATTACAGTAGATCTATTCGAAGAAAACGATTGGGTTGATGTAGTTGGTACTTCTAAAGGTAAAGGACACCAAGGTGTTGTAAAACGCCACGGTTTCGGTGGTGTAGGTCAAAGCACACACGGTCAACACAACCGCCTTCGTGCACCAGGTTCTTTGGGTGCATCTTCATACCCTTCAAGAGTATTTAAGGGTATGCGTATGGGTGGACGTACTGGTGGCGACAGAGTTACCATGCAAAACCTACAAGTGATTAAAGTAATGGCTGAGCACAATCTTCTTCTTGTAAAAGGATCTGTGCCTGGAGCTAAAGGTTCAATCGTATTAATTGAAAAATAATGGAACTTAGTGTATATAACATAAAAGGAGAAGATACCGGAAGAAAAGTTACATTGAACGATTCTATCTTCGGTATTGAGCCAAATGATCACGCTATTTATTTAGATGTAAAACAATATTTGGCAAACCAACGTCAAGGTACTCACAAATCTAAAGAACGTTCAGAAATGTCTGGTTCTACTAAGAAACTTGGACGTCAAAAAGGTGGTGGTGGTGCTCGCCGTGGTGATATTAACTCACCAGTATTAGTTGGTGGTGCTCGCGTGTTCGGTCCAAAACCACGCGACTACAACTTCAAACTAAACAGAAAACTTAAACAACTTGCTCGTAAATCTGCATTAGCTTATAAAGCTGCAAGAGAAGAGATTGTAGTTGTGGATACTATACTGTTTGATGCACCAAAAACGAAAGATTTCTTGTTAATGGTTAATAATCTTAAGATTGAAGGAAAAAAATCTCTAGTGATTTTACCAGAAGCTAATAAATTCGTATATTTGTCAGCTAGAAATATTGAAAAGGCGAACGTGATAACTGTTTCGGAATTAAACACTTATACAATTCTTAATTGTAATGCTTTAGTGTTGACAGAAGCAACACTTGCCGGAATTGATCAACACTTTAATGTATAGGAGTAAGAAAAATGGCAATTATCATTAAACCAATCGTCACTGAGAAGATGACGAATATTAGCGAAAAATTCAACAGATTTGGCTTCCAAGTGCAACATTGTGCAAACAAATTGCAAATCAAACAAGCTGTTGAAGAGTTATATGATGTGACAGTTATCGATGTTAATACATCAAACTATCACGGAAAGAAAAAAAGCCGCTACACAAAAGCTGGCATGATCAACGGTTTGACTGCTACTTATAAAAAAGCAATCGTAACGTTGAAAGAAGGAGATACAATAGATTTTTATAGCAACATTTAATAAAGAAAAATGGCTGTACGTAAATTAAACCCGATAACACCGGGGCAGAGACATAAAATTATTGGTGCATTCGACTCAATTACTGCGAGTGCTCCAGAAAAATCTCTTGTAGGAGGTTTCTCTAAATCAGGCGGTCGTAACCATGTCGGTAAAATGACAATGCGTTACATCGGTGGAGGACACAAGAGAAAATATAGAGTAATTGATTTCAAACGTAGCAAAGACGCTATCCCAGCTACAGTTAAAACTATCGAGTACGATCCTAATCGTTCGGCTCGTATAGCTTTACTTTTTTATGCTGATGGTGAGAAATGCTACATTCTTGCACCTAATGGATTGCAAGTTGGTCAAGTTATTCTTTCAGGTGAAAATGCTGCACCTGAGGTTGGTAATGCATTACCTATGAAGAATATCCCTCTTGGTACTGTAGTTCATAATATTGAACTTCGTCCAGGTCAAGGAGCTGCATTAGTTCGTTCTGCAGGTACTTTCGCGCAAATCGTTTCGCGCGAAGATAAGTATGTAATTATTAAATTACCTTCAGGCGAAGTGCGCAAAGTACTTGGCACTTGTCGTGCTACTATTGGTACTGTTGGAAATGGTGATCACGCTCTTGAAAGATCAGGTAAAGCAGGTCGCTCTCGTTGGTTAGGACGTCGTCCTCGCGTACGTGGTGTGGCTATGAACCCTGTTGATCACCCAATGGGTGGTGGTGAAGGTCGTCAATCTGGTGGACACCCACGTTCTCGTAAAGGTCTATTGGCTAAGGGTAAGAAAACTCGCGCGCCTAAAAAGCAATCTAGCCAATACATAATTGAAAGAAAGAAAAAATAAACCATTAAAGAACAGTAAATAATATGAGTCGTTCATTAAAAAAAGGACCATACATCAACCTGAAATTAGAGAAAAAAGTGCTTGATATGAATGAAAGCGGCAAAAAAACTGTCGTTAAAACCTGGGCACGTGCTTCAATGATTTCACCTGATTTCGTTGGTCATACAATTGCAGTTCATAACGGTAATAAATTTATCCCTGTCTACGTAACCGAAAATATGGTTGGTCACAAACTAGGTGAGTTTTCTCCTACTCGTAACTTCCGCGGACACGGTGGTAAAAAGAAATAATTATTACCCGTTGAAATTAATTCGTAAATAAAAAAAAAGAAATAAAAATGGGTGCAAGAAAAAGAATATCTGCCGAAAATAGAAAAGAAGCCCTTAAGTCTGTTTATTTCGCTAAATTGAATAACGTACCAACTTCACCTCGCAAAATGCGCCTTGTGGCTGACATGATTCGCGGTATGGAAGTTAACCGTGCTCTTAGCGTACTTAAATTCTCTACTAAAGAGGCTTCTGGAAGAATGGAAAAATTACTTAGATCTGCTATCGCTAACTGGGAACAAAAAACAGAGCAAAAAGCAGAAAATGGTAATCTATATGTTAGCTCAGTCTCTGTTGACTCAGCTCGCATGCTTAAAAGATTGCGTACCGCTCCTCAAGGACGCGGATATCGTATTCGTAAACGTTCAAATCATGTAACGTTGTTTGTTGATACAAAAATTAATAACGAAAATCAAGACTAAGCAAGATGGGACAAAAAACAAATCCGATTAGCAACCGCCTAGGTATTATACGCGGTTGGGATTCTAACTGGTATGGTGGTGATAACTACGGTGATACACTACTTGAAGACAGCAAAATTCGTAAATATCTCAATGCCCGTCTAGCTAAAGCCAGTCTATCAAGAATCATTATAGAACGTACTTTAAAACTTGTTACTATCACTGTCTGCACGGCTCGCCCCGGTCTTATCATCGGTAAGGGTGGACAAGAGGTTGATAAGTTGAAAGAAGAACTGAAGAAAATTACTGATAAAGATATTCAAATCAATATCTTTGAGGTAAAACGCCCAGACCTAGACGCTGTTATCGTAGCCAATAACATCGCTCGCCAAGTTGAAGGCAAAATCGCATACCGCCGTGCAGTGAAAATGGCAATCGCATCAACAATGCGTATGGGTGCAGAAGGTATCAAAGTGCTTTGCTCTGGTCGTCTTAACGGCGCAGAAATGGCTCGCTCTGAAATGTACAAAGAAGGACGTACTCCTCTTCATACTTTCCGCGCAGATATCGACTACTGCCATGCTGAAGCCCTCACTAAAGTTGGTATTATTGGTATAAAAGTTTGGATATGTCGTGGTGAAGTTTACGGTAAACGTGACCTCGCTCCACAATTTACAAACGCTAAAGATTCTAACAATCGCCATAATAACAATGATCGCGGTGGACGTAGAAACTTCAGAAATAGAAAGAAATAACTTATAGAAACGAATTTGAATTTAACAAATCATGTTACAACCTAAAAAGACAAAATTCAGAAGACAGCAAAAAGGCCGTATGAGAGGCTTTGCTCAAAGAGGTAATCAGCTGGCGTTCGGTTCTTTCGGTATCAAAACGTTACAAACAAAATGGATTACTGGTCGCCAAATAGAAGCTGCCCGTATCGCTGTTACTCGTTATATGCAACGTCAAGGACAAATCTGGATCAGAATATTTCCTGATAAACCTATTACTAAGAAACCTGCTGAGGTTCGTATGGGTAAAGGGAAAGGTGCTCCAGAAGGTTTCGTTGCTCCTGTAACTCCCGGAAGAATTATTATAGAGGTAGAAGGTGTATCTTACGAAATTGCTAAAGAAGCTCTTCGTCTTGCTGCACAAAAGCTACCTGTTACTACCAAGTTCGTCGTTAGACGCGATTATGATGCAACTCAAAATGTATAGGATATATGAAAACAAGAGAAATTAAAGAATTAACTACGGCTGAAATTATCGACCGTTTGGCTGCTGAGAAAACTAACCTAACTCGTTATACACTCAATCACGCCATATCTCCTCTTGATAATCCAATACTTATCAAAGAGACTAGACGCACTATAGCTCGTATGGCTACAGAATTGCGCTTTCGTGAATTAAATGAACAATAATAATTTATCCAACAAGATGGAAACAAGAAATTTAAGAAAAGAACGTATTGGTGTCGTTTTCAGCAATAAAATGGATAAATCCATTACTGTTGCCGTTAAATGGAAAGAAAAACACCCTATGTACGGTAAATTCGTGAACAAAACGAAGAAATTCCACGTTCACGACGAAAAGAACGAAGCCAACATTGGCGACAAAGTTCGTATTATGGAAACTCGTCCTTTGAGTAAAACAAAGAGATGGAGATTAGTAGAAATCATCGAAAGAGCTAAGTAATTATGATACAACAAGAAAGTAGACTTAAAGTAGCCGATAACTCTGGCGCAAAAGAGGTACTTTGTATCCGCGTATTAGGCGGTACAGGTAAACGTTATGCTTCGCTTGGCGATGTCATTGTTGTTGCTGTCAAAAGCACAATCCCTGCTAGCGATGTAAAAAAAGGTACTGTTACTAAAGCAATAATTGTTCGTACTAAAAAAGAGGTTCGTCGCGCAGATGGATCTTATATTAGATTTGACGATAATGCTTGTGTGTTACTTAACAACGGTGGAGAAATTCGCGGTAGCCGTATCTTTGGTCCTGTAGCTCGTGAATTAAGAGCTACTAATATGAAGATTATTTCACTTGCACCAGAGGTGCTGTAACTTTTAATCAGTTAAGCAATGAGTAAATTACACATAAAAAAAGGCGACACAGTATACGTAAATGCTGGTGAAGGCAAAGGTAAAACAGGTAGAGTACTTGAAGTTATCATTGACAAAAACCGCGCTATCGTAGAAGGTGTTAATCAGGTATCTAAGAGTACCAAGCCTAACGCTAAAAATCCACAAGGTGGTATTGTGAAACAAGAAGCTTCTATTCATATTTCTAACCTTAACGTTGTAGACCCTACTACAGGTAAAGCTACTCGTATCGGTCGTAGAAAAAATGAAGCCGGTAAATTAGTAAGATTCGCTAAAAAATCAGGGGAGGAAATTAAATAATGAACACTGTAAGCTTAAAATCAGAGTATAACGAACGTATCGTTCCTGCTCTAACTAAAGAATTTGGTTATAAAACCATTATGCAAGTTCCTCGTTTAGAGAAAATTGTTCTTAATCAAGGTTTAGGTATAGCTGTTGCTGATAAAAAAATTATCGAAACTGCTATCACTGAAATGACTACGATTACTGGTCAAAAAGCAGTTCAAACTCTATCTAAAAAGGATATCTCAAACTTCAAATTGCGTAAAAAAATGCCAATCGGTGTGCGTGTTACGCTTCGCGATAAGAAAATGTATGAGTTCCTTGAAAGATTAGTGCGTGTTGCTTTACCTCGTATTCGCGACTTTAAAGGTATCGAAAGCAAACTTGACGGACGCGGTAACTATACATTAGGTATCACTGAACAAATTATTTTCCCTGAGATTAACATTGATAGCATCTCTAAAATCTTAGGTATGAATATTACATTCGTTACAACTGCTCAAACAGACGAAGAGGGTTATGCTCTTCTTCGCGAGTTTGGTTTACCTTTTAAGAAAAACTAATAAACAACTATTATTGATATGGCAAAAGAATCAATGAAAGCCCGTGAGGTAAAGCGCGCTAAACTGGTCGCTCGATATGCTGAAAAACGCAAAAAAATGATCGAGGAAGGCGACTATGAAGGACTTCAAACTTTACCTAAAAACGCTTGCTATGTACGCCTTCACAACCGCTGTAAAATCACCGGTCGTCCAAAAGGATATATGCGCCAATTCGGAGTATCTCGTATACAGTTCCGCGAAATGGCTGCTGCAGGTTTAATACCAGGCGTGAGAAAAGCTAGTTGGTAAATAATATTTACTGTCTCGCACCGTTAATATATGGTGCGAGACTTTATCAACTCTCACATTAAAGCATGTATTTGCATTATTAACTAAATATTGTCTCGATGTCGAGATCAATTTAATTTTATTTTTTATGACAGATCCAATTGCAGATTATTTAACCAGATTGCGGAATGCAATTAAAGCCAACCACCGCGTGGTGGAGGTTCCCGCATCTAACCTCAAAAAGGAAATTACTAAAGTACTTTTTGATAAAGGCTACATCTTGAATTACAAGTTTGTAGAAGAAGGTCCTCAAGGTTCGATCAAAATCGCCTTGAAGTATGACCCAGTTAACAAAGTTAACGCAATGAAGAAACTTATCAGAGTTTCTACCCCAGGTTTGCGTAAATACACAGGCTACAAAGAGATGCCTAGAGTCCTTAATGGTCTTGGTATCGCTATCCTGTCAACTTCTAAAGGTGTTATGACCGACAAAGAAGCTGCTCAGGAAAAGATTGGTGGTGAAGTTTTATGTTACATCTATTAATTCGGAGGAAAGAAAATGTCAAGAATTGGAAAATTACCTATTAATATCCCTGCTGGCGTTACTATCTCTGTAGAAAACGATGTAGTAACAGTTAAAGGTCCTAAAGGCGAACTTAAACAAGAAATCAACCCTAACATCTCTGTAGCTATCGAAGGCAATGAGTGTGTTGTAACTCGTCCTAACGACGAAAGACAAAACCGCGCTATGCACGGTCTTTATCGTTCACTTATCAGCAATATGGTTGTTGGTGTGTCTGAAGGTTACAAAAAAACACTAGAACTAGTCGGTGTTGGTTACCGTGCTTCTAACAATGGTCAAGTACTTGAACTTTCATTAGGTTATACCCACGTTATCTATTTGGGTGTTGCTCCTGAAATCAAAGTGCAAACAGTTTCAGAACGTAATCAAAACCCATTAATCATACTCGAAAGTTGTGATAAACAACTTATCGGTCAAGTATGTGCTAAGATTCGCTCATTCCGTAAACCAGAACCTTACAAAGGTAAAGGTGTTAAATTCCAAGGCGAACTTATTCGTCGTAAAGCTGGTAAAACAGCCGGTAAATAATTTACGTAAATTACTGAAATATTATGATTGGAAAATTAGAAAGAAGACTCAAAATAAAGGCTCATATCCGTCACAAAGTGTCTGGAACAGCCGAAAAACCAAGGTTGACTGTATTCCGCAGCAACAAGCAAATTTATGCTCAGGTTATAGACGATGTAAGTGGCAAAACTCTTGTTTCAGCATCTTCAGTTTCTGTTGAAGGTAAAATGACGAAATGTGAGCAGGCTGCCAAAGTTGGCGAAATGATCGCTAAAAAAGCTCAAGAAGCTGGTGTTACAACTGTCGTTTTCGACCGTAACGGTTTCTTGTATCATGGACGTGTTAAACAATTGGCTGATGCTGCTCGCGGCGCTGGTCTTAAATTTTAATAGCAATGGCAGAACAAAATAATAAAGTAAAATCAACTAATGATGTTGAATTGGTAGACCGCCTAGTGGCTATCAATCGTGTTACCAAAGTTACTAAGGGTGGTCGCGCTTTCAGTTTCGCTGCTATTGTTGTAGTTGGTAATGGTAATGGTCTTGTTGGCTGGGGACTTGGTAAAGCAGGCGAAGTTACTGCTGCCATCTCTAAAGGTATCGAGGCTGCTAAAAAGAATTTAATCAAAGTTCCTGTACACAAAGGTACTATTCCTCACGAACAAGTTGCTCGTTTTGGTGGTTCACAAGTCTTTATCTCTCCTGCTGCTCAAGGTACTGGAGTGAAAGCGGGTGGTGCGATGCGTGCTGTATTTGAAAGTGTTGGTATTACCGATGTACTTGCGAAATCAAAAGGCTCTTCTAACCCTCACAACCTTGTAAAAGCTACTTTCGCTGCTCTTACAGAATTACGTGATGCTTATACTGTAGCTCAAAATCGTGGTGTTAGTTTAGAAAAAGTGTTTAAAGGATAAAACTCATTAATTATGGCAACTATTAAAATTCAACAAGTTAGAAGTAGAATAAAATGTCCTAGAGTTCAAAAACTTACTCTTGATGCACTAGGTCTAAAAAAAATGAATGCCGTTGTAGAACATGAGGCTACTCCTTCTATTCTCGGTATGGTAGAAAAAGTAAAACACTTGATAAAAGTGATTGATTAATCAATTAAATTATTAAAAATCTTATGAATTTAAGTAATATCACTCCAGCTGTAGGTTCTACTAAAACCTGCAAACGTATCGGTCGCGGTACTGGCTCGGGTAGAGGAGGTACTTCTACTCGTGGTCATAAGGGTGCTAAATCTCGTTCTGGTTATTCTCGCAAAATAGGTTTTGAAGGTGGTCAAATGCCTCTTCAACGTCGTGTACCTAAATTTGGTTTCAAGAGCCTTAATCGTATCGAGTATAAAGCTATTAACCTTTCTGCTCTTCAAGAAATGGCAGAAACTAAGAATTTAACTGTAATTAATGTCGCTACTATGCAAGAAGGCGGTATTATCCGTAAAGGTCAGTTAGTGAAAATTCTTGGCAATGGTGTACTTAAAAATAAAATCGAAGTTGAAGCACACGCTTTTTCTCAATCAGCTGAAGCGGCAATCGTTGCAGCTGGTGGTAGCGTGATAAAACTGTAATCACATGAAATTTATAGAGACCCTAAAAAATATCTGGAAAATAGAAGATTTACGTACTAAAATCTTAACAACGATTCTTTTCGTTCTAATTTATCGTTTTGGCTCGTTTATCGTTTTGCCAGGTATTGATCCACAAGCATTATCTGCTCTCCAAGCTCAAACTTCAGGCGGACTTATGTCTTTGCTTGATATGTTCTCTGGGGGTGCATTCTCTAATGCTTCTATTTTTGCGTTAGGTATTATGCCTTATATCTCTGCATCAATCGTAGTTCAACTTTTGTCTATCGCTATCCCTTATTTCCAAAAACTACAGAGAGAAGGTGAAAGCGGACGTAGCAAAATCAACAGATTGACTAGATATCTTACAGTAGCTATTTTGCTATTACAAGGTCCTTCGTATCTTGTAAACCTTAAGGTTCAGATGGCTCAGGCTAATGCTGTTATGCCAGACGGATTTTGGTTCTCTGCTTCTTCTACATTGATTCTTTGTGCTGGTTCTATGTTTGTTATGTGGCTCGGTGAGCGTATGACAGACAAAGGTATTGGTAACGGTATCTCTATGCTTATTATGATTGGTATTATCGCTAGATTCCCTGCGGCTTTCTTAAAAGAATTTATGTCGAGACTAGGAGATTCAGGCGGTGGTCTAATTATGCTTTTAGCAGAGATAGTTATCCTTCTGTTTGTTATTGCTGCATCAATTTTGCTTGTTCAAGGTACTCGCAAAGTGCCTGTGCAATACGCAAAACGTATGGTTGGCAACAAACAATACGGTGGCGTTCGCCAATATATTCCTCTTAAAGTTAATGCTGCAGGTGTAATGCCTATCATCTTTGCTCAAGCAATTATGATGGTGCCTATTATGTTTGCTGGATTTAATCCAGAAGGAGTTGGAAACTTTATGCAAGCATTTATGGATAATACTGGTTTCTGGTATAACTTCGTATTCGCACTGTTAATTATCGTATTTACCTATTTTTATACTGCTATTACAGTTAATCCTAAAATGATGGCTGAGCAGATTAAACAGAATAATGGCTTTATTCCTGGCATCAAACCAGGTAAGAAAACTAGTGAGTATCTCGATGACATTATGTCTCGTATTACTTTGCCAGGTTCAATATTCTTGGCGTTAGTTGCAATTATGCCAGCTTTTGCAGGTTTATTCGGTATTACTAGCGAGTTTGCACAATTTTATGGCGGTACTTCACTACTAATCTTAGTGGGTGTTGTATTAGATACTCTTCAACAAATCGAGAGTCATCTATTGTCTAGCCGTTATGATGGTCTTTTAGAATCAGGTCGTATTACTGGACGTTCAGGTTCGGTATCTGCATATTAATTAAGATAAATGATATATCTTAAGACTAAAGAAGAAATAGAGTTGCTCAGATTGAGCAATGTGTTGGTTTGTAAAACACTGGCTGAGTTAGCTAAAATAATTAAGCCAGGTGTTACAACCGCACAACTAGATAGGATTGCTGAGGAGTTCATTCGTGATAATGGAGCAACTCCTGCCTTTAAAGGATATGGTGGTTTTCCAGCATCACTTTGTACCTCAGTAAATGACCAAATTGTTCATGGTATACCGTCAGATAAAGTAGTACTTCGAGATGGAGATATAATCTCTGTTGATTGTGGCACATTTATTAATGGTTTTGTTGGTGATTCTGCTTATACGTTTGCAGTTGGAGAGGTTAGTAAAGAGGTGCAACACCTTTTAGATACTACAAAAGCTTCTCTTTTCAAAGGTATAGAGATGGCTGTTGAGGGAAAACGCATTGGTGATATAGGCAATGCTGTACAAACATTCTGTGAGGCAGAAGGTTATTCTGTCGTTAGAGAGATGGTTGGTCACGGATTAGGTCGCCAAATGCACGAAGATCCTCAAGTGCCAAATTATGGTAGAAGAGGAGTCGGACCAATGCTCAAATCAGGTATGGTTTTATGTATAGAACCGATGATTAATATGGGACGTCGCAACTTAATCATTGAAAAAGATGGATGGACCACTCGAACAGTTGATGGTAAATTTTCTGCGCACTTTGAAAATGCTGTAGCAGTTGCAAAAGGCAGAGCAGATATTCTATCAGACTTTAGTATAATAGAAGCAGTTTTAAACAATAGATAACTAAGATGGCTAAACAAGCAGGTATAGAACAAGACGGAGTAATTATAGAGTCACTCTCTAATGCAATGTTCCGTGTAGAATTAGAAAATGGACATGAAATCACAGCTCATATTTCAGGTAAGATGCGTATGCACTACATACGTATATTGCCAGGAGATAAAGTGAAAGTTGAAATGTCTCCTTATGACCTTACAAAAGGTCGCATATCGTTCAGATATAAATAATTTTATAAATATTTTTACTATGAAAGTAAGAGCTTCATTAAAAAAACGCACCAATGACTGCAAAATAGTTCGCAGAAAAGGTCGTTTGTATGTTATTAACAAAAAAAACCCTAAGTTTAAACAACGTCAGGGATAATTAAATTTTAGTTTATGGCTATAAGAATTGTCGGAGTAGATTTACCCCAAGCAAAACGTGGGGAAGTTGGATTGACTTATATCTACGGAATAGGTCGCAGTAGCGCACGTCAGATCTTGACAGAAGCAGGTGTTAGTTTTGACACTAAAGTTCAAGATTGGACTGATGATGATGCTGCCAAAATTCGTGAAATTATTGGTGAGAGCTACAAAGTGGAGGGTGACCTTCGCTCTGAAGTTCAATTAAACATCAAACGTTTAATGGATATAGGTTGTTACAGAGGCGTACGTCACCGTATCGGTTTACCACTTCGTGGTCAAAGTACAAAAAACAACGCACGTACTCGTAAAGGTAAGAAAAAAACTGTTGCTAACAAGAAAAAAGCAACTAAGTAATTAACTGCTTAAAAACAAATTGTTGATATGGCAAAAAAATCAGTAACAACCAAAAAAAGGGTAGTTAAAGTAGATGGTGTAGGTCAATTACACGTTCACTCTTCATTTAATAACATTATCGTAACTATCGCCAATGGCGAAGGACAAGTGATCTCTTGGTCATCGGCAGGAAAAATGAACTTCCGTGGATCTAAGAAAAATACCCCTTATGCAGCACAAATGGCTGCGCAAGATTGCGCAAAAGTAGCGTTCGATCTTGGTTTGAGAAAAGTAAAAGCTTATGTTAAAGGACCAGGTAACGGTCGTGAGTCTGCTATTCGTACAGTGCATGGTGCTGGGATAGAAGTAATCGAGATTGTAGATGTTACTCCACTTCCGCACAATGGATGTCGTCCTGCTAAACGTAGAAGAGTTTAATAATTAAAATTTTAGAAAAATGGCAAGATATACTGGACCAAAATCAAAAATTGCTCGTAAATTTGGCGAGCCAATTTTCGGACCTGATAAAGCACAAGCAAGAAGAAACTTTCCTCCTGGACAGCATGGTAATTCTCGCAAGCGTAAAACTTCTGAATATGGTATTCAGTTGAAAGAGAAACAAAAAGCAAAATATACTTATGGTGTTTTAGAAAAACAATTCCGTAACTTATTCAAAAAAGCTGCTTCTAAAAGTGGTATTACGGGTGAACTTCTTCTTCAATACCTTGAGTGTCGTCTTGATAACGTTGTATATCGTTTAGGTATGTCTCCTACTCGTTCTGGTGCTCGTCAGTTGGTTTCTCACAAACACATCACAGTTGATGGTAAAGTTGTGAATATCCCTTCTTACTCAGTTAAACAAGGACAAGTTATCGCAGTACGCGAAAGAGATAAATCAATGGTAGTTATCGCAGATAGTCTTAACGGTTTTAACCATAGCAAATATCCTTGGTTAGAATGGAATGAGACTTCAATGTCTGGTACTTTCCTTCACATTCCAGAACGTGCAGATATCCCTGAAAATATCAAAGAACAATTAATCGTCGAGTTGTACTCTAAATAATAAATGAATTATGGCAATATTAGCATTTCAAAAACCTGAAAAGGTAGTAATGTTGGAAGCGAATGATTTTTATGGAAAATTTGAATTTCATCCGCTTGAACCTGGCTTTGGTATTACGATAGGTAATGCTTTGCGCCGTATTCTTCTTTCTTCACTCGAAGGTTTTGCTATTTCATGTGTGAAAATAGATGGTGTTGACCATGAGTTTTCAACAATACCTGGCGTTATTGACGATGTAACTAATATTATTCTTAATCTTAAACAAGTGCGTCTTAAACGTATTGTTGAAGATTTTGAAGGTGAGGTGGTTACTGTAAACGTTAGTGGCAAAGAGGTATTGACTGCTGGTGATTTCAACCAACCAATGAGTAATTTTGAAGTTCTTAATCCAGAATTGGTTATTTGTAATATGGATCCATCGGCTTCATTTACAATGGAACTTACAATTATCAAAGGACGTGGGTATTTACCAGCTGATGAAAATAAAATGATTACGCCAGAGATTGGTATCATCCCTATAGATGCTATCTTTACTCCTATTCGTAACGTGAAATATGATCCACAACCTTATCGTGTCGAACAAAAGACCGACTACGACAATTTAGTATTAGAGATAACTACTGATGGATCTATCCACCCTAAAGAGGCTCTAAAAGAAGCTGCTCGTATTCTTATTCATCACTTTATGTTGTTTTCTGACGAACGTATTGCGCTTGAAGTTAACAGCGATTCTGATGAAGAAGAATTTAACGAAGAGTTATTGCATACTCGCCAATTGTTGAAAAACAAACTTTCAGATCTTGATCTTTCAGTTCGTGCTCTCAATTGTCTTAAAGCAGCTGATGTAGAAACTCTTGGTGAGCTTTGTAGAATTAATCGTTCGGAGCTTCTTAAGTTCCGTAACTTTGGTAAAAAATCACTTACTGAGTTAGATCAAAAACTAGAGAGCCTCAACCTTTCGTTTGGCATGGATTTGTCAAAATATAAATTAGATAAAGATTAATCAAGATGAGACATAATAAAAAATTCAATCATTTAGGTCGTACTGCCTCTCACCGTGATGCAATGTTGTCGAATATGGCAACTTCATTGATTATGCACAAACGCATATCTACGACTACTGCTAAAGCAAAAGCTCTTAAACGTTATGTTGAGCCACTTTTGACTAAAGCAAAATTGGATACTACTCACTCACGTCGTGTAGTTTTCAAAGAGTTGCAAAGCAAAGAAGCTGTAACTGAGTTGTTCCGCGAAATCGCTCAAAAGATTGCTAATCGCCCAGGTGGTTACACTCGTATTCTTCGTACAGGTTTCCGTCAAGGTGATGCTGCAGAGATGTGTATTATCGAGCTTGTAGATTACAACGAAAATATGCTTAAAGAAAAAGCAGTTAAAAAAGCAACTCGTACTCGCCGTAGCAAGAAAGCTGAGGCTCCTGCTGTTGAAGCTGCTCCAGCAACTGAAGA
>JAWXTU010000001.1:0-65827 GCA_044433285.1 bacterium | reverse complement strand
GAGAATAGAAAATATTCTTAACAATAGACCTCGTAAAAAACTCGGTTACCTCACACCAAACGAAAAATTTAATCAATTAATTAATCAGAATTCTGTTGCATTTGCAAGTTGAATTCAGCTTATTATAAAAAAGTTACAGAAAACTTTATGATGAAATAATTTAGATGGCAGTTCGATACTCTTTGGGTGAAACACCTACGCGTTTTTTAAATAGGCGAGAGAAATAGTGTGGGTATTCAAAACCCAAAGAATAGGATATCTCACTAACACTTAGCGTTGTAGTCGATAGTGCAACTTTCGCTCGTTCTACAATTGATTGCTGCAAGTGCTCTTGCGCACTATGCCCTGTATCTCGCTTAATAAGATCGCCTAAATAATTGGCTGAAATAAACAGATGCTCAGCGCAATACTTTACAGTTGGAAGTCCGTGTACCCTCTGCATATCAGTTGCAAAATATTCATTTACAACCACTTCAAATTTCGATAAAATATCTTTGTTCATTATATTACGAGTTACAAATTGTCTATCATAGAATCTCTGGCAATACCACAACAACAGCTCTATATTTGATATTATTAATTTATTACTATATTTATCAATGGAGTGCGACATCTCCTGAGCAATTCTCTCAAAACACCCTTTGACTACACCCAACTCTTCAGAAGAGAGATGCAGCGCCTCAGAGACATTATAGCCAAAGAAATTGTAATCGCCAATAGTTGTAGCGAGCTTCTCATTTTTGAGCAAGTCTGGGTGAAAAAATAGATTATACGCTCCACACTCATCTCCATCTTTTACTTCACGCTCCACTTTTACAACCTGATTGGGGGCAACAAAGACCATCGTATTATCTTGAAAATCATAAGTATTTCTTCCATATGTCATTTTACCACAATTGCCACTCTTAATTGAGATGTAATAGAGCATTGAGCGATATGTCATCACTTCGTTTCTGTTTGACACATCAATTTTCGAGAAATCTAACAGTGTGATAAGCGGATGTAGAGTCTTCACTCCAAGACTCTTATTCAACTCGTGAACTGAATTTAATACTTTTATATCCATAACTATAGGGGACTTCTAAAAACTGCTTTGCTGATATTTTTGAAGAATTATTAGAATTATTTTGACTAGCAATATCACGAGTTTAGCGGGCTAAATGAGTGATATGGGAGGTAAAATTGGCTAATAAGGCTCAAAAATATCGCAAAAGAACTGTTTTTAATCTTAATATTGTTAATTTAATTTTTGTTCGGGGAGTTTTTAGAAGTCCCCTATATTTATTCCACTCCTCCACCTAAGGATTTATAGAGTGATATTTTTGCTATTGCTTCATTATATTTTACGCTTTCTAACTCAAGATTAGAGGCTAAATATGTATTAATTGCCGTTAGCACCTCAAGATAATTAACCCTACCCACCTGCATAAGCTCTTGGGTAATCTCTACCGCTCTGCTCAGATGTGAGTTTTGATCCTCATTAAGGACTCTTTGTTTGCGAGATGCCTCAAGATTTATCATAGCATCATTGACCTCTTTACCTGCCGTAAGTAGCGCCAACTCAAAGGACAAAAGACTCTGTTCGTATTGGTCTTTTGCATTTTTCAGTGCTGCTCTATTAGTATTTGCCATAAATATCGGCTGAGTAATTGAACCCAAAACTGATAGAAGCATATCACCTACTGAGTAACCAACGCTCGCACTTATACCAATAGATGGATAAAGAGATGAACGAGCATAATTTACTCCGTAAAAACTCTGACACAAAATTGCCTCAGCATATAAAACATCTGGACGAGACGACAGCGCCGCAAGCGATAATGAACCCTCAAGTTCTAATGAGGAGGTAACAATAGTTGAATTCCGCTCTACCTCTTGCGCTGAACGATTCAGCAACAAATTGAGGTTATTACTCGTAAGTTTCACACTCTGCTCAAGCGCCTCAACCGTTAGCTCAATTGCCTTTAAGTTAGCCTCTGCTTGCTCTACGGCTGCCCCTGTCTGCTGCCCAATTAACATTAAAGACTTTATTGCATCGAGACTCTCAGACATTGCCTCTCGACTCTGTTTTGTTGCACTAAGTTGATTATCTGCCAAAACAAGAGCGTAATATGATGTAGCCACAGCCGCTATAAGCTGCGACTGGATAGCACTCTCATACATCTTCACCTGTTCCACTATCGCCTTTGACTGCATTTTACTATTATGCAAACGCCCAAATAGATCAATCTCCCACGAAGCTACTAACGGAATAGAGTAGCTATTTGTTGTTACAGAACCAAATCTTGAAGATGAACCTTCAACAGCAATAGCAAAAGATGGAGCATAAGCCATACGTGCCGTTGAGAGATTACGCTCTGCCTGAGAGATATTTAACCCTGCAATTTTCAAATCAACATTATTCTTTAACGCCTCTTCAATTAAAGCAACGAGGTAATCATCCGTAAAATACTCCCTCCATGTGGGGAGAGAATCTATTGACTCCTCACGAAGTTCAAAATCCTCACCCATAAGCGAAGTATCATTGACACTTGGAGATGTGAATTTAGTATAAATTCCACAACCATTAAGAATAAAAACCATCATTATGGCTGCTAGATATTTTATTTTATATATCATTTTTGTTTTCCTCCTTTTATTTGTTCGACTTTTCAATAAGCTCTAATTCTGCAATAATCATTGGGTCGGTAGACTCTTCGTGCTCAACTTTTTTTACTCTCTCCTGCAATCTTTGGAAGATTACAAATAGTGAAGGGACAATAAACAGTAGAGCCAAAGTACCAATCAACATACCGCCAACTGCACCAGCTCCAACCGTGCGATTGCCATTAGCTCCTACACCCGAAGCGAACATCAAAGGAAGCATACCAAATATCATCGTGAGTGCAGTCATCAAAATTGGTCGCATACGTACCTTAGCAGAAAATAATGCAGCCTGCTTGATTGACATTCCTGATTTGCGACATTGAGTGGCATATTCTGTGAGTAGGATAGCCGTTTTGGCTAATAGACCAATGAGCATAATAAGTCCCACTTGCAGATATATATTATTCTCCAGTCCCATCATTGTGGCGAATAGGAAACTACCTGCAAGTCCAAATGGAATAGAAAGAATAACCGCCAACGGAATAAAATAACTTTCGTAGAGCATACTCATCAACACAAAGATAAAGACAAAACATACTATAAAAACTATAGCTGTGGTGTTGCCACCACTCTCCTCTTCACGAGTCATTCCACTAAAATCCACACCATAACCCGATGGCATCTGCTCTGCCGTCTCTTTAATTGCACGAATAGCATCTCCAGAGCTATATCCATCTGCTATTGCGCCATTTACACCTATACTTGGATACATATTAAAACGCGATAACTCCACAGGATCGTATACTTTAGTGAGGGTAACAAATTGAGAGACAGGCGCCATCTGATCGCCTACACGAACGAAGATATTATCCATTGAGGTTATATCTCCTCGCGCATCTGCCTCTGCTTGAATCATTACACGAAATACTTTTGAATATAGATTAATGTTCGAAGCATATAGACCGCCATAATAACCCCCGATTGTTGTAAGAATATCTTTAGGCGCAATGCCTGCCATCATCGCTTTGGTAGCATCTACATCCACAATATACTGTGGATAAGTGATATTATAGCTACTAAATGCCATTGCAATTTCTGGACGAGCATTTAGAGCTGCCAAATACTCTTGAGTTACATTATATAAATCTTTTATGTCGCCGCCACGCAGGTCTTGAGTATGAAATTCAAAACCACCACCTGCACCATATCCAGGAATCATACTTGGAGTTAATGCATAAATTCTAGCCTCAGTGATAGTGGCAGTGCGTGCGTAAATCTCGGCTATCACCGCATCTAAAGAGTTCTCATTACCAGGTCGTTCATCCCAGTGCTTAAGATTGATGAAAAATGATGCTGCGTCCGAACTAGAACCAGATATTAAGCCACGCCCTACAATTTGTGATATATTACCAAATTGAGGTATATCCTTTATGGCGTTATAAATTTGAGTAACAACCATCTCCGTCTCATCACTTGTGTTTCCTGGTGAGGTTGCCACCTCTACAATTATAAGAGATTTATCCTCACTAGGAACAAGACCTGTTTTGGTAGTCATCATCATATAACCCAACGCTCCTAAAACTAATAAAAGGATAATTACAACCAAATATGTATGATTAATAAAAAACTTAACACCTTTAGTATATTGCTTTAGAGTGGCATTATAGAATGAATTGTAAAAGTTTCTAACTATTGTTGCCATTCTGTTTCCTTTGCCCTGCTGAGGAGTGGGTTTTAGGAATATAGCACTTAGTGCGGGAGAAAGTGTAAGGGCATTGATAAAAGACAAACCAACGGCAACCGCCATTGTAAGTCCAAACTGCGTGTAGAATGTTCCTGTTGTTCCACTTATAAAACATACTGGAATAAACACCGCCATAAAGACCAACGTTGTGGTAAATAGTGCAGAAAGCAGACCCTTCATTGCATCTACAGTTGCCTCGTATGAAGAGGTATAACCACTATCGAAACGAGCTTGAACCGCCTCAACAACAACAATAGCATTATCCACAACCGTACCAATAACCAAAACTAAAGCAAAGAGAGTTAGCATATTGAGAGAAAAACCTGCAAGCTGCATAAATGCAAATGTGCCAATGAGCGAAACAATAATAGATATTGTAGGAATAAGTGTTGCATTGAAATCTTGCAAAAAGAAATAGACCACAATAAACACCAAAATTATTGCCAATATAAGCGAAATAACTACGGACTCGATAGAGGCAAATAGGAAGTTATTTGTATTGTCAATCACCACAATTTCTAAATCTTCGGGGAGTTCACTCTCCATTCGCTCAAATATCTCATCTATTTCAAGATTGATCTGTGTAGCATTTGAACCTGCTGTTTGTGTAACTAATGACACAATACTGTTACTACCATCTGTCTTTGAGGTAAAAAAGTAGTTATCTTGCCCCAATTCAATACGAGCAATATCGCCCAAACGCAACACCTCGCCATCTGCCGTAACAACAATTGGCATCTGTTCAAACTCGACTATCTTATCTTTGCGACCAGAATATTTAAGTGTATATTGAAATGTTTGACCAGAGTTCTCGCCAACAGTTCCTGTTGCAACTTCAATATTTTGCTGAGCAAGAACGCTAGTTACATCACTTGGCATTAATTTATACTGAGCCATTAGTGCAGGATCTAACCATATACACATCGAATAATTAGGACCGATAACTTTAACATCAGCCACACCTGTAATACGCTGAATTTGCGGACGGATATTAATAGCAATATAGTTGCTTATAAAGTTGTTATCATATGTATTATTGGGACTTGCAACCGAAAAGATACGTAGATTACTTGGTTGTTCCTTTTGTGTGGTAACACCAATCTGAAGCACCTCCGATGGGAGTGTTGCCGACCCAACCGCTACACGATTTTGCACATTAACAGCTGCCATATCTGGGTCTGTTCCCTGCTTGAAATAGACAATTATCTCCGCCTCACCTGTATTACTTGCAGTCGATGTCATATATATCATATTATCCACACCGTTGATTGCCTCTTCGAGTGGTGCAATTACACTATTAAGAATAGCATCAGCACTTGCACCTGTATAGGTGGTAGTAACTTTGACCGCTGGGGGTGCAATATTTGGATACTGCTCAATAGGGAGTGAGAACAGAGATATAGCACCTATCAAAACTGTAAAAATTGAGATACCTATCGAGAGAATAGGTCTATCAATAAAACTCTTTATATTCATAATAAATAGAAATTAATTATTAACCACTACAGCAGCACCCTCACGCACAAGACCAGCACCCTTAGCAATAATAACATCACCTTGATTTAGTCCATCCAATACCACATATTCATTTGCACTCATCGTAGCAGAGAGCTCGATTGGAGTAGATTTAGCCACTCCATCAACAACTCTATATGTAAAGAATTTACCTTGAAGTTCATACGTGGCAGTTTTGGGTATAACTACCACATTACTCATTGTCGTCGGTATAATTACATTTGCCGTTGAGCCACTAAGAAGTTTACGCTGTGGATTAGGAAATGAGGCACGAACACTAACTGAACCTGTAGAACTATCCACAATACCACTAATACTCTCAACTTTACCCTTATGAGAATAAACAAAACCATTACTTAGCTTCAACTCCAACTCTGGCATACCCAAAACAGCCTTCTCTAATGAGCCATATAAATCAAATAGATCATATACCTGCTTTTCATTCATTGAGAAATAGACATACATATTAGAGTTATCAGATATTACCGTTAAACTCTGAGAAAGAGATGATGAGACTAGAGTACCTCTTCTATAAGGAATCTTACCCACAACACCTGCAGATGGAGACTTTATCATCGTAAAGTCCAAATTTGTTTTAGCACTTAACAACTCTGCCTCAGCCACACTTAATCCTGCCTTTGCACTCTCCAATTGATTAAGCATCGTTTGAAGTTCTGAATTAGAGATGATCCCCTTCTCATAAATCAACTCAGAATTGGTATAATCAAGTTCTGCTGTTGCCACAGCTGCTTTGGCAACATTTACACCTGCCTCAGCAGCATTATAGGCTGCACGATAAGGCGCTTGTTCAATTACAAACAACAGTTCTCCTTGCTTTACCACCTGCCCCTCAGTAACCTCAACACTCTCAAGATAACCACTCACCTGCGGATATATCTCTATATCCTGTTGCCCTTGCACCGACGCTGAGTAAGCAGAAGCAGTTGCAAAATCACTTAAAGAAATTGTCTGCAACTGATAGTTTGCCGCTTGCTGAGTAGAAGAATTTTGTTCTTTTGTGCAACTGCACAATAATAGCATCATAAAAAACACTATACCATAACTAATTTTTTTCATCACTACTATAATTTTAATTTACAATTATCTAATTATCTGTAGTATACCCACAAATAATCTTACTTTAATTACCTGCGACAAAGGTAGGCAATTAAAGTGTCTCAAAATTTAGACAATTTACGGAATCTTTATCATAGTCTAACACAAATTACCGATTTACATTATCTACAGATAGAGATTAATTTTCAGCTAATTAAACGATTAACATAAACTAAAGGTAGTTCAAAAAAAAACAACTGAATTTCGTAATAAAATTTTAATCACAAAAGAGGATTAAATGAAAAAAAAATCGTATCTTTGCAAATTATTAAAATAACGAAATAAACGAGGTAATTCAAACCAAAAGTAGATGCAAAAAATCAGAAACATTGCCATTATAGCGCACGTCGATCATGGCAAAACAACACTTGTAGACAAGATGTTACTTGCTGGTTTGTTGTTTAGGGATAACCAACAAACTGGAGAATTAATGCTAGACAATAATGATTTAGAGCGTGAGCGCGGAATCACTATTTTATCAAAAAACGTATCTATTAATTACAAAGATACTAAAATCAACATTATCGACACACCTGGGCACGCCGACTTCGGAGGAGAAGTGGAACGTGTTTTGAATATGGCAGACGGATGCTTGCTACTGGTTGATGCCTTTGAAGGTCCGATGCCACAAACTCGATTTGTGCTACAAAAAGCCCTAAACTTAGGACTAAAACCAATCGTGGTAATCAACAAAGTTGATAAACCAAACTGTCGTCCAGACGAGGTGAATGAAGCGGTATTTGAATTGATGTTTAACCTCGATGCTACAGAAGAACAACTAGAATTTCCAACTGTTTACGGTTCGGCAAAAAATAACTGGATGTCGACCGACTGGAAAAATGAAACAGATAATATCCTTCCCCTACTCGATGCAATTATCGAACATATACCTGCTCCACCAATGTTGGAGGGCACACCACAAATGCTTATCACATCGCTTGACTACTCGAGCTATGTAGGTCGTATTGCTGTGGGTCGCGTACACCGTGGCACAATCCGCGAGGGTATGGATGTGGCTCTTGTAAAACGCGATGGCAAAGTGGTAAAACAACGTATCAAAGCCCTACAAACTTTTACAGGTCTTGGTCGCACCGCTGCTACTGAGGTACACTCAGGTGATTTATGCGCCGTGGTGGGTATTGATGGATTTGAAATTGGTGATTCAATTTGCGATTTGGAAAATCCAGAACCATTGACACCTATTGCAATCGACGAACCTACTATGAGTATGTCGTTTACTAACAACGACTCGCCATTCTTTGGTAAAGATGGTAAATTTGTAACCTCTCGCCACATCCACGATCGCTTGATGAAGGAGCTTGACAAAAACTTGGCTCTACGAGTAGAGAAAAACGAAGATTCTGATGTTTGGCGCGTTTCTGGTCGTGGTGTATTGCACCTCTCAGTACTTATCGAAACTATGCGCCGTGAGGGTTACGAGCTGCAAGTAGGACAACCTCAGGTAATTACAAAAGAGATTGATGGTGTATTGTGCGAACCAATCGAGCAATTAACCGTAAATCTACCAGAAGAGTATTCAAGCAAAATCATTGATATAGTAACTCGTCGTAAAGGCGAAATGCTCTCTATGGAGACTCAAAAAGACCGTATCCATATCGAATTTGCTATTCCATCTCGTGGTATTATGGGACTTCGTAACAACGTTTTAACTCTATCTGCTGGAGAGGCTATTATGGCTCACAGATTTTTAGAATATGCACCTTGGAAAGGTGAAATAGAACGCCGCATTAACGGTTCTATTATCGCAATGGAGAGTGGCACTGCTTTTGCTTATGCTATTGATAAACTTCAAGATAGAGGTAAATTCTTCATCTTCCCACAAGAACAGGTATACGCTGGACAGGTGGTAGGTGAAAATGCAAAAGAGGGTGATATGGTGGTAAATGTAACCAAATCAAAGAAACTCACAAATATGCGTGCCTCAGGTGCTGATGATAAAGCACGTTTAATCCCTCCAGTGGTTATGTCGCTTGAGGAGACTCTTGAATATATCAAGGAAGATGAATATGCAGAAATCACTCCTAACCATATTCGTATGCGTAAAATATTACTCGACGAAAACGAGAGAAAACGTGCATCGAGATAATTAATATTTAGGGGATTAGGTCGCTCATTAAGCCCACTAAACTCGTGGTAGTTAGTCAAAATATCTCTAATAACTCTTGTGAAAATTTTAGCAAAGATGTTATTAGAAATCCCCTCTTAAAAAAGTTATTTTAGGGTGATATGAAATCTCTTTAAATATTTAGGGTGAAAAATTTTGATATTTATATTTTTTTTATTTACTTTGTAAGCTGAAAAAACAAACATTAAACAACATAATTTTATGAAAGAAATTGTAAAGTATTTAGGTGTTATTCTAATCCTTATCGGAGTTGGTATCTTCTTTTATTACAGCACTTTAGTTGGAGCACACAATGGTCTATTATATGGAGGTATCTCTTGTGTTGTAGGTGGACTAATTGTGCACATCCTATTAAACAAATATCTACGCTAAGCCGACACTTCTGACTAGTATTAGAGCTAAATATGGCTGAAGAAAAGTTGATTAATACGTCGGTAGAATATACCGACGATAATATTGTTACCTTAGAGGGACTTACACACGTAAGACGCAGAGCAGGTATGTACATTGGTAAATTGGGCGATGGCTCATATGCCGATGATGGTATCTATGTGCTCATTAAAGAGGTTATCGATAATTCAATCGACGAATTTAGAATGAAATTTGGCTCTCTTATTGAGATTACACGTAGCGACCGCACTGTAACCGTGCGCGACTTCGGTCGTGGTATTCCGCAAGGTAAAATGATTGATGCCGTATCAAAACTCAATACTGGTGGGAAATACGACGACAAGGCATTTAAAAAATCTGTTGGTCTGAATGGTGTAGGTACTAAAGCGGTTAATGCTCTATCATCAGATTTTACGGCAATCTCATACCGTGATGGTATGGCTAAACAGGCTGATTTTAAACATGGTAAATTAATAAAAGAGTACGATCTAGAGCCTACAAGCGAAAAAGATGGTACAAAAATTATTTTTACTCCAGACTGCGATCCTCAACATATTCAAGAGAAACTCTTCGATGCAAACTTTAAATTTAGAGATGAGTTTATAGAGACTATGTTGCGTAATTATAGTTATCTCAACCCGGGATTAATTATAATGTACAACGGTAAAAAATTTATCTCAAAAAATGGATTGCTCGACCTGCTTAATGAGAATAACACATCTGACCCACTCTACCCTATCGTGCACCTAAAAGGGGAAGATATAGAAATAGCATTTACTCATACAAATCAATATGGCGAGGAGTACTATTCGTTTGTAAACGGACAACACACCATACAAGGTGGTACGCACCAATCGGCTTTTCGTGAGGCATTTGGTCGAACAATCAAAGAGTATTACAATAAAAATGGTATGGAATTGAGCGATATACGCTCTGGATTTGTTGGCGCAATTTCTGTATCGGTGCAAGACCCTGTGTTTGAATCTCAAACAAAAATCAAACTGGGCTCGAAAGAGATGGGACCAGAAGGACCTTCTGTAGCAAAATATGTTGGCGACTTCATTAAAAAAGAGGTTGACGACTATCTGCATAAAAATTTGGAGTATGCAGAAATTATGCTCAAAAAGATTCAAGAGTCTGAAAAAGAGCGTAAGGCTATTGCTGGTGTTACAAAAATAGCGCGTGAGCGCGCTAAAAAAGCAAACCTTCACAACAAAAAACTTAGAGATTGTAGAATACACTACAATGATGCTAAGGGTGAGAGAAAAGGTGAGAGTTGTATCTTCATTACTGAGGGTGATTCTGCATCTGGTTCTATCACTAAGACACGTGATGTAGAGACTCAAGCTGTATTTTCACTACGTGGTAAACCATATAATAGCTACGGACAGACTAAAAAGGTAGTGTATGAAAATGAGGAGTTTAACTACCTACAAGCGGCTCTAAACATAGAAGATGACCTGGAAGGCTTGCGCTATAAAAAGATAATAATTGCTACCGATGCCGATGTAGATGGTATGCATATCCGCTTGCTACTGATGACATTCTTCTTGCAATTCTTCCCTGACCTAGTGAAGAAAGGGCACGTTTATATCCTACAAACGCCACTCTTCCGTGTGCGCAATAAAAAGGAGACTAGATATTGCTACTCAGAAGAGGAGCGACTTGAAGCTATTGGAAAACTGGGCGCAAACCCAGAAATCACTCGATTTAAAGGTCTTGGAGAGATCTCACCAGATGAGTTTAAACATTTTATTGGTCCAGATATGCGTCTCGACCCTGTAACTCTTCGCAAAGAGGATGCAGTATCTGATCTATTATCATTCTACATGGGCGACAACACCCCCGAACGCCAAGTATTTATTGTAGATAATTTGGTTGTAGAAGAGGACGACTTCTAATAGGTTATCTAAAGTTCCACACCAATATTAAAGAAAACTGATACATCGTCAAGCGGTGCATTCATTATATAAACAGGCTGCAACTGAAAACCTAAACGCGAATAAACTCTTAATCGCTCCCCTTCACTATTCAGCTTAATTTTATACTCACCATTTAAAATAAAAAATGGATTATAATACTTATCTACTTCAAAAATCCGACTATTAGTTATCTGTCCACCTAAATTCCATATATGATCTTTCTTAAAAATTCTTGCATTTATATCATAAATAAAGTCATTATACCTAGTATAAAGCTTTGAGTTTGAAACTTGTAAATCAGTAAAATTATAAGTACTTAGCAGCCCAAGTGCTATAGAAAAATATTCTTGATCGTATAGTGCAGAAATAGCAATAGTTTGAGTATAATTATCAAGATTGTTATAAGAATTTCCTCCTAAAAACTTAGTCTGTATAGCAGTATATCTTTTATCATCAGAATATAATTTATTCTCTAATAATAGAGCTACATACAGATTATCATAAGTGATTTTTGTGCCTACATCTAATGACCAATTATCAAATTTGTTTTTAAGTAAAATTTCAGTATTCAAAGAAGAACCCTTTGACTGCAAAAATTCATACCCGACATTAACATCAGTCTTAAACCGATAATTCTCCGCTTGAAGAGAGACAATTGATACTGCACAGAGTGCAATAATTAAAATAAGTTGTTTTGTTTTCATAATATAATTTTTTAGTCATTATATAGTTTACGGTTTTTCAACCGTAAACTATAATTGATTTAAGTAATGTATAAATAACATCCTACTCCCACTCACCAGTTTCGACGTTAAATACACTATAATTATCTGATAGCACTGGATCGTATTCATATAAATTCCACAACATTCTACTATAAATAGCTACAGAGATTGATGAGTTGATTATTTCTAAACTACTTTCATATTCAGACTCCCCTAATAATAAATTATTAACTTCATACAGAAAATAAATTGTATACTCATATGCCTCATTGAAATCACTTAACTGAACAACTGTATCAAAATACTTACGGATAATTATAATTTCTTCAAGCATATCATATAATAATGCGCATTCATCTGAATATAAAATATTCGCATCCAATGACCCTATAAAACTATCAAATAAAGAAGGATGGATATAATTATCTACTTCAAAAAATCCATAGCTCGCAGCATCAATAACTTCATAAAATAATGCATCATAAGATATTTCAGATGAATCAAAAATTTTATTAGTAACTAGAATCTTAATAATTTCATTATGAAAATAGCCTGCGTCTGTAAATTCAAAATCTTCTAACTCATCTAATTTAGGGGTATCCCTAATAGGATAATATTTGTTTACATCAAAAATAGATACTTCAGCGACTTCTCCACCGTCTCCCATTTCACCATTACCTTCATTACCTCCACCTGAATCTCCTTCTCCACCAGTATCCCCATTAGGTTTTTTTGCTTGTGTCCAATATTCTTCAAATGAATATACTGTTCCAAAGACAACAGATCCAACTGATGCTCCTACTACCCCACCAAAAACACTCCCAGCTCCTGCTCCAACAGCAGCTCCTGCTAAATCTGCTTTAGCAATTTGCCACCACTTAATTTTTGTATCACCATCAGTGCGTGTCAATAAATCTACAGATAAATATTTATCATTTAAAATATCTATTTGAGAATTAATCTCATTAAACACTATTGCTTTCGAAGAAGCATCATCTCCATTAACAACATCATTACCAGAACAGCTGATAACAAAACTACAGCTAGCAACAAGTAGCCATAAAATAAAATTTCTTTTCATCATTAAAAATTTTAAAGGTTAAGAATAAATATAATGCGTTTGCAAACACAGATCAATTAAAATGGGCTAATCAAATTTATTATTGCATTTAAAATATAATACTATGATTTCTATTAAAAATTAGCAACTATAAATATATGACAAGAATACTATACCGTAATATCTCAATATTACACCGCAAATATATACATTAACATCGGAATAAAAAAGAAATATTGAAAAAAAATAAAATATTTTACAAGACAAAACAATACTCTAAATATCAAAGCATTACAAATACAATAAATAATTACACGCAAAAAAACAGGCAAAAGCCTGTAGATAAAATCAAATTGAGCAACAGAATTGAGCAGATTTATTCTAAAAATACAAAAATTAATTGTTTTTTATATAAAATATTATTGATATCATATTACAGAAAACCATGATCACTCAAACTCCACAATAGTTATACCTGCTCCCCCAAATTGCACGTGTTCATCTCTGAAAGATTTTACTGAAGAGTAGATATTGAGATAATCTCTGACTGCTTTGCGCAAAACCCCAGTGCCTGTACCATGCAAAATACGCACTTGCGATATATTAAGCATTGAGGCATCATCAAGAAAATATATTACAGCCTGCAATCCTTCATCAACTCGCATACCACGTATATCCAACTCCTGCTTAAAATTAAGTTGGCGTTGGCGTATGGAATCCGACGTTTGATTGCTTACTGAAGAGTATTGTTTGTTGAGCTGCTTAGCTTTAGTTGCGCTCACATAGTCAAGTTTATCTAATGCTACAGTAGATTTTATCTGACCAAATGCCACGATTGCAGTTTTACCTTTAATTTCGAGGAGCTGTCCGATAATCTTCTGTCCGATAATAATTACGCTATCACCCACTTTTAATGGTTTTTTTTGCTTCTGTTTCTGTTGCACTTGCCCTTCATTACTGAGCTTTTGCTTCATCTTATTTAGCTCATCTCTAGTTTTAAGGGTAGCCTCTTTATCTGCTTTATTCTCTTTAATCTCACGTATTGTGCGCTCTATCTGGGCATTAGCACCCGAGAGAATATTAGCTGCCTGTTGTTTTGCCTCGCGTAAAGTCTCCTTTTCCTTAATGCGCATCTCCTCCAAACGCTTTTCGTACTGTTCGGTGAGTTGTTGCAGTCGTTTCTCTCTATTGCGCACCTGCTGGCGTTTATTCTCCCAGTAGCGTTTATCACGCGCCACATCTTGAAGATGTTTATCAAAGTCAACCTGATCGGCACCAACCATTACAGATGCTGCTGCAATTACATCTTCTGGGAGACCAATTTTGCGAGCGATCTCTATAGCAAACGATGAACCAGCCGTACCAATCGAGAGCATAAAGAGTGGCTGCATCTGATTGCGGTCATAAAGCATTGCACCATTAACAACACCCTCAGTATTAGCTGCATAGTGTTTAAGGTTTGTATAGTGAGTAGTAATCACACCATATGCTCCATTCGTATTAAACCTATCTAGTAGAGCCTCGGCAATTGCACCACCTATTTGAGGTTCTGTGCCTGTACCAAATTCATCTATTAACAACAGTGATTTTTTATTGCTATGGCGCACACACTGTTTCATATTCAAGAGGTGAGAGCTATATGTAGACAAATCATTCTCGATACTCTGTTCGTCACCAATATCAATAAATATAGATTGGAAAAAGCCTGCACTACTGCGCTCGTGGAGCGGAATAGGGAGTCCGCACTGAAACATATATTGCAACAGTCCAACGGTTTTAAGGCAGACTGACTTACCACCTGCATTTGGACCAGAAATAAGCAACAATCGCTGCTTATTGTTGAGTTTAATAGAGAGTGGCTCAATCTTACGTCCCTGTTTTTTGAGCGACAACTCCAGCAGAGGGTGGCGTGCCTCGTGCCAGTCAATAATACAATCAGATGTAAAATGAGGTTTAATTGCTCCTATCAATAGTGAGAACTGCGATTTTGCACGCAACGCATCAACCTTTGCAAGGAAGTAAAGTGAATCTGAAATTGAAGAATAAAGCGGACGCATAAAATCTGTAAACTCCACTAATAGGCGCACAATTTCACGACGCTCCTCGTTCTCCAACTCGCGCAAGCGATTATTCACCTCCATCACCGCAGTTGGTTCTACATAAGCGGTTTTACCAGTAGCCGACTCATCGTGTACCACCCCCGAAATTTTTCGTTTATTTGCAGAGAGGATTGGTATTACCAAACGCCCATCACGCATAGTGGGCGAGGCATCTTTTTCCACAATACCCGATTCTTGCGCTTGACGAAGTATAGCATGCAGGGTTTTAGAAATTGAACTCTGCGCTTGCTGCATTGAACGACGTATAGTTGCCAATTCTGGAGATGCAGAGTCTTTTACCTCACCATATTTATCAATAAGAGAATCAACTCGTTGCTCTATTTGAGGAAAAAGCATCACTGGTTGCGCCATCTCTACAAGTGAAGGGAATCTCTCTTCATCTCTATGTCTTAGATAGTTAGTAACCTCACGAAGTGTTTTTATATTAGTACGAATATTAACTACATCTTTTACATCGAGAAATGTACCCTCTGCTTGAGTGCGCTGGAATGCAGAACGCAGGTCCGACATAGAACCCAAGGGCATCGACTCCTCACTCTCTGATATAAGCATCATCATCTCCTCAATTCGTGTGAGCGATAAAAGCACTTTATCAAAATCGCTCGAGAACTTCATTGCATCTACAATCTCCATTGCAAGAAGGCTCAAACAGTTCTTCTTTATCAACTCACGCACCTGATCGAATGCAATTTTGTGTTCAAAATTCTGTGGGTATAGCATCTATCTACTATTATTTAGTTTTCGTAAATCTATCAATCGATTTTAATAAAAACCCCTCTATTACAAATGTTATTATTCGAAATAGAGGGGGATGATATTAAGCGAATAAAACGGAAACGAAAACAGCTATATTAACTCTTTAGAAAATACTAGTAAAGCTGTTTTTTAGAAGTCTCCCTTTTAAAATTCGCAGTTATTTGGTGTGCGAGGGAAAGGTATCACATCGCGAATATTTTGCATTCCAGTTACGAAAAGCATCAGACGCTCAAAACCTAACCCAAATCCTGAGTGAGGAGCTGTACCAAAACGACGTGTATCCATATACCACCAGATATCACGTTCGGGTATACCCACCTCTTCGGCACGTTGTTTGAGTTTTTCAAGATCCTCTTCACGCTGCGAACCACCGATAATTTCGCCAATTTTTGGGAATAGTACGTCCATTGCGCGCACTGTTTTGCCATCTTCGTTCTGTTTCATATAGAACGATTTAATCTCTTTAGGATAGTCGATAAGAATTACAGGGCGTTTGAAGTGTTCCTCTACCAAATAACGCTCGTGCTCTGACTGCAAATCTGTACCCCAATCCACAGGGAACTCGAATTTACGACCACCTGCAATTGCAGCTTTAAGTATCTCAACACCCTCAGTATATGTAAGACGTTTGAAATCGTTTTCTACAACAAATTTCAAACGATCAACTAATTCATTGTCGTACATTTTGCATAAGAATGCGATATCATCTTCGCATTTTTCCAATGCCCATCTAACACAATATTGAATGAAATCTTGTGCTAAATCCATATTATCTATAATATCAAAAAAGGCAATTTCTGGCTCAATCATCCAAAACTCAGCCAAGTGACGAGGAGTATTAGAATTTTCTGCACGGAAAGTAGGTCCAAAAGTATAAATTTTGCCAAGCGACATTGCAGCCAACTCACCCTCTAGCTGACCAGAAACGGTAAGAGAGGTTTGTTTGCCAAAGAAGTCATCTGAAAAGTCAATTTTTCCATCTTCACCCTTTTTCAAATCATAAAGATTTTTTGTTGTAACCTGAAACATTTGTCCTGCACCTTCACAATCTGAAGATGTGATAAGAGGAGTATGGAAATAGAAATAACCATGCTCGTGAAAATATGTATGGATAGCCATTGCCATATTATGACGGATACGGAAAATTGCACCAAAAGTATTTGTACGTGGACGAAGATGCGCTATTTCACGCAAAAACTCGAGGGTATGACCTTTCTTTTGTAATGGATAAGTGTTAGGGTCAGCTGTACCGTAAATCTCAATTTCATCTGCATGAATTTCAACCGATTGACCTTGACCCATAGATTCTACTAAGGTACCATTGACACTAATACAAGCACCAGTTGTAATTGGTTTCAACCACTCGTCGCCAAATTTAGCGATATCCACTACTACCTGTATATTATTAATAGAAGAACCATCATTAAGCGCAATAAAACTTACATTTTTATTACCTCTACGAGTGCGCACCCACCCTTTAATATTTACAACAGACCCAAAACCTGTAGATTTAAGAGCATCAACAATAACTGTTCTTTTTATTTGTTCCATAACTATATTATTTCCTTTAATTTATTAAAATCATTACCAAAGAGTTTTAAAACTCCTACCTTACTTAAACAACAATAAAGCACTTAATTAGTAAGTACTTTATTGTTTATATCTATATTTTTATTATAGGGGACTTCTAAAAACTCCCCCGATAAAATATCTTATCTGCGAGATAAATCACGAGGTTGCTCATTACCACCCACTGCACTCATTACACAACGGAATCCAATATCATTTTTACAACGTCTCTCTTCAAGTGAACGACGATTTGAAGGATTCAACCAGATTGAACGGTCATTCCAAGAACCACCTTTATAAACACGAGATGTATTTGTAATCATATTAGCTTGTTCGATTGGAGTAACATCTTTATAAACAAGAATAGAATCTTGAATTGAAGATTGTTTATCACCATCTTTGAAGTCGCGATAATCACCACCAGTGTTAGTAATTTGGCGTTCGTTTATCAATACATTACGCATAGAATCGCGATTTTCAGGAGTAAGATATGCAAAATGTTTTGTAAGAATATTCTCAGCGTACACTGAATCTGACTCAAACTCATTACCACGATAAGAGTTAACCTCATCAACAGATGCCACATTAGCACGGTAAACATCTTTCACCCACTCATTTACATTACCTGCCATATTATACAAACCATATCCATTAGGCATAAAGAAATTAACTGGCACAGTAAGAGTACCATTAATTTGCACCCCGATAGGGTCACCACGACCACGCATAAAGTTAGCATAAAAATCACCACGTATTTTTTCGTCATTAATAGCTCGAAGCTGATCACCTTGCCAAGGATATGTATTAGTTTGAGAATACATATTATCATAAACTTGTAAACCGTAAGCCGCATACTCCCACTCTACTTCTGTAGGTAGACGCACTTGAGCATCATACAAAACTCCATTAAGAGCCACAACCCACTCTTCTGCAGATATTTCATCATCTTGATTTATATCATAACGTCTTATATTAGGATCAAAATCTAGATACTCATAAACACTATATAATTCGTCTAGATTATCATAGTTATTATTAAATGTAACATAATCACGCGCATACTTAGTTGTAAACGCATATTTCATTACAGAATCAGGATTTTCATCATTTATAATTTGTTCATTGATAACAGATAGTGGTTTATAAGGGATGATTTTATTCCTTATAAGTTCTATTTCGTTGATACGGTCTGTACGCCATTCGCAATATTTTGATGCTTGCACCCAAGAGACACCTACAACTGGATAGTATCCATATGCCACGTGACCGTAGTAGTCCTCTACATAAGGTTCGTTATAAGCCAACTCCTTACGCCAAACAGTTTCGTCTGGAAGAGCAAGAACAATTTGACGAGGGTCATGTTGATACACGATATCTAACCATTTTACATATTCACGCCAGTTAAGATTTGTAACTTCATACTCATCCATATAAAAACCAGACGCAGCTACACGTTTTTTAGCATTATTTTCTTTTGCCGAAATCATATCACTATTTTGACCTCTAACAGTAGATGCAACCGGCACATAAATCATACCCATTGGGCACTTACCATAGTACTCAGTAGTTACATCGAAGAAACCTTGACGTGAATCGTTGTAATTCCAACCAGTCTTCTCTGATGTTGTTGCCATATTATCTTTTTGCCTACAACTAGGCAACAATAACAGCATAACTAGACAACTTAAAGCTAAAAATTTACTCATTAATTTCATAAAGCATATACTTTTAAGAGAAGAGCCAATAGAACCCTACTCGTTTTTAACAATTTGATTATTAGTACAATAAGTACGCACAAATCTCAAATCCACAACAAATTCAAGCAAAGTGTGCATAACCTCACATTTCCGACGGCAAATTTAGTAAAAATAAATGATATAAACACAACAAAATTTATTTTTTTTTGTTTTTATATGAAAAAATTATTTTTACCCGATTTTTTTGTCTAATTTTGCACTCGAAAAATGGCTATAAAGTAATCAAGAGAACTTAATAAAACTCCTCTTTATATATGAGAAACGCAAATCAAAACAAATTTATTGTAATAAATGGCAAAATCATAGACACAACAGATGCTATTGTTATGTCTATTATCAATGCTACACCCGACTCTTTTTATGCAAACAGTAGAGTCACGAACGACGAATTAATAATCGCATCTGCCACTAATGCAATATCCAATGGTGCCACTATTTTGGATGTGGGGGGCTACTCTACTCGTCCTGGCGCGCCTCTAGTTACTGAAGATGAGGAGATAGAGCGAGTGGGCAATGCCTTGAAAATAATACGTTCTCACTTTCCTGAAATACCAATATCAATTGATACTTTTCGGGCTCGTGTCGCTGAAATTGCTGTAAAGGAGTATGGGGTTAATATGATTAATGATGTATCTGCATTTGAATTAGACGAAAAGATGCTAGATATGATAGTAGAACTACAGGTTCCATATATACTAATGCATAGCAAAGGAGACTCACAAACGATGCAAAATCTAACTCAATACGATGATTTAATACCTGAAATATTACAATTTTTCGCATGGAAGATTGGGCAACTACGAGATGCTGGATTTAATCGTGAAATTATCATCGACCCTGGATTTGGTTTTGCCAAGGAGATAACGCAAAACTACAAACTACTAAAAGAGCTGAAACTTTTCGAATGCTTTAACACCTCAATTTTAGTTGGTATATCACGAAAATCTATGATATTCAAACAACTAGGTATCACGCCTAATGAGGCACTGAACGGCACCACTGTTTTAAATAGCATTGCGCTTGAACGTGGGGCTAACATTTTGCGTGTGCATGATACAAAAGAGGCGATGGAGGCTATAAAACTATGTCGAGCTTTACGAGATTCGTAAAAGATTTTGCAAAAATAAATTTACTACTATAAATATGAAGATTACACTTATACAACAAGAGATAATTTGGGGCGACAAGGAGATTAACCTCAGAAATTTTGATGCAACAATTAGACCACTATACGGCACTACCGATGTAGTAGTGCTACCTGAGATGTTTTCTACTGGCTTTAGCGTTGACAAACCAGAACTAGCCGAAAATCAAGATGGAGAGGCTATTAGAGCTATAAAAAAATGGGCTAATGAGGGTAATTTTGCTATTGCTGGTAGTTTTATGGCTACTGATGGCAACAGATCATATAATCGTGGTTTCTTCTGTAAACCTGACGGTTCTATCTCATTTGGAGATAAACGACATCTATTTATTGGCGATGAACAAAAATATTTTGATAAGGGCGATAAGTTTTTAGATGCTGAGTACAATGGTGTGAAATTTAGGGTGATGATATGCTTTGATTTGAGATTTCCAGTATGGTGTCGCAACCAGAGTGGCTTTGATTATGATGTATTAATTTTTACTGCAAACTGGCCCAAAGATAGAATTGAGGCGTGGGACACCCTAACAACTGCACGTGCAATGGAGAATCAATCGTATGTATGTGGTGTAAATGCTATTGGTACTGACAGTTACAGTGTGCAACACAACGGGCACTCTGTGCTATTAGACCCTCGTGGCAAATGTGTAGTATCGTTTGACGATTGGGAGTGCGGTACTCGCACAGCCGAAATTGATATGAATTATCTTAATAAGGTAAGAAATAGACTACCTTTCTGGAAATCGGCTGATAAATTTACGATAGAGGAATAAAATTCACCTAAATTAAGATAAGATAATTCAAAAAAAAGTATTACCTTTGCGGAGATTTTCAAACAAATAATATTTCACTTTTACAATGCTTTTTAATTCAATTGAATTTTTGCTATTCCTACCAATAGTTTTTATACTATATTGGTTCGTATTTAACCGTTCGGTTAAACTACAAAACGCATTTGTTGTAGTGGTGAGCTATATTTTTTATGGTTGGTGGGATTGGAGATTTCTAATTCTCATAGCGTTTACATCTGCTTGTAGTTTCTACAGCAGCCTTCTAATTCAGAAGGTTAACTCTACCCCCCCCCACAAAAATTATGCCAAACTATACGCTGCAGCAAATATAATTATTAATTTAATTATACTTGGTATATTTAAATATTTTAATTTCTTCAGCGAAAACTTCGATATACTTTTTAGGTCATTTGGCATCGAATTAAATTGGTTAACACTTGATGTTTTACTCCCAGTTGGAATTTCATTCTACACTTTTCAGGCTCTCAGTTACACCATTGATGTCTACAAAGGCTCCATAAAACCTACCAACTCCATCATTGACCTATTTGCCTATATTAGTTTTTTCCCTCAGCTCGTTGCTGGTCCTATTGAAAGAGCGACAAACCTTTTGCCTCAATTTTATAAAACTAGAGAGTTCGATTATGCGAAAGCAGTCGACGGTTGTCGTCAGATACTATGGGGATTCTTTAAGAAAATGATTATTGCAGATAGATGTGCAATAGAGGTAAATAGAATTTGGGATACATATCCTGAACAAAGTGGTTTTACACTTCTCTGTGGTGCAATATTTTTTACATTCCAAATTTATGGCGATTTCTCTGGATACTCCGACATTGCGATTGGTACCGCTCGTCTATTTGGGATAAATCTTATGCGCAACTTTAATTTTCCATATTTCTCTCGTGATATAGCCGAGTTTTGGCGTAAATGGCATATATCTCTTACCACGTGGTTTAGAGACTACATCTACATACCTCTTGGCGGTAGTCGCTTTGGCAAAAGCAAAGCATTTCGCAATACACTTATTATATTCTTAGTCAGCGGTTTTTGGCATGGTGCAAATTGGACCTTTATTGCTTGGGGAGCATATCACGCACTTTTGTTTTTACCATTAATGTTAATTGGTTCAAACCGTAAAAACAGAGATGTTGTAGCTGCTGGTCGCATACTCCCATCGGTTAAAGAGCTGTTTCAAATGTCAGTAACATTCTTCTTTGTTGTGATTGGGTGGATTATTTTTAGAGCTAATAATATTACTGAAGCATGGAACTATATTTGCGGTATATTCAATCCATCTTTGTTTGATATTAGTAAACCAACTTCAAAAGGAAATATAATTTTAATTATATTATTTGTATTGGTAGAATGGTTACAAAGAAACAAACAACACGCATTGCAACTACCTAACAAACATATATTTAAATATAGTATAATAAGATATTTAATATATTTTGCAATAACTATATCTACTATCGTTTTGAGAGGACAACAAAGCGACTTTATTTATTTCCAATTCTAGAGGGGACTTCTTATACCTATACATTATGATTAATTTTATCAAAAAAACATCACTGTTTGCTTTTATCATTATTATTTTTATCGGTACATGCGAACTACTTATTCGCAATAATAAAGATAATATGTATAGCTACAAACATAATTATATTATTGAGAATGGAAACAATATTAATTCTCTAATATTTGGTAGTTCACATGGTTTTTTTGGGGTTATGCCTAAATATCTAAATCAACCTGCATTTAATTTAGCAAATGACTCTCAACCTATTCGTATGGACTACGGACTTTTACAAGGTTATATGAAATATTTTGATAACCTAGAGACTGTTATAATTACCATATCGTATGGCTCGTTAAGAGGTAGTGGGTGGAGAACAGAGAAAAGTGCCATACATAAAGTTAAATACAGCTTATATATGGATGCTAACATAGACAATAAATTCATATATAATTTTGCTATTTCCTCGACAAAATTCTTTCCTGGTGCACTTAAATCTTGCTTTCGCCCAAATAAGGAACTACGATGCGATTCTTTAGGTTGGGGAACTAGTTATCATATTGATAACAAACGAACAGAGTGGGAAGGGGATATTTCAGAAGCAGCCATTAAAAGGCATACTCATTCTCATACTGAATACCTATCTGCAAACATAAACTGCCTTGAAAATATGATAGCTCTATGCAAAGAGAATAATATAAGACCTATCATTATCACTGCACCGACATGGCATTCGTATTATGATAATTTGGATAAAACACAGTATGATGAAATGCTTGATGTAGTAAATAATTTACAAAACAAATATAATATAGAATATTATAATTTCATAAAAGACTCCAGATTTGAGGCAGATGATTTTTATGATGGCGATCACCTATCCAACATCGGTGCTGGGAAATTTACTAAAATCTTAGCGGATACATTAGGAATATAATCATCACTCTGAAAATGGTTCGCGCCAATCGCATCCACTCTGCCAGAGCGAACAACCTAATGCGGTTTTGCCTTTGATAACTAACCCCTTGCCGCACTTGGGACAAGCCATACCTGCCGCTATATTTTTGGGTTTGCGCGGACGAGATGCTGCTTTTTTCTTCAGCTCTTTGGCTACTGGCACATCGAGCGATATTTTGCGAGATTTATTGTCTAACTTTACATTAAGCACCACCTGCGAAACCATAGTTTTAAGTTCATCTACAAATGTAGATGTTTGATATTCACCTCGTTCTATATCACGCAACTTCTTCTCCCATTGACCAGTAAGTTCAGCACTTTTGAGTAGTTGATCGGGGATAAACGCTATTAAATCCAGTCCTGTTTGTGTAGCTATCAGGTTTTTACGTTCTTTACGTATATAGTTGCGACGGAAGAGTGTTTCGATAATAGATGCACGAGTGGATGGTCGCCCGATGCCATTCTCTTTCATCGCATCTCGCAATTTTTCATCATCTATTGATTTACCAGCCGTCTCCATCGCCCTCAAAAGCGTAGCTTCTGTATATAATTTAGGCGGCGAAGTGAATTTTTGGGCTAGATCTGGTTTGTGCTCACCCGACTCACCCTGTACAAACTGCGGTAACACTCGTTCTTTATCATTTTTCTCCTCATCACCCGCCTCTTTCAGTATCTCTTTTGCTATACCTTTTACAGATTCTTTGACAAAAAGCACTCGCCATGCAGGGTCGAGAACTACTTTACCTGTAACCTTAAACTCTTCACCACCAGACTCTCCCAACACGGTAGTAGTGGAAATTTTGGACTCTGGATAAAAATTTGCTATAAAATGGCGCACCACCAAATCGTATACATTACGCTCGGCTGCTGTGATATTTTGATGATATGTACCTGTAGGTATTATGGCGTGGTGATCTGTTACCTTTTCATTATTAAAAACCTTTTTGGATTTTAATATTTTAGCCTTTAGAATAGGTTCAGTAAACTCTTTATACTCCACCAGCCCACGCATTATTGTGGGGATTTTAGGGTAGATATCATCACTAAGAAACGTGGTATCTACACGCGGATATGTGGTGAGTTTTTTCTCGTATAGAGATTGTATTAACTTCAATGTTTCGTCGGCAGAATAGGCGAATTTTTTGTTACACTCCACCTGTAGTGAAGTTAAATCGAAAAGACGTGGCGCAGACTCTTTTCCTTTCTTCTCGACTATCGACTTTACGACAAACTCTTCGCCCTCAATATTTTGCAATGCTATACGAGCTGCCTCTTCACTTTTATATTTGCCCTTTACACTCGAAAAAACTACATCTCTATATTCCGTTTTTAGCTCCCAATATGGCTCTGGTTCAAAGTTGGCAATCTCCAACTGTCTATTCACAATCAGTGCCAATGTAGGCGTTTGTACCCGACCAATAGAGAGGACTTGACGGTTTTGAGAATATTTGAGTGTATAGATACGAGTTGCATTCATACCGAGCAACCAGTCGCCCATTGCACGAGCTAGACCAGCCTCGTAGAGTCGCTGAAAATCTGAGTTATCTCGCAGATTACTAAAACCCTCACGTATAGCTTCTTCTGTTAAAGATGAGATCCAAAGTCGCTTAATCGGACAGGTGGCACCTGCTTTTTGCAATACCCACCGCTGTATTAATTCACCCTCCTGACCTGCATCACCACAGTTTATCACCTCATCTGCATTTTTCACCAACCCTTCAATAATTCCAAACTGCTTTTGATAACCAGAATCGGATATGAGCTTAATGCCAAATTTTGCAGGTATCATCGGGAGCGTTGAATAGTTCCACCCTTTCCATTCTGAATGATAATCGTGGGGTTCTTTAAGCGTACAAAGATGACCGAAAGTCCATGTTACTTGATAACCATTACCTTCGATGTAACCATCTTTGCGTTGAGTAGCCCCCAACACCGCCGCTATTTCTCTTGCCACACTCGGCTTTTCTGCAATACAAACTTTCATTATCTATTATTGAGGCATAAAAAACTCTCCCGAAAATAAAACCAAACCAATATATAAAGGGGATTTCTAAAAACTCCCCGAAAATAAAATCAGAATAAAAAATGGGAATAAAAAAATCTTTTATAGTGATTTAAAAAGTTCCACTTAGGTGTAATATCTTATTTTACTCCCCTACTTTTCAGCGCAGTAGCTGTATACGACTCTGCACATTTAACCACCTGTTCTGGTGTTCCAGCAGCAACAACATATCCGCCCTTATCGCCACCCTCAGGACCGACATCTATAACATAATCAGCACATTTAATCACATCTACATTATGTTCGATAACAAGTACCGTGTGCCCACGCTTGATAAGCAGCTCCAACGCTTGCATCAAAGTGTGTATATCATGCGAGTGTAAACCAGTGGTTGGCTCATCAAAAATAAAAAACGTATGATTATCTTTCATCTCTTGTGAAAGGTAATATGCCAACTTAACACGCTGATTTTCACCTCCAGAAAGAGTACTAGAACTCTGTCCTAGTTTTACATATCCAATACCTACATCTTTCAGTGGTTGCAGATGGCGAGCAATGCGAATAGTAAGCGGTGTATTTGCTGCTGTAAAGAACTCTATTGCTTGATTTACAGTCATTTCCAAGACATCATAAATACTAGCACCATTAAATTTCACCTCTAATATATCACTTGTAAAACGCCTGCCTTGACACGCCTCGCATTTAAGCTGCAAATCTGCCATAAACTGCATAGGCACTGTAACAATCCCCTCGCCTTGACACTCAGGGCATCGTCCTCCATCTATATTAAAAGAGAAATGAGAAGGGGTATACTCCATTTGTCGCGACAGTTGTTGATCGGCAAATAGGCGACGTATTTCGTCGTACACTTTAAGATATGTAACTGGATTAGAGCGCGTTGATTTTCCAATAGGATTTTGAGTTACAATCTCAACTGATTTAATCAAATCTACCGACCCAACCAACGAGCCATAAATAGCCTTGTCGTCTACTTTTAGATTGAGTTGTTTGCAGAGTGCATTATACAAAACAGTGCAGACCAAACTACTCTTGCCCGACCCCGAAACTCCAGTTACAGCGGTCATAACTCCCAGCGGAAATTTCACATCAATGCCTTTTAAGTTATTATGCGCAGCCCCTTTTATCTCTATAAATTTAGAGGTTTTACGACGCTGAGATGGAACTGGTATAGTCGATTTACCTGTAAGGTAATTAAATGTATGTGAGTTAGATATCGATAATTTATGTAAGTCAGCAATTGGAAAAGATGCCACAACTTCACCCCCATGACGCCCTGCCTCTGGACCAATATCTATAAGATAATCCGCAGCCATCATTATCTCCTCGTCGTGCTCCACCACCACCACAGTATTGCCAAGGTCTTGCAACTGACGCAACACTTTTATCAATCTGGCTGTGTCGCGCGGGTGGAGTCCGATACTCGGCTCATCAAGTACATACAAAGAGCCCACGAGCGCAGAACCTAACGATTTTGCAAGATTAATACGCTGACTTTCACCACCAGAGAGGGTGTTACTCAAACGATTGAGTGTGAGATAACCAAGCCCTACATTTTGCAAAAAACCCAAGCGAGAGGTAATCTCTATAAGCAGACGTTTTGCAATTTTTTTCTCACTCGGGGTGAGTTTTATATCACTAAAAAACGCCACCAAATCATCAATAGACATCTCGACTAATTGAGTTATAGAGCAGTCGTTAATCTTAACATTATTAGCCTTTGCATTAAGTCGTGTGCCATTGCAATGCGGACAAATCGTTTTACCACGATAGCGCGATAGCATCACACGATATTGTATCTTATACAGATGACTTTCAACATCTTTAAAAAAATCATTGAGCCCCATAAAATAACTGTTACCAGTCCAAAGCAACTGTTTTTGCGCCTCAGTGAGTTTATAATATGGTGTATGTATTGGAAAATTGAATTTATCGGCGTTGGCAACTAGTTCTTGTTTGATTTTTCCCATCACCGCACCACGCCAACACATCACTGCATCTTGATATATACTAAGCGATTGATCGGGCACAACTAAATCTGGATCAATACCCAAAATTTTGCCATAACCCTCACATTCGGGACAAGCCCCAATTGGACTATTGAATGCAAACATATGCGGAGTAGGGATATCAAATGTGAGTCCGTCCGCCTCAAATCGTTTTGAAAACTCCTTATTACGCCATCCCTTTTCGGTTTGCACAGCGACCACACAACGCTCATCACCCTCACTAAATGCTGTCTCGATAGAGTCATAAAGTCGATTGGCAAGTTCGCTGCTACTGCTAACTGTAACACGGTCGACCACCAAACGCAATTTGCGCACCCTCTTCAGTTTTGATTCGTCAGCTACTAAATCTGAAATACGAGATATTTCACCATCTATCTCCACACGACTAAAACCTCTCGAAGATAACACGCCAAGATAACCTGCTAAATCTGAGATATATTGTTCTGGGATAGCTGTATACAACATTGCCACAGTACCCTCTGGTTGCGACAAGATATGGTGCAACACATCATCGACAGTATGACGTTTGACCTCCGCACCTGATATTGGTGAATAGGTGCGCCCGATACGAGCAAAAAGAAGTTTGAGATATTCATATATCTCGGTAGTGGTGCCCACAGTAGAACGTGGATTATTACTTATCACCTTCTGCTCTATAGCAATTGCAGGGGGCAAACCTGTAATCATATCCACCTCTGGCTTATCCATACGTCCGAGAAACTGACGAACGTAACTCGACAGAGATTCTACATAACGACGCTGACCCTCAGCATATAGAGTATCAAATGCCAACGACGACTTGCCAGAGCCCGAAAGACCCGTGATTACTATAAACTTATTGCGAGGGATAGATACATCAACCCCTTTCAGGTTGTGCACCCCAGCATTTTTGATTATTATTGAAGCGTTATCCAAAATATATTATAGGGGAAGGACTTTAGGGGACTTCTAAAAACTCCCTGATTAAAAAATTTAAATTTATAAAGTGAGACCTAAAACTGTTCTTTTGCGTTATTTTTAATCCTTATTAGTCTATTTTACCTCTTATATCACTCATTTAGCCCGCTAAACTCGTTATATGCTAGTCAAAATAGTTCTAATAATTTTTCAAAAATTTCTGCAAAGCAGTTTTTATAAATCCCCTTTATTACTTTTGAACTCTTTTTATTGTTCCCAATTCTGGGTTATACTCGATTTCTGCCGTATCACTATCAGTAGAGGTTGACAGTAAATTAGCTGTGTATCCAAATTGAGGAAGAGATATTACTCGCGTGCGCTTAACGCTATCTTTGTCAGATACTGTTACTACAGCCGAACCAGGCACATTATAATAGAAACCAATATATTTTTTAGGTTTTGCCTTTTCGTCCAACTCAGGAGCAGTTAGATAACTACCCTCGATAGACAAATATACTGGAGTACCCATAATATCATCGGCATCTACCAATCCACTGATTGAGCTCAAACGGAAAAGAATGTAATTATTGATGTCAGCATCTGGGGTAAAACTGTAACTTCTTGATTGAGTGAATGAGATACGTTTTCCAACAAATAGAGCTAGCAACTCAGATTCAGCACGGTTATACTCTTCAATGATTAATTTCAGCGCATCGCCATCTGGCATATTATCCACATTGCCTGCAAGAAGAGCCGTGCGGTTCTCTCTAATACTGTATATCTGCATAGCTGCCATCTCCGCCATTTTAGGGATAGATGTAGCAACAAGTACCTCTTCGCTCAAATAGTTATAATTAAACTCAATATTTTGAGATGGTTCATTATGCTTTACTGGGCAAATAGCTCTACGATTTACATTAGATGCAGCTTCTGAACTAAGATTTACACCCGAAATGAGATTAGTATGGTGATAAAAATGCAAATTATTTGATACACCTTTAGTTGTTGGCATCACTTGATATGTACGCGATGTATCTTCGATAGCTGTAGAAGAGATTACCAGATCTTGCAATTTCCACTCATTTTTCGACTCTACAATTACATCATTCGTGCCAAAATATCTTTTAGCATATTGATAAAACATACCTGGTTCTTCAATAACACACTCAGCCGTAACCCAAAAATTCAATTCCGCTTTCGGCAAAGAGTAAATGATACCATCTGATACTTGATTTGCTCGGTTATATGGTTGCACATTTGTTTGTGCTGATAAAGATAGCGACACAGCTACTATTACTAACGCCAATACTCTTTTAATCATAATTTAGTCGACTTATTAAGGGATTTATACAAGGGGGCTTCTAAAAACTCCCCAAACTAAAAATTAAACTTAAAAATAGAAACAAAGCAGCTTTTAGAAGTTCTCAAAAACTATTTTATTACCACTCTTTTTACAAATGCAAAGTTACGATTTTTTTTCCAATTATCACTCTTAAATCACATCAATTAATTAATTTGATTCGTTTCTCGTCAAATTTTGTTAGGTTTATGTTATAGTTTTGTTGAATTTGTGTTAGATTTCGGCACAAAAATAGAGGGCAAAATTGCATAAAAAAACAGCAACTCCAGAAAAAAATGACGTTTCGGGTAATACAGAAGCTCAATTAGAGTACGAAAAACTGGGATTTTTAGCAAAAAATGTCTATTTATTACGCCTAATTAGTCCAAAGAAAGAAAAATATCAACAAAAGCGCATAATATAACTATCTGAAAAAGAAAAGATTTAAAACCATAAAAGAAAAAAGTGCGCATAATAGCAAAAAAAGTGGTTAGAAAATTTGGTAGTTAAAGAAAAAGCCCTTATCTTTGCATCACTTTTATGAGAGAGATATACTACTAGATAAGCAGTAACAAATGGGAGTTGTAGCGACAACAAACTAGTCAATCTCACAAAAGGCGACTAAAATGGTGTGGTAGTTCAGCTGGTTAGAATACCTGCCTGTCACGCAGGGGGTCGCGGGTTCGAGTCCCGTCCATACCGCTAAAGCACCGATAATCTTTCGATTATCGATGCTTTTTTTTGTGAGGTATCCGTTTTTGTTTCCGCTATTTTGGGGGTTAATCGTAAACGAATATTCCATTAGTAAATGCAACTTTTTTTGAAAAATCAGGAGAATAATAATTTTTAGAGAGAAATAGTGAAAAAAAATCATTATCTTTGCAACATAATATTTATCTTTAAAATTTCATACAGATGGAAATGACATTTATAATTTTTGGAGTGTTTTTTATTGGGATGGGAATGTTGGTTGGGAGATTTCCTAATCTCATATCTGGTATCAACACAATGTCGGAAGAGAAAAAGAGGAACATAGATTTACCCGCTATCGGAAATGTTCATAAAAAAGGGATGATAATTATTGGCGTTATCAACCTACTGCTGGCGACACCACTTTTCTCATCAATGCAATTCTCTACTCGAACAATTATATCTCTTATTGTCATCATTATAGGTGTGCTAATAGCCACTACTATTGCTCAAAAATATGATAAAAATAAAAAGAGCAGATTAGAGAAAATCTTAGTGCCAGTTATACTTATTAGCGTGCCAGTTATACTTATTAGCATCACCGTAATTGCAAGCCTATTTATATGGAGAAATTCTACCCCAACAGCAGTGAATATTACCGACGAAAAGATTGAATTTACTGGAAGTTATGGTATCACGATAAATTTTTCAGAGATAGAAAAAGTTGAATTATGGGAGAAAATGCCCAAAATTTTAAGACGTACGAATGGACTTTCGCTCGGCGATATTAAGAAAGGTCATTTCAAAGTAGATAGTATAGGAAAATGCCGATTATTCTTAGATTCTGCAGAAGAGCCATTTTTATACATCAAGCATATGAATGACGACCAGATAATATATAATTCAAAAAATCCACAACAGACAGAGGATTTATATCTACGACTAAATGTAGAAGAGTTGTAAACTCCCCCTTTTAATACAATATTCCACACAGTTATACGTTTGATTATAAAACTTTTACAATAATCTATAATCAAACAAAGTATGAAGACTACAAATCTTTTAGCAACTTTAGCATGTGCATTTATTTGCTTTAGTTGTAGCAGTCAAGTTAGCTACAAAATTAATGCCACAGGACAAACTCAGTGTTATGATGCAAATGGCAATGTAATTGATACGCCACAAAAGGGCGATCCGCTATATGGTCAAGATGCGAACTATATCGTAGACTCTAAATTAGAGTTCAAAGATAATGGCGATGGAACAGTTACTGACTCTAACACAGGACTTATGTGGCAACAAACTCCACCAATGGAGGGTATGACGTAGGCAGAAGCCAAAGAGTATTGCGAAAATCTAGAGTTTGGCGGTTATTCTGATTGGCGACTCCCTACAGCTAAAGAGCTATTCTCTATAAGCGATTTCAACGAGGGCTGGCCCTATCTAGACACAACATTTTTTAAACTCGCTACTGGACGAGTAACAAAAGATGAACAGTTTTGGGCTGACCATAAATATGTAGGTGAAACTGTAGAGGGAAGAAATGACGCTGCCTTTGGAGTAAACCACGTTACTGGTCATATAAAAGCCTATCCAGCTGGTTCAAATATGAGAAGAAGAGAGGGCGAAATGGGTAATGACACAACGCAACAACGCCCTCCTATGCGCCAGAGAGGTGAACGCCGCGACGAAGATGAAAACGGTGAAGCAAGACAACGCCCTCCTATGCCACAAGGCAATGACCAAAATAGCAGACCAATGATGATGGGAAATCCGATGGCTAAACAAGTTCGTGCCGTTAGAGGAAATATCTATGGTGAAAATAAATTTGTTGATAATGGCGATGGAACTATATCGGATAAAGCAACAGGACTAATGTGGGCTAAAGATGACAATGGCAAGGGGATAGAATGGACAGATGCTCTGATATATGCCGAGGGGGCTACATTGGCAGGGTACAGCGATTTGAGACTACCAAACGTAAAAGAGCTACAAAGTATTGTTGATTATTCTCGTGCACCAAGCAATGAAACACTAGAGGCTGCAATTGACCCTATTTTCAATTGTACTCAATTTGTAAACGAGGCTAAAGATGCAGATTTTGGATATTATTGGACAAATACTTCTGCCTGCTTTAGAAAAGGTACACCATATTATTTTGCATGGTATGTGGCATTTGGTCGTGCCGTTAATAATCAAGGAAAAGATTTCCACGGAGCTGGAGCTGTAAGATTTGACTCTAAAGCCAATAACGATATAGCAGTTGAAGGCGGAGAAGAGAGATATCACAATTTTGTACGCTTGGTACGTGATGTAAAGTAGTCCACCAACTATTTTTGAACACATTACCAAAAATCCGATAAGAGTTCGATTAACAAAACTCTTATCGGATTTTTATTTTTGGTTTAAGGTGGATTAGATAATCACCTTGGTTACGCCAGAAGTGGTTACCACCACATAAATACCGCGAGTTGTGAGTTGCAAATCACGAGTGATGCCTGAAAAGACACAAACACCATTAATGCTGTATACACTCACTTGTTGTTCTTCGGTAAAGCTGATAGTATTACCATTTTGGATAAAATCTATTTCGTCAGCTTTAACTGATTCTGCTGCAGTAACAGTTTCGCTAATACCTTGGATATTAAACTCACTCCAATATTCATGTGCTTGATAATCCGCCACACTAGCTTCTGGAACATATACTGGGATAGAACGATCTACTTCATAAAAAGTTTCCGATTCAATTGTTGGAGGTACGATAGCATATACATACAACTCAGAGAGACCTGTACAATAATAAAAGGCTGCATCACCAATTGAAGTTACTGATTTTGGTATAGTAATACTACTTAAACTTATACAAGCCCCAAATGCCGCCGCTCCTACAGAAGTTACAGATTCTGGTATAACAAAACTAGTCAAATTTGTTTGAAAAGACATAAAATATGCGGGTATATGTCTTACATTACTACCTACCGTTACTATCCCTGATAAAATACTACCATCACTCCACACAGCATCACTAAAATCGCAACTATCAGCATTAAATATCACAGTACTTAAACCAGTACAACCAAAAAAGGTCTCAAAACCAACAGAAATTACAGATTCAGGAATTGTGATTTTGCTTAAATTTGTATAATCTTCAAATGCTCCTCCACAAATCGCTGTGGTACCATCATTTACATCTATTTCTGTATTAGCAGGCATATCACCCACGTAACAATAAAGGACGCTAGATACATATAATACCCCATCTTGTTGATCATTCAACCAAGGTGTACCTGTTAAAGCACCACCACCAATAAACGTTAAACTCTCTGGTACAGAGATAAAACTTAAATTACTGCAATTATAAAACGAATCTTCACCAATAGACGTTACACCTTCGGGAATAGTGATACTACTTAAACCCGTGCAACCATAAAAAGAAGAAGAGCCAATAGACGTTACACTTTCGGGAATAGTGATACTACTTAAATTACTGCAATTATAAAATGCTCGTTCGCCAATAGACGTTGTAGCATCCTTAACTACTATTGTAGTGTTTGATGGCATCTCTCCGTTATAAGAATACAATAAACTACCTATATAAACAACCCCATCTGATTGATTATTTAACCACGAAGTACCATAAAACGTGTCATAAGCAATATACGTTACGCTTTCGGGAATAGTTATACTACTTAAATTACTGCAACCATAAAACGCTCTCCAGTCAATCGAGGTTACGCCCTCCGGAATAGTTATACTACTTAAACTTGTGCAACCTGCAAACGCTCCTAAACTAATCAAAGTCAAACCTTCTGGAATAGTAATATTAATTAATTCTGTGCAGTCAGAAAACACCCAAGAACCAATAGAAGTTACACCCTCGGGGATAGTGATGCTACTTAAGCCTGTGCATTCATAAAACGCAGAGGAGCCAATTGACATTACGCCCTCAGGAATAGCAACACTACTTAAGCCTGTGCATTCATAAAACGCATAAGAACCAATTGACGTTACCGAATATATGGTTCCACTATAAGTAACTGTGCTTGGAATATTAACATCTCCACTATATGGGTCAGAAGAATAATACATAATATCACCCTCATACGTTACCTCTACTGTCAAAGCCGAAGCATCAGTGATATTATAATAAATAGTAACGCCATCGGAGTTTACCGCCGAAAAATCCTCTGCTTTTGCAGAGAATGTAAATGCTGTTAATACAGCAAAAAGTAAAAAAAGTTTTTTCATATAAATTTAGCTTTAAATAATAATTATTGATTTGTCAGTTGTTATACTATGGAAAAACAACACCATACAAAAGATGATAATAATACACAAATTCGACTGCAAAGGTATAAAATATTTTTAACACTGACAATAGAGGAATATCCCCACACAAAAGGGTCTATATCTCGCGATATAGACCCTTTTGTGCTAACAGCACTTTATTAGAAGACGAAGTATTACAACTACTTCAACTATTCCTCAATAATTCTTTGTGCTAATTCTAGTATAGTAGTGTCATCTAACATAACCATACCACCATCAGGACCTGGTTCTATGTGAATACCACAACCGTTACCATCCTTATAATTGTGACCACCAAAGTAATTGCGTACAGTTTCAACTTTAAGTCCTAACTCATCTGCAATACTTTGCATACTGCCATCTGGCAGACTGTCTTTGATTCTTCTAAGTTCGTTAAACGTGATTGTCTTTGTCATAATATTTAGATTTTAAGAGTTAATAAAAATAAGTATATTTTTTACACCTCAAATTTATAAATATATTTCAAATCCACCAAATATTTTTATACTTTTTTTTAAAAAAAATGACAAATATCAGATAACTTACTGAATTACAGAGATATATGATATTATAAAGAGCATTAAATACAATAGCATAAAACCTATGATAATCAGGCGATTATTAAATTTAGATAGTATTGAATTTTCTCGAATAAAAGTAACAAATGGTAAGCGTTTTAATATATAATATAATAAAAACGCAAAAAAAACGCCAACTAATGCGCCAAAAAATATATCTCCGACATAATGTACGCCCAAATAAACTCTGGAATAAGCTGTAATAAATGCCCAAAAAAGAATAGAAAACGAATAAAGGGTACGCTTAAACAACAGTAAACTAAGGAGGGCGAAGGCAAATGAATTGGCTGAATGTGATGAAACAAAGCCATATCTTCCGCCTCGATAGCCGTTTACGGTGTGCACTAGGTCAGCAATTAAAGGTTCATGTGTAGGACGTGGACGAGCAAAAAGCGGTTTTATTAGTGATGAAGAGAACTGATCGGACAAAAAGATAACCAATGCTACTGCCAAATAGAAATATAAAGCCTTAATACCCCACTGCCGCCACGCAACATACATAACTAACAAAATAAGTGGTATCCACGTCTTTAAATCTGTGTATAGGAAAAAGAATGAATCAAAATACGATGAATGACACCCATTAAGAAAAAGGGTAATATTCTGATCAAATTCTATGAGGCTATTCATTGAAAATGTACTATTAGATAGGCTCTATAGCGGAAGTAGGTATCCATCCGATATTACCACTCTCTATAGATATTTCGCTCCAATCTGTCAACTGACTTTTGATATATACCTTTGTGCCCTCATGCAATACAAACACCTCAGTGCCACTAACATCTGGGGCACTATTAACCGAAACCGAACCTACCATAACGATAGCTGGCGCGCGCTTAACCATTTCTGATTTAGATGCAAATGAATACAAAAACGATACAATAGTGAGAAAAAGCAATGAAATAGCTAGATAAAAAGCAAGTTTCCTTATAGCTCTTCTTTTAGAGAAGAAATAAATTAATAACAGTGCTAACGTTAATGAAAACAGTGTAATAGCCATATATGCCCACTGATTAGGCGTAAATCTGTGCATAAGAGCATTAGTCCAACTAAACAAAAAGAATTTATCAACTTTATCTATCTTGTCGCTTTTTTGCTGATTGGCAAACTCCAAATTAAATTTAATATCCTCATCTGACGGAGCAAGTAAAAGTGCTCTTTCATAATTAAGAATCGCCGCTCCTATCTCGCCAGATTTAAAGAGTGAATTGGCATAATTATAATAGAGCGCAGCCGATTTGCCACTCTGCAATATCTGCTCGTATGTATTGGCAGCCTCCGTATATTGTTGTGAAGAGTATTGTTCTGTTGCTTGTTGCCAAAGGGTCTGTTCAAGTTCTTGAGCAGAAAGCAAAGAAACAAAAAATAGTAAGGATGTTATTATCGTAGTTCGTATCATTATTTTTGTTTTTTTATAGCACTCTCTAGCGTAGAGATCATATTAACAGTATCATTATATATTTTATCCATTGCAGATTTTGTATCAGACAAAGGAGCATATCGTTCAAATTCGCAATTATCTAGCAGTGAGATAAACTGCCCAATAATATTTTCATCAACATTGCGATCGGCAAGCTTTTGAGATACATTTTCCTTATTTAATTCAGACAGAGGCATAGATAATTTATCACATAAATATCCCCAAAGTGCCTTTAATATCTCATCGTAGAAGGTATCTTTGCGCCCAGCCTTGTATTCAACAGATGCAACTTTAAGTCGCCTTTGCACCATTTTGTTTGCTTTTTTATTACGCACTAACGCCTCATTTGCATTTTCTTTTGCTTGCTTACGGAAGAAATAGAGCAATGCTAAAGCCAAAAGGAATGGAAGAATAAAAGCTAACCAGAATAGTAATGTACCTGTAATAAGTACCGCATCATTAATAAGTTTACCGCATTCTGGTTTGATATATCTTATGTCTGTTCCGATAAGTTCTACACGCTCTTGCGATGCAAAATTAGATACTGCCGAAGATGGTGTATATGTTGAATCGCCTTTATTAACTTTGATATTAAACTCATTTGTCGAGAGCTGATTATATGTTTTAGTCTCTGGGTTATAGTAACTAAATGTTCTGGCTGGCACTGTAAAATCTCCTTTATGACGAGGAATAACCAGATACTCCATTGTTTTTGAACCCGCTAAACCACTTGGAGTAACTTTGAAATTGTTTGTAACGGTAGGGTCGTAAACTTCAAAATCTGCTGGAAATTTGAACTGAGCATTCTTAATCATCTTCATATTTCCAGAGCCAGACACTTTTACTTTAATTGTGATTGGCTCATTAGCGTTCACCTCCACTTCTGATATCGACGACTCGATAGAGAAATTACCAACTATACCACCAAAATCTGCTGGTTTTGGTTGAGGCAGTGGTGATACATTAACTGTAAGAGATGTAGATGTTACACTCTTTTTAACCTCATTATATGCAAAAATATCATCGAAAAAGCCTCTTGATTGACGTTGGTTTCGCATACGAACCACCACATCACACGACATATTATCAATAGTTATTTTTCCTGCTCGTTGAGGAAATAGCAATACCTTTCTTAATTCATAGGTATAATAATTTGCACCATTAAAATTCTCTACCTGCAACTGTCTGTTAGTAGGCAACTCTATCTCTTGTACAAAAAATCCGTTAAAATCTGGAAATTTAGGCTGCTGAATATCCACCAAATCTACCTTGGTGTAAATTTTATAGGTGAGAGATATTGCCTCTTGTTCGCATACATTGGTTTTATTTATCACAGGGCGGATAAATAGTGTCTCTTTTGAGATACTTTGCGAAGTTTGAACTGGAGAGTTGTTGCTTTTAGTAGAACTCTGTCCTGCCGCAGGTTTATCAGCTGGCACAACCTTAATTCTTAAAGCATTTGATTTATGTTGTTTTTTATCAACTGTGATAGTAGCTGCAGGAACTGTATATTCGCCCTCTTTGTCAGCCAACAGAGTATATGTATACATCACCTCTTTTGACGATGACATTTTACCATTATCCCACTGAGTGCTACTGCTGGTAGATGTAAAAGGTCCAGCTATAATCTCAAATCCATTAATACTAGGTAACTGAATATTTTTACCTGTTTGATTGAGTGTATATACCAATTTGAACGGCTGCCCTACCGCCACAGCATTAGGAGCTGAGGCAACAAATTTCACATCATCATTTGCATTGACATTGATAGTCAACATCAACAATGATAAAAACAGTGTAAATTTCAATATATTTTTCATTATAATAAATTACCAATCTTTAGCCACTTTGTAGCGTTTGCCTTGTTTTGCCTGTTGTTCTTTAACTTTATCTTGTGTCTCTTTTTCGTCTTGTTGCAATGCCTCTAATATCTGTTCTGCATTCTCTTTTGTCATCTCGTTATTAGACTGCTGCTGTTGTTGCTCCTGCTGTTGTTGCTCTTGCTCTTGATTTTCTTGCTGTTGCTGCTGATCTTGTTGTTGTTCTTGATCTTTTTGATCTTGGTTTTGCTCTTGATTATCCTGTTGTTGCTGCTGTTGCTCCTCTTGTTGTTGCAACATCTTTTTTGCATATGCAAGATTATATCTTGTTTCGTGATCAGTAGGATTATTGCGGAGAGCCTGCTTATATGCCTCAATGCTCGGCTCTATCTGCCCTGCACTAAGCAAAGAGTTGCCAAGATTGTGATATGATGCTGCAACTCTCTCTTTATCTCCATCAGCATATGCAGCAGCTTGTTCAAACTGTTTTGCTGCATCTTCAAATTTTTCTTGACGAAAAAGTGTATTGCCCAGATTAAAATTACCAGAGAAACTATCTCTATTCTTTTCTAATCCTTTGCGATACTCCACTTCCGACTCTACATATTTCTCATTTTCGTAATATTTGTTGCCCTTATTTACATGCTGACTCTCTTTTTGAGCATAGGCAAAAAAAGTAACAAGCAACAATATAACTGTCATTAAACATCTCATATCCAACACTATTTTAATCAAACAAATTAATCTTACTAAGTTTTTTATTCTTACGTGAGAAAATAAAAAATTCAACTACAAGTAAAAACATTGCAATCCAAGCCATAACGTGAAATTGCTCATCATATGTAGAGTAAGATTTAACTTCCATCTTTCCTTTTTGCATTGCATCAATCTCTCTACTGAGCACCCTCAATGCAATATTTGAATTATCTGCCCTTACATAACTACCGCCACCAGCAGCCGCCACCTCTTGACACATCTGCTCATTGAGTTTGGATATCACCACTTTATCGTCGCTATCTTTCCAAAAACTCATTGTGCCTTGCACTGGTATTGGGCTACCCTGAGGAGAGCCGATACCCACCACATTTACTGTGATACCACTCTCTTTTGCCAATTTTGCTGCTGCAATTGCATCATCTTCTTGGTTTTCGCCATCAGTAATAAGAATAATTGTGCGACCTATATCGCTTTGTTGATCGCCAAATGCACTAATAGCCAAATCAATTGCTGTGCCTAATGCAGTTCCTGGTATCGGAACTGAATTGGTGTTTATTGTAGACAAAAACATTTTAGCAGATACATTATCTGAAGTTACAGGTAGTTGTATATAGGCATCTCCTGCAAAAACGATTAACCCCAATTTATCATCAGGCATCTGATCTATCAATTTTGACAATAGCATTTTTGCATTATCCAAACGTGTGGGTAGTACATCATTTGCCATCATAGAGTTAGAGACATCAAGTACCATCATCGCCTCAACTCCTTTTGTTGTATTAGTTTGCAATGACGAACCAAACTGCGGACGCGCCAACGCCATAACAATCAAAAGCATTGCAAAAGCAACAATATAAAATTTTAATCGTGGGCGAGTATACGACGCATTAGGCATTAACTGCTTTATTATCTCTGGGTCGCCAAACAGCTGCAATCTTTTCTTTCTCAGATATAAACTATATATGAAACATGCGAACAGCAACAGAATTGCTATCAGCAGATAAAACATATCAGGATTTTGAAATCTAAACATATAACTCTATACTTTACAATTTATACAACTCCTATCTCTCAATAGAGGTGATGCTAACTAATTTTATTTTAGAGCGTTTTTTCTTTGCTGTAACTTGATATATCGCCTTGTATGGGCGTGGAGTAAATCTTTTCTTTTTAGTTGATTCGCGTACTATTATCAGATTTTCAGCACTAATTGGAGCATAAGAAGAGTCGGCAAATATTATCTTTAAACTCACCTCTTGCGAATATATCTGCGGCACAGTTACTTTTACTTCTGGTGTTCTATTCGCTATATACCCATCTACAGAGAGATAAAATTTAGTTGTATCGGCAGATTCTACTACTAAAGTGTTAGCATGAAATTGTGCCGATGAATAAATTGATGAGGCAAACGCTATAATTAAAAATATGTATCGCATAATAATATTTTATTAAGGGATTATGGTAAATGACGTAAAAGAAGATAGCGTATCAACTGCTCCAACGCTAATAATAGAAATGCCAACAACAAGTATTTTGTATACTCCTCATTGCGTTTGCTATACTCTTGTACGTTTAATTTTGTTTTCTCAAGTTGGTCAATCTCTTCGTAAATAGAGCGCAGTTTTGTATTGTCTGTAGCCCTAAAATAGCTACCACCTGTCATTTGTGCAATCTCTTTAAGAACATCTTCATCAATCTCAACTGGTATATTTTGATATTGAATACCAACGGGAGTTTGAAATGGATATCTAGCCATTCCCTGTTTTCCAACACCAACTGTGTATACTCTTACACCAAAACTTTTTGCTATCTCCGCTGCGGTAATTGGAGCTACATCACCCCTATTATTCGAACCATCTGTAAGTAAGATGATAACCTTAGATTTTGCTTTGCTATCTTTAATTCTATTAACAGCATTTGCCAAGCCAAGTCCAATTGCGGTACCATCTTCTATCATTCCAGATTTAACCGATTTAAATAGGTTGATAAGTGCGGTATGATCAATAGTCAATGGACATTGAGTAAAACTCTCACCCGCAAAAACCACCAAACCGATATTATCATTTGGTCTATCTGAGATAAACTCAACAGCCACATCTTTTGCCGCTTCTAATCTATTGGGCTTTAAATCTTCAGCTAACATACTCCCTGAGATATCCAATGCAAGCATAATATCAATTCCTTCGGTTGTTTCGGTTCTGTAACTATCGCTCGACTGTGGACGAGCCACTGTAACGATGAGCAGTGATATTACCGCCATACGCAAAAGAAATAGTAAATGAAAAAGATATTGACGTCTGCTCTTAGGTATTTTTGAAAATTGAGATATAGACGAGACCTGAAGACTAGCCGCAGATTGGTACTCTTTAAAAATATACCAAATAGCCATTGGCACTAAAACCAACAGACCCCACAAATATTCTGGATTATTAAATGTAATCATACAATAAAAACTAATTTTCTATAATAGTATCCTCTTGCTTTTCAGCCACCTCTTCCTCTGTAATTTTTGTCAACTCAACAAACTCTTTTGCCTGTTCAAATATTCTAACATTATCTTCGGCTACTGGCACCCATTTAGCAAATTTCACTAAATCTGATATTTGCAACATATCACGTAAAAGAGTCATCGATTTACTCTGCTCTTTTGGCAATTTCATATCTTTATATTCAGTCAAAAGCTCTTCGGTTGACTGCTCTAACGCTCCTATGGCAAATCTACGTTTGATATACGTACGTACAATATCTGTCAATTGAGTATAATATAACTTATACTTCTCTGACTGCCAAAGCTTTTGCTCTTGCAAGTCTGATAAGTCCTCAATTGCTATTTGATATGCAGTACGAGGATCGACATACACCTCCTCCTCTTCAACTACCTCACCCCTATTTTTCATATATCTATAAATTAACCACGCAATAAGTGCGATTAAAGCTACAGAAAAGAAGATGATAGAAAAAACTGTCCAGAAATATGCCCAATTAAAAGGAGGGGAATATACACCTTTGATATCTGCAATTGCTTGTTGAGTTGTATCAACTGGCATATCTACTATTTTAAGAGATAGAGAGTTAGACAAAAGAGTATCTTCTCCATCTACAAATTCAAAAGGTGGAATATATATTACAGCAGAATCGAAAGATGTAAGCAGATAACTATTTTGCACTTGTATAGAACCATCGTCTAAACGCTGAGTATCAACAGCTAACGACGATACTATTTCTAGTCCAGAAACAACAGTATCTGAACAGAAAGGAAATTGCACAAAACGATCTGCAGGTTGATTAACTTGCAACGTTAATTTTGTCTGTTCGCCAATAAACAATGCTATAGAATCGAGAGAGGCAGAAACGGACACCTGTGCCCCAACAGACACAGTAGAAATAAACAATATAACAGAAAATATAACACGTTTAATCATACACTATTTCCTCATATTAAAAAGTTGCATAAGCGCTTTAACATAATCTTCACCAAGTTCTATACCAACAGCATCTATACCAGCACGCTTAAGACTTTGTTGCAACAAAAGTCTTTTTTCTTCCCATAAATTACGATACATCATACGCACCTTACGCAGTGATGTATCTACCCATACCCTCTTACCTGTTTCAGCATCTTTCATCTTAATCAAGCCTACATCAGGTAGTTGAGCATCTCGCTTATCAAAAACTCTAATAACAGCTAAACTATGCTTTTTATTTGCTATAGTCAGAACATCGTCGAGGGGATCATCTACAATAAAATCGCTAATTACAAAAGCAGTGCAACGTTTCTTTATTACATTTGTAAAGTAACGCAAGGCAAGTTCTATATCAGTTTTACGACTCTCAGGTTTAAAATTAATCAACTCCCTAATTATATACAGAATATGTTTTTTTCCTTTTTTAGGCGGAATAAATTTCTCTATTCTATCACTAAAAAGAATGACCCCAATTTTATCGTTGTTTTGAATTGCCGAGAAAGCAATTGTAGCTGCAATTTCAGTAATTACATCTTGTTTAAGCGACGATACTGTACCAAACTCCCGACTACCAGAGACGTCGATAAGCAACATAACAGTTAATTCACGCTCCTCTTCGAACACCTTTACATAAGGGTGTTGAAAACGTGCTGTTACGTTCCAATCGATAGTTCTTATTTCATCGCCATATTGATACTCACGAACCTCTGCAAATGTCATACCCTTACCTTTAAAGGCTGTATGATATTCACCTGCAAAAATATTATTTGATAGTCCGCGCGTCTTTATCTCAATTTGACGTACTTTCTTTAGTAGTTCACTAGTTTCCAATATCAATCTAATTTAGTGCTATTTGGCTAACTATTAAGGCACCTCTACAGCATTTAAAATTTCATTAATTATCTCTTCTGTGGTCAAATTATTTGCCTCAGCCTCATAAGTCAAACCAATACGGTGGCGTAAAACATCATGTGCTACAGCACGTACATCCTCAGGAATAACATAACCACGACGTTTAATAAAGGCATAAGCACGAGATGCAAGAGCCAAATTAATAGATGCACGAGGAGATGCTCCGAACGAGATCATCCCTTGCATATCTTTTAATCCGTATTCGTCTGGGAAACGAGTTGCAAAAATTAAATCGACTATGTATTTCTCAATCTTCTCATCCATATATATTTCACGCACCACCTCACGAGCTTTAATTATATCATTTACACTCAAAACTGGCTTAACTTCATTAAATCCACCAGCTAAGTGTGCACGAACAATTTTACGCTCCTCCTCTTTTTTAGGATAAGATATAACCACTTTGAGCATAAAACGGTCAACTTGTGCCTCTGGCAATGGGTATGTACCCTCTTGCTCGATAGGGTTTTGTGTTGCCATTACTAAAAATGGACTTGGTAATGGGAAAGTCTCCTCACCAATTGTTACTTGGTGCTCTTGCATCGCCTCTAACAAGGCACTTTGCACTTTAGCTGGTGCACGGTTAATCTCATCTGCCAATACAAAATTAGCAAAAATAGGACCTTTCTTTATATCGAATTTCTCATTTTTTTGACTATAAATCATTGTACCCACAACATCGGCAGGCAATAAGTCTGGTGTAAATTGCACCCTACTATAATTAGCGTCAATCAATTGAGACAACGTCTTAATTGCTAAAGTTTTTGCCAAACCTGGAACACCCTCCAACAATACATGACCATCAGACAAAAGACCAATTAACAATGATTCTACTAAATGTTTTTGACCAACAATGGTCTGATTCATACCCATTATTAGGGTATCAACAAACGAACTTTGGCGCTCAATACGCTCGTTAAGTTCTCTTATATCAACTATTTCACTCATAAAGTTAATTAAAAAATTAGATATTCTATTTTTATAACGACAAAAATAGTATTAAATTTTGAATTACCAGCAATTTAGCGAGTTAAAAATTTATAATAATTACAAAGATTACCTACCCTATAAATAAAGCTCTTGGAGAGATTTTGCATACGCGATTGTGGCACTATTTTTCGTGTCAATCAAAAGGGGATTCAGACGTGGAATACGAAGATGCATACCAATCTCTATGTTATTAGGAGTGGAAAGAATATCTCGATTAGCCTCGTAGATATATACCCAATAATCTTTACTACCGTAATATTTAAGCGATATGAGTGTTAGTCTGCTACCAGGCTCAACAGTTACCGTAGTTATTATGTCTGAATAGTTTCGTTTTTCGTCAAAAATAGAAGTAGTAGGTGTTGCTGTTTCGGACTCTGCTGATTGGGGTGATTGGGGTTCATCATCTCCAATCGCTTCAGATTTACCCATTTCAATACTTTCTACTACAGTTAAATCTGTCTCAATTTGAATTACAGAATCGGCTAGATTTTCAGAGAAATTAGAGTCTAAATTAGTATCAACAAGCTCTTTGACATCAGAGGTTGCATCACTACTTTTAAAATATTTATCTAAAATATCTGTATAACTATATAAGATTAAAAAAGCCAACACTGATAATAATACAAACAATAAAATTACCCATAGCCACTTTAATTTTCCTCCATCGTTATTTTCATCATTTACAGCCTCTACAACTTTACGCAAAGACTCCTCTCGGCGTAACCTCTCTTTCTCGGCTTCCTCTTCTATTTTTATAATATCTATACTTTCTGTTTCTTCCTCTTGTTCCTCAACCATTTGGACTACTTCTGCCCTTTCTGTATCACCATTTGTTTCAACAACTGCCTCTCTATCCTCTTGTTGAACCATTTCAATAAACTCTTCTTTAACTTCGTCCTCTACGACTTTTACCTCTTCTTTAATTTCCTCATCCAGAGTACCCAGAACATCCGACGTATCACCATCACCAGCTAAACCTTGTATATCCGAAAGCAGACTTTGTATCTCAATTGCCTGTGTAGTAAGCTTTTGCATCGGATCAGCATCTAAATTAGCGGCATCTTCTGCTATTGAATTATCCTCCATATCTACATCAAGCTCTTCTGAATACGCGGTAGCATCTCCTCCCATTTCTACAGTCTCTAAATGGGCTAATGGCAAATTAACTTGATCTCTTAATTGTGGTGCTGGGGTAAAACTGAATTTGTAATGCTCAGCAATTTCAATAGACTCACCAGTGCGCACATCAACACTCCTACGTGCATTGACTAATACGAGTTTAAATGTACCTAAACCTGAAATCTTAACAATTTTATCATTTAAAATTGCCTCTTCAAAAATTGCCTGAAACTCCGCAGCAAACCTAGTTGCCTCCTCTTTTGAAAGACCACTACGTTTAACAAAACCTTTGATTATATCTGATGTAGATCTATTTTTCATAAATTATTTTTCAAAAAAGAAACAAATTATTTAGATGACCCCTTTATATTTAGATTTTAACGAGACCGAAGGCTTAAAATTAAGAACCAACTTTGGGGGAATGAGCATTTTTAATTTCGATACTGGGTTGAGAAGAATTTTTTGACCCTTCTCTTTGACCTCAAAATTGCCAAGCGATAAAAATGAGACATCTCCATCTGTATCAATAATATTAACGGTTAGCTCATCTACAAAATCCTTCAACAGTTCCGCACTCTCTTTTTTAGAAAGCGACAAACGTTGTGAAAGTTCGACATTAAACTCTTTATTATTCATAATATACTAAGGGAGATCTAAAAATTCCCCGAAATTAAAGTTAAACTACCTCTGCATACAGATCATACAAATCAGCATCTGTTATCTTAACATCATAAAAATCACCGATTTGTAAAACCTCATTTTTATTTATATAAACCTCTCCGTCTACCTCTGGAGAATCAAATTCGGTACGTGCTACATAATAATCTGCCTCCTCTCTATCCACAATCACCTTCATAACCTGTCCAACTTTTCTAGAGTTCAATCTCTCCGATACCCCCTGCTGTAGTTGCATCAATTCATCCACACGCTGTCGTTTTACCTCTTCGGGAACATTATCATCATAATGTAGATATGCATATGTACCCTCCTCATTAGAATACGGAAAAACTCCCATACGGTCAAATTCTATATCTTTCACAAACTGCTTCAACTCTTCAAAATCAGCATCAGTTTCATTTGGATGACCAACTAAAAGTGTCGTACGAATATGGATATTGGGCACCTCAGCACGCATACGTTTTATCAACTCATATGTATCTGCCTTTGAGACATTACGTCGCATTGCAGTAAGCATATTATCCGAAATATGCTGCAAAGCTATATCTAAATATGCACACACATTATCATTTTCACGCATCACAGTCAGCAATTCAAAAGGAAAATGGGCTGGATACGCATAATGCAGTCTAAGCCATTGCACCCCTTCAATTTTCGCCAAACGATCAACTAACTGAGGCAAAGTATTCTTTTTATATAAATCGATACCATAGAAGGTCAAATCCTGGGCAATCAACTGAAACTCTTTAACACCCGACTTCGCAAGCGCCTCCACCTCTTTCTCGATAGACTCGATAGTACGTGATTTATGTTTGCCTGTAATAATAGGTATCGCACAATACGAACACGTACGATTGCATCCTTCAGCGATTTTCACATAAGCATAGTGACTTGGCGTTGTAAGAACTCTATCTTCGAGCGCAGAGTCATCAACATTATGACCCAAATCCGAAATCAACTGACTCCAATTAAATTTACCATAAAAGGCATCTACCTCTGGTATCTCAATTTTAAGATCAGACAAATAGCGTTCGGAAAGACAACCCATCACAAACAATTTAGAAATCTTTCCCTCCAATTTTGCTTCTGCCAATTGCAATATCATCTCTATTGATTCTTCTTTGGCATCGCCAATAAAACCACACGTATTCACCACCACTATTTCGCCTTTTACATCATGCGAATCGTGCTGTACATCATATCCGCACGATTTAAAACGAGCCATTAATTGCTCAGAATCTACTAAATTCTTATAACAACCTAGCGAAATTATATCTACTCTACCTTTTATCATCTATACTATCAAAATTCTCTATTCACCAAACAACGAATCTACAAACTCTTTTTTATCGAACACCTGAAGATCGGTCATTCCCTCACCTAGCCCAATATATTTTACTGGAATTTTAAACTGATCTGATATTCCCAACACAACACCACCTTTGGCTGTACCATCTAACTTGGTAATAGCTAACGATGAGACTTGTGTTGCCTTAGTAAATTGCTTAGCCTGTTCAAACGCGTTTTGACCAGTAGACCCATCTAACACAAGCATTACATCATGTGGAGCATCTGGAACGATTTTTTGCATTACATTTTTAATCTTTGTAAGCTCATTCATCAAATTCACCTTATTATGCAAGCGACCAGCTGTATCTATAATTACCACATCAGCATCGTTTGCTTTTGCCGAGGCGAGTGTATCATAGGCAACGGATGCAGGGTCAGAACCCATTTTTTGCTTAATTACAGGCACATCAACCCTCTCTCCCCAAATAACAAGTTGTTCTACAGCTGCTGCACGAAAAGTATCGGCTGCACCAAGATAGACTGATTTGCCAGCTTTCTTGAATTGATATGCTAACTTGCCGATAGTAGTTGTTTTTCCTACGCCATTAACTCCTACCACCATGATCACATATGGTTTAGCTGGCAATTCCGACTCAAACGAGACCTTTTCTCCAGAATTATTTTCAGCCACTAACTGACAAATCTCATCCTTTAAAACAGAATGTAACTCATCAACACCCACATATTTATCTCGTTCTACTCTAGCTTGCACACGTTCGACAATGCGAAGAGTAGTCTCCACACCCACATCAGAAGTTATTAAAACCTCTTCGAGATTATCCAAAACATCGTCATCTACCTTACTTTTACCAACTACGGCACGCGCTATCTTAGAGAAAACGCTCTCTTTAGTCTTTTTCAGACCATTATCTAATGTCTCTTTCTTTTCCTTACTAAAAAAGTTAAAAATACCCATATTAACCCTATTTTAATTATTAAAGGGAGTTATAAAAAACGCCCCGAACATAAACTCAAACTAATAAAATGTAAACTAAACAGTTATTAAAAGTCGCCATAACTTATTAGCAGGCAAAGTTAGCACTTTTTCACGAAACTACCAAATATAAATGTTAAAATAATAAAGGTGTATAGATTACTCTACACACCTTTAATATTCACCTTGATTTTACAAAAATAATAAATTATTATTTTGCGTAAAAATCTTTAACTTTATCGTTAGGAACCATCTCTGTTTGGAACACGTATGCTCCTGTTTTTGGAGATTTTACCATTTTAATTACTTTAGAGAATCCACGACCCTCTCCTTTTTGTAAACTTGCTACTACTTTCTTTGCCATGATCTAAAATTATTTAATCTCTTTATGAACTGTAACTCGTCTTAGAATTGGATTATATTTTTTCAATTCTAAACGTTGAGTAGTATTCTTACGATTTTTTGTAGTAATGTAACGAGATGTACCCGGCATACCACTCTCTTTGTGCTCTGTGCACTCCAAAATCACTTGGACTCTTGCTTCTTTTGACTTCTTTGCCATAATTTATTTCTCCTTTGATTGGTATGAAGGTTACGCTAAAATTTTAATATCCTTCCAGTTACAATAACCTTTATTTACTGCCTCAGTAAGAGCAGCATCCAAACCTAACTTGTTTATAGTACGCAGACCAGAGGCTGACACCTTAAGGCTGATCCAGCAACCATGTTCTACATAGTAGAATTTCTTACGGAACAAGTTTACATCAAAAGTACGTTTTGTACGACGTTTTGAGTGCGAAACATTGTTGCCAATCATTGCTTTTTTTCCAGTAATTTGACAAATCTTTGACATTTTCCTATATCTATTTATTGTTTTACATTATTCCTCAGAATGAGTTTGCAAAGGTACGGTTTTTTTTGCACCCCAGCAAATATTTTTGAACTTTATTTTTACAAAAACAATTCGAGACCCTTAAATTGCGTAGTTTCAGGACGTTATATGGAGTAACGCATGTAAAAAAACATAATCTCTATTCAAAAATCGCTCTTTCCAAGAGCTAAAATTTTATTATCTCCTCAATACAGCAGCATAAAAACATCAACTTTATGCTCAAGTTCTGTATATAAAGAGCTTTTAGTTATTTAATTATTCGTCGTCTGTTGTATAATATTTATTATCATCTACGTAGTATTTACTACTCTTAGATAAATAGTAATTTCCATATGCTTTGGCTGCAATTCCTTTCTTCTCTACAGGCACATCATTAAGGACAAGATAAATATTCTTAATATTATCTTGATTTAATTGCAACATAAAATTCTTAAATCTCTCTTTATCTGTTTTTCCGACCCTTGTAATGATAAGATTTACATCTACCATATTAGAAATAGCATATGCATCTGCAACCAATCCAAGTGGTGAAGAGTCCATCAAGACATAATCATAAGACTCTTTTAAGGTATCAAAAAGCTCTTTCATTAAAGAAGATGACAACAACTCGGCAGGATTTGGAGGTAGTATACCAGATGGTAAAAAGTCAAACGAAAGACCAGAATCACGACCCTTAATAATTGCCTCATTTAATGTAATTTCACCTATCATTAGATTAGTAATTCCTTTAGACGCATCACACTCCAACTGTTTAGAGAGAGTAGGATTACGTAAGTCTAAATCCACAAGCAATACCTTTTTCTTTAGCAAACTATATGATCCTGCGAAATTAACAACAAAATGTGTTTTACCATCTTTCGATTCAGAAGAGGATATGAGCATAGAGATTTTATCTCTGGTTGGTCCAATAAACTCCAACCTTGATCTCAACATACGAAATCTCTCCGCATACAAAGAGCGAGTTTTTTTAGCAGTAATAACCTTATCTTTTGTATTATTGGTATGTAAAATAGCCCCAATAACTGAAGTATTAGTAAGTTTATTGATATCTGCTTCACTTCTGATTGTTGTATTCAACAACTCTTTTAAAATAATAAATATAGAAGGTAGCGCTATACCCAACAATAAGAATATAAGATAAACTTTTGATTTCTCACTAGAATTTACAGGGAGAATTGAGGTCCTAGCATTTTGCAAAATTTTATTATCTGGCACATTTGATGCCATACGAATCTGAGCTTCAGCTTGTTTTTGCAAAAGGAATGTATAATAATTATCATTAATCTTATACTGACGTTCCACATTCACCATATTAAGCTCACGCTCAGGAAGAGTTTGCAACTCCTGCATCGCCTTAGAGTACTCAACATTAAAAGCCTCGCGCTCTAAGCTAAATATTTTGCGTACATTTTCTAAAACCTCTGTCAATGTAACTTTTATCTCATTCAAACTACGAGAGTAACGCTCATAATTAGGATTTTTCTCTCCTAGTTCATTACGTTTCTGTTGTACTTCATTAAATTTCGTTACCAAATCAAGCAAAATTGGATCAGAAACTCCAATAGAAGATGGTGCAACAAGTTTCTCTTTTACTATATTTTCACTTAGGTATCTAGAAAGCTCATCAAAATAAGCCTCTTTTAAATTCATTTTAGATCTCTGATCATCTAATGCTGTTAATTTAGTTAATATAGATGATGTGTGTGCATTTACATCAACCATATTATACTTGTTACGAAAATCTCTTAATTCAGTTTCTGAAGAGTCTAACGAACTTGAAATAGCGATAAGTTGCTCATTTATAAAGTGGATAGTACGAGTTGCCTCCTCATTTTTTTCATTTAGGTTACGCTCCAAAAACTTCTCATTCAATTTATCTAAAAAATCTCTATCCCTCTTTGTTGTATTACTAACTAAAGATAAAGAGATAACTGACGTTTGCTCTCCCACATAAGATAATGACATACGCGATACAAACTCCTCTTCTAGAGAGAGCAGACTCCTAAATCTAAAATTAAACTGATTATTATCTAGAGGCAGATACAAGTTTTCAATGGTAATAGAAAAAAGAGAGTTTTCAATAGGAACACCATAGTTTCCTGCTATTTTAAAATCTGGATAAAACTCTTTTCCAAAATCATTCACTATAGATATTTCAAAACTCCTGCTATCGAGGGGGGTAAATTTAAATTCACACAAATATGCATCTTGAGATATATAGTTACTAATAATCCTGATAGGCTCACTACCATATAGATTTTTTGTTTTAAAAAAATCTTGATAATAATAATCTACGTCAAATGGTAACTCTGAAACAGTTTTGTTTACTAAATCATATGAACTAAGAATAAGAAGTTCGTTATTTGTTGGTCCACTACCAAAACCAGACATAAAATTAAAATCGCTTGAGGTGTTGGTTTGTATTACAACTTTTGATTCTGTAAAATAGTTTGGCATCCAACTTAAATTTTTAACTATTGCTAATCCAATCATAATCACACAGGCGATTACGAAAAGATACCAATAAGAGAGGAAGCGCATTACCCATTCCATTATGTTAATAGAATCTCCTTCCTTATCTAAAAAATCATAGTCAGACAAACTATTATTAGAACCTCTATTATACTCTTTATTTTCCATAAATTATAAATTTCCTTATTTTTTAAAAGATAGTATTCCACACAGAAATCACCAAACTTAGCGAAGATGATATCACACCGACAAACGTTGAATAAGAGCCAATTGCCCAGAATTTACGTTTAGAAATATCAAGATAGATAATATCATTAGGGTAGATATAATAATATTCAGAATCAATAATTGATTTGGTTCTAATATCAAACTCTACTATACTAACACCCTCATCTGTTGTTCTCAATATTTTTACTTTACTAAAGTCAGCCGATTCATTAATTCCACCACAAAGAGCTAAAGCTTGATATATTGTAAGGCGTTCCTTATAAATAGGAAAATAACCTCTACCAGCATCACCAATTACACTAAATGTATTAGTTGACAAAGATAATTTCACACTAATATCATCGACAAACTGCGATAAACTCTCCTCTATTTTATCCTCAGCCTCTTCTATTGTCAAACCCTCTATTTTTACCTTATTCACAAAAGGAATATCTATCGTTCCATCTTCAAATATACGATAAGGAAATCCGCTATATGTTAAATTAACCGTACCATTAACCGTATTTTGAAACAGAAGGGAAGTCTCCTCGTTTGAAGTAATTATACGTAAATCAACCTCATCATTTTGACGCAAATGATATAGTTTATACTCACTTGTCTGATCATAAGTAGGCAAACCATCTCGCTCTTGCAATAATCCTACTCTCCGTAGGGGATAACAACCAGAAAGGAGAGTTATCACTACAACAAAACACAAATATTTTAATAATTTACTCATTTTATAAGGTAGCATACTTATTTATACAATGAAACAATTGTGTTGACAAGAGAATACACGAATACAGAAACAGATATCGTTGTAAACGCAACCGACAATGTGGTTGTAAGTGTACTCATTCCCCAATATTTAGAATCCTTAAATGGAACATAAATCACATCGTTAGGTTGAATGTAATAGTACTCGGAATCAATAATTGAACTAGATCTAATATCGAAAGTCTTTACAATAGTACCATCTACGGTTTGTCGTATAATCTGAATTTTATTTCGCTTAGAGTAATTTGTCAATCCTCCACTCATAGCCAACGCATCAAAAATAGTAATTTTATCACGAGGTATTTCATATCGTCCAGAACCTGATTCACCAATAACCGAAAAACTTCTATTTGCCATACGAACATCAACAGAGAACTCATTTAACATCTCCGATAATTTCTCTTCCAGTTTTTCCTTAACTCCTCTCAAATCATCTCCTGCCACTTTTACTTTTCCAATATAGGGATAATCAATACAATCATCTTCACCTATTAAGTACAAATAAAGACGTGCGACAGAATTATCCGATGTCATTTGAGATTGACCATACACATTAATATTACCATTAAAAGTTACATAATCTTCTGCATTTAATGTTTTAACCCTGATATATAAATAATCGCCCTTCTGCAACTTATAGTCTACATACGACACTGTATCGACATACTGAGGTATCCCATCTCGTGTCTGTAAATAGTTGATTTTCTTCGTGGTAACACATGAAGAAAATACAACCACCAACAGCAGATATAGCAATATTTTTTTATATTGTTTCATTTAAAATAATATATATATTTTCGGACTGCAAAGTTAATACTTTTTTTGTTATCTACAAGATTTTTTTATATAATTTTCCAGCGTAGAGTTAAAGTCATCACATTGCAACAACTTTTCAATAGTCATATGCATGCGATATCTCCAGCTAAACAACGAATTTGATGGAACATTAATACGCTCTGCATTAGGGTCATCACGCCTCAACTCTGGCGATATACCCATCAAATCTTGCCATTGGAAAATAGCCCACATAGCAGGCGAATATAGATGTTGCAATAGTACATCACGACAAATCCACCACTCTGCAAAATAAGGCACATCACCACCATGACCTAATTCGTTGTAATAAAAGCGTTTGCTCACATCTCTATCCTCTTCCCACCAGCCACGTACTGTACTCATATCGTGTGTAGATGGAGTTACAACAGACAAATATGGAGCATTTGCCGGGTGGAAAAATTCTATTTTATCATCTTTTGGGGCACGTTGTATTTCTAGACTCAAAATCGAGAGATTTTTCATAGCCTCGGTAACACATCTAGTCATCATACCCAAATCTTCACCACAAATAAGCATATTAGATGCAGCTTTAAGAGCTGGTAATTTTTGCATTGCAGATTCGTACCATCTGTCATCTTGACGACGGAAGAAATAGTTCACATACAACTCCTCAAAGACACGTTTTTGCTCATCATTAAGTGCTGCAAAGGTACTAAGTGTCTGCATACCAAAACGTGGATAATATTGTCTTCCTTCACTACCTTCCACTTCAAAAAGCAGTACATTAGATATCAAATCAAACAGACCATATTTCACTCGTTCAGAGAACTCACCATTAGCAAATCGCTGCTCTACATCCGATTGATTTTGATATTCAGCTCTCAAGCGATAAGCAAATCCATACTCGATATAAAGACAGTTATCTTTCACCCATTGAGACTCCTCGCCGAATAGGTTCCATAAAATATCATCTGTTATATATGGTTTTGTAAATCTCTCATAATCAAACCACACTCCGCGCGATTCGAACTCATCAACATACAAAGGAATAGATGGACTAAGATATCCCATTATACCCTCTTGATGTTTAAGCGGAATTTGCCATATGCGGAAAAATCCTAAGATATGATCGATACGGAATGTATCGAAATATCTTGCCATTTGTTCAAAGCGTTTCTTCCACCAATCGAAATCGGTACGTTCAATCTCACCCCAGTTATAGGTTGGCAACTCCCAATTTTGACCTTTAATAGCAAACATATCAGGCGGAGCACCAGCTGCCATATCCATATTAAACAGTTCAGGTGCTACCCAAGTATCAACACTGTTTCTGTTTACTCCAATTGGAATATCACCTTTCAACACCACACCACAACTATGAGCATAATCTACCGCCTCAAGTAGCTGTAAATGAAGATGATACTGACAATACCACCATTGCGCTACGTCATTAAACCAGGCGTGCGAAGTATTAGAAATATCCTCTATTTTTTGTTCAGAAAAGAGAGCAAAATCGTCCCAAGTGCGGTAATCGCAGCTGCCTTTTTTGTCTCTTAAACAACAATATGCAGCATATGCCTTTAACCAATAGGCGTTTGCATCAAAAAAATCTAAGAAATCTGGAGATTTCAGAAACTCCTTCTTATTATGCAAATACGAAGCACTTATGTACTTTAACTTGAAGTTTATAACCTCCATAAAGTTCATTAGGTCCTCGCCATTTAGTTTTGGTTGCAACTTAGCATATTCTGCTAACAATGGGCTATTTTTAGGCAAACTCAATTTAGAGATATCCATAAATAGAGGATTGAGTGCAAATGCAGAAATTGCAGCATAAGGCAATACATCTGCATCTGTATGGGTGCCAATTGTATCATTAAGCGGCAATACCTGAATAAGTTTTAAACCTACTTTACTAGCCCAGTCCACCATAAGTTTTAAATCGGTAAAATCACCGCAACCAAATGATTTTTCGCTACGCAAAGAGAATACAGGAATACTCACACCAGCACCATGCCAAGTATTAGTATCCAAACGCACAAATTCGTCGTTTACACAAACTTGCTCACCAGCTTTTGCTGAAGGGATAATACGATCTTGTCCCTGCTCAAAACAGCGGAATTTATTCTCTTCTACATTATATATAGCATATTTATAATGTATCTCCTCTGTCACCTTATCTAATAACAAATCTACATTCCAATATGGGTAGTTTTTATTAGACAAAATCACTGGATTAGATACGTCCCAACCTCCCAATTCATCGCAATTACCTATTATGCAAACTGCCTCATTCTGAGATAACAAAGGGGCTTTCACACTAAATGCGTGTGTATATTTACGCACTAATTTTGTAGTGATTGGAGTTATATTCTTACGCAACAACACCTCTGTAAAAGGAGCTGTCATAAATGTATTTTCTACAGCGGATATACTATTCCACGCATCAATCACGTGTAATATTTGTGTCGCTTTTGAGCATTTAATTTTTCTGCATTCGCCCCATTCACGAGTTACTACACCGCTATTTTTATCAACAAAAAGGTAATTATACTCCAATTTAGCCACTTTATCTTGTGGAATTTCCAACTCAAACTGCCAAGCATCAGGGGTATATACCATCACCACGGCATCTCTCTCGTTACCACTACCCAATTGAGTAATATTACCTACTATACGCAACTCCTCGTTCCATCTAGTGAAATAGTCAATTTTAAAAATTAGTTTCATACTCGTTATTTTTTTAAGGGGACTTCTAAAAACTCCCGATTAAAAAATTAAATTAATTAAGGGAGAGTTAAAAAAACTCCTCGAATTATATATTTATTTTTTGCACACTTAAGCAGATGCAAAGATATCAATTTTATTTAAAATATCAAAGTTTTCTTTCAAAAACCTCATTAAAATTTTCAAAAAACAATAATTTTACCTCGTTCATCATTTTTTTTGCTTCATCTGAAGAGCTATTTATATCTAATCCCAACTCTTGCGCTATTGAGGTAACGCCTCGAGTTGTAAATCCACAAGGGTTGATATAATTAAAATATTTGAGATCGGTTGATACATTAAGAGCAAAGCCGTGCATAGTAACTTGGCGCGATGCTCTCACACCAATTGCACAAATTTTGCGTTCCATACCCTCATCACCAATCCAAACACCAGTAGCACTCTGTATGCGTTTACCCACAATACCATAATGAGCAATTGTTTTAATAATTGCCTCCTCAACATTATATATATACTGGCGCAAACCTATGCCATAATCTAAGATGTTAATTATCGGGTAACCAACAAGTTGCCCATAACCATGATAGGTAATATCACCGCCACGATCTATTTTAAAGTACGAGGCATTTATCTGTTTTAAAAACTCATCACTTATCAACAAATTAGCCTCTTCACCGCTTTTACCAAGAGTGTAAACGTGAGGATGCTCACAAAACAGCAACCTATTGGGTACATCTTCTTTGGCTATTCTCTCTTCAAAATATTTTTTTTGCAGTTCCCACGCAGTGGCATACTCAATCACGCCACAATCTTCAACCATTATATCTCTCATAACACTCTTTTTTTGCAGCTACTAATTGCTTTATCAGCCATATACGACGAACGGACAAGTGGACCAGATTCTATATAATCAAAACCCATTTCGAGACCAATCTGTTTTAACTCCTCAAATTTATCTGGATGCACATATCTACTTACAGGTAGGTGTTTTGATGATGGTTGCAAATATTGTCCAATTGTTACAATCCTACAACCCACTGCTTTTAGGTCAGATAGTGTTTCAATCACCTCCTCATCAGTCTCACCCACACCGAGCATTATACCGCTCTTGGCTACAATACCCGATTCTGCAATATATTTTATTACACCAAGCGACACATCATATTTTGCACGACTACGAGTCTCAGGTGTCACCCTACGCACACACTCAATATTATGTCCTAATATATCTGGTTTAGAGTCAATTACAATATCCAACAACTCCGTTTTACCATCAAAATCTGGCACCAGAAGTTCCACTGTAGTTGTAGGTGATTTCTCACGCACATTCAACACTGTTTTCGCCCATATCTCAGCCCCTCCATCAGGTAAATCATCTCTATCTACAGAGGTAATAACTGCGTGTTTCAACTTCATAATTTTAATAGAGTTTGCCACCTTTTGCGGTTCATTTTCATCAACAGGGAGAGGTTTGCCAGTTGCCGTAGCACAAAATTTGCATGCTCTAGTGCAGATATTCCCTAGTATCATAAAAGTGGCTGTACCACGATTCCAACACTCATTTTTATTTGGGCACTTACCGCTACTACAGATAGTATGCAACCCATTCTCCTCCACAAGCTGAGCCACAAGAGCATAATCATCACAACTCTCGCGCTTAATTTTCAGCCACTCCGGCTTTCTCAATATACTATTTTTCACTTGTATGTTTTTCAAAGGTTATAGAACAAAGACTTATAAATAACTGTTTATATATTTAGTTTACTCTTATAATTATTGACATTTTCTATTATATTCAATTCTTTTCGTCTATTAGAACTCATATCAAGAAATTCAGCATTGATATCAATGCCTAAAAATTTCCGCTCTAATAAACTAGCTGCAATACCTGTTGTACTACTCCCAGTAAATGGGTCTAAAATCCAATCACCTTTTTGCGTAGAAGCCTGTATAATACGAGCTAACAGCGACAATGGTTTTTGAGTTGGGTGTTTCCCACACGATTTCTCCCATGGTACTATAGCAGGTAAATTCCAAACATCTCTCATCTGTTTGCCACCATTATTCTTCTTCATCAACTCATAATTATAATAATGCGATACCTTTTTATATTTTCTTGCCCATATTATAAATTCTGTTGAATGAGTAAAATATTTACATGAGAGATTGGGTGGTGGATTCGTTTTTGCCCAAGTTACCACATTTAATATCTTAAACTCTAATTTTGTAAGAATATCTGCCACTTGAAAAATATTATGGTACGTACCACTAATCCATATTGTACCATTATCAGCTAAACTATCTCTACACTCTTTGAGCCAATTATAATTGAAATTATAATCATTTTCCGCACCTCTTGATTTATCCCAATCACCTTTATCTACACACACCACCTTACCACTTTGCACTGAAATCCCCCCGTTCGACAAAAAATAAGGAGGATCTGCAAAAATCATATCAAACTTAAAATTAATATTTTTCAACAGTTCAATAGAGTCTCCTAATAAAAGTGTAAAGTCTTTATTTTCAGATCTATAATAAGGTTTCAAAATCATTTAATTCTTTCTATAAAATCATCTAACGTTGACAAGTTATACACACTTGGTATCGTATTAAATGCTTCTTCTAATTTATTTTTTGCACTAAACCATCCTTGACCATCTGTTATCCAAACAAATTCGTATCCACTATGTTCATTTATTTTTGGAGCAATATCAGTATAAGATCGTGCGGTTTCATTTAATTTAGAACCACGACCATTATAAAAATTTGTTTCTATCAAATATGTTTTATCCGCTGTACTAACAACAAAATCAAATTTTTTTCTATCTTCGCCTAAACTCTCTTTAATATCAACAAATTCCTCACTACTAACCTGTTCTCTATATTCTACTCCTGCATTAATAAAAGCCTTAGCTACACATTTCTCCATCACCATACCAACACGATTTTTACGAGCATTTGTATCTAAACCTACTTCTATACCAAAAACATAATCCACAAGATTTGTTATATTATTTGATTTAAAAATATCTTCTAAACCTGTTTCCTCTAAACATTCAGACACATCAGCACTTGTATTGAAATAGGTATTTATACAGACTGGATTATTGGCTGAATTAAGCACCATTTTATCATTCTCTCTTACTGCGACTAATAAACCAAATACAGAAAAACTATTAGGGTTTTCATCAAACAAATCTTGGATTGCAATATTTAAATCCTCTCTTCCAAGCAAATAATTCAATTGATGCAACTTTAGCTTCACTTTATTTACATTTTGCGTAACCTTTTCAAAGTCTGTTAAAGATTCAAGTGTAACATTGGTTGCTATTAGTTGCGCCATAAATTGTTCAAAACGCTCACTCATATGTGTATATATTTTTTTGTGTATTTGAAACTAATATCTCAGCAATTTTCCCTCTATTAGAGGCATTTGAATTTATCATTCTTGATGCAGTTACCCGCTCTATATCAAACATTTTATATAAATCATCAAAAAAATTATCAATAGGATTTACATTCTTTACGTCAGAATTACTCAATAGAAATCTATGTCCTAATTCACTAATGTTTTTACAAAACTCACCAAGTCTCAATTGATCTAGATCATCAAAATCTTCTTTAGTATATGTAGTAAAACTTGATGTTTTACTGATTGGCTTGTAAGGTGGATCAAAATAAAACAATGTTTCTTTAGTTGCATAGTCTATTGTCTTAGAAAAATCTCCTGTTAAAATCTCCACCTTTTGCAGCGCCTCACTATCCGCTAAGATTGTCTGAGTATCACAAATTTTAGGTTTACTATATTTTCCAAATGGCACATTAAAAAAACCTCTTTTATTTACACGATACAGTCCGTTAAAACACGTTCTATTTAAAAAAATAAATAATCCTGCTTGTTGCACACTATCTAAAGAATAATGATTAAATTTTTCTCTTTGCAACAAAAAATAGTTTTTTCTTTCACCCTCATTTTCAAGACTAAAATATAACTCTTCAATCTGCAATAAAAATTCAATAAGTAAGAGAGGTTTTTCTTTTACTACACTATATGCATTTGTGAGTACTGGATTAATATCATTAATGACAGCACGAGATATATTCTGATAATTATGCAACATCCAAAAGAGCATAGCACCACCACCAACAAAAGGCTCTACATACGTAACATCCTCTAGTTCAGCAAAATCCTTAGGTAAAAATTTTGCTATAGTTTTTATTAGTTGCGTCTTGCCACCCACCCATTTTACAAATGGTTTATAATCTTTTGTATCTACCACAATATCATAAATTAAATTTTTCTAAATCATCAATCAGTTCTTCTCTACCACCATTTTCACTACAAACTCTTCAAAATCAAGTTCTGTAGCATCAGACAAAGAATCTACCAATTGTACTCCTGTCGCAAGGGTTTGAGTGCCGATATAGTCAGCGAAATTGCCCACTGCATCATTAATAACATCAAGGCGTTCGATAGAGACTGTAATTTTATCTGTAATTTCATATCCGTTGCTTTTACGGATATTTTGTATGCGATTTACAAGTTCACGAGCGATACCCTCTTGACGAAGTTCCTCAGTAACAGTTACATCAAGTGCAATAGTGAGTGTACCCTCGTTGGCAACTAACCAACCTGGCATATCCTCAGTAGCAATCTCTACATCAGTAAGTTCTACTACCACCTCGCCCGACTCCAAAGCGAGAGTCATTTGTGCATTAGTTTCAATTTCTGCAATTTGCTCTTGATTAAAGCCACCAATTACAGCAGCAATCTCTTTCATCTGCTTGCCATATTTTTTACCTAAAGTTTTAAAATTAGGTTTAATACGTTTTACAAGAGAGATTGAAGAATCTTCGGCTGTTACCACTTCTAGCTCTTTAATATTCACCTCTGTTTTGATAAGTGATGAGATGTAACTCAACTGTTCAAGCGTTTTGGCATCTGGCGCAGGAATTACGGCACGACCAAGTGGTTGGCGCACTTTTTTCTCAGCTTTACGACGAAGTGCTAGTATCATAGATGATGATTGTTGCGCTAACTGCATACACTCCTCTAAATTGCTATCAATTACCGCATCGTTGCATATTGGGAATTGTGCTAAATGTACAGATTCAAACGACTCTTTACCTGTTGCTGCATTCAAATCGAGATAGAGTTGATCTGCGAAATATGGTGCAATCGGAGCCATAAGTTTTGCCACCGTTGCCAAGCAAGTATATAGTGTTTGATATGCCGAAATTTTATCTTGTGTGTAATCACCACCCCAATAGCGTTTGCGGTTAAGACGTACATACCAGTTAGATAAGTTTTCACCTACAAAATCGCTTATTGCACGACCAGCACGAGTTGGCTCATAATTTTCATAATTTTCTGTTACATCTTTTACTAGTGTATTCAATAATGAGAGAATCCATCTGTCAATTTCAGGACGTTCATTCATCGGAATATCAGCCTCTTTATACTCAAATCCATCTACATTTGCATATAGAGCAAAGAACGAATATGTGTTATATAGAGTACCGAAAAATTTACGACGCACCTCATCAATACCCTCTTCATCAAATTTTAAGTTATCCCAAGGCGATGCGTTAGTCATCATATACCAGCGCAATGGATCTGAACCATATTTTTCGATTGACTCGAATGGATCCACCCCATTACCAAGGCGTTTCGACATCTTATTACCTTTTTTATCGAGCACAAGACCATTAGAGATAACATTTTTAAATGCTACAGAGTTAAACGCCATTGTACCAATAGCATGCAGCGTAAAGAACCAGCCACGAGTTTGATCTACCCCCTCCGAAATAAAATCAGCAGGGTATACATCTTTTTTATCAAAAATTTCTTTATTCTCGAATGGATAGTGGATTTGAGCGTAAGGCATTGCACCTGAATCAAACCACACATCAATCAAGTCAAGTTCACGTTTCATCGGTTTACCATCATCACTAACTAGCACAATACCATCTACATACGGACGGTGCAAATCGATATTTTTAGGATCATAGTTCGCCGTACTCATATCACCCACCACGAAGTTTTTGTATGGATTTTCTGTCATCAAACCAGCTGTAATAGATTTCTCTATCTCGGCAATCAACTCCTCTATCGAACCAATACATTTCTCTTCTGAGCCATCTTCAGTACGCCAGATTGGGAGCGGAGTACCCCAATAGCGACTACGACTAAGATTCCAATCTTGCAAATTCTCTAGCCATTTACCGAAACGACCAGAACCAGTTGATTTAGGTTTCCAATTGATTGTTTCGTTTAATTCAATCATCTCCTCACGACAAGCAGTGGTGCGAATAAACCAACTATCAAGTGGATAGTACAAAACTGGTTTATCCGTGCGCCAGCAGTGTGGATAGTTGTGAGTATGTTTCTCAATTTTAAATACTAAATTTTGTTGTTTTAGCATCATACAGATTGAGATATCAAGAGTCTCATCTTTGTCAGTAAGCGTTGCATCATACGCATTTTTCACAAATCTGCCTGCAAATTGAGAGTATGCATCTACAGAAACATTATCGGCAACAAACTGAGCGTCGATATCCTCTATGTTGAAGAATTTACCTGTCATATCGACCATCGGACGAGTTTCGCCTTTTGCAGTTGTAAGAGTAAGTGCTGGAACACCTGCTTTTTTAGCAACCATAGCATCATCAGCACCAAAAGTAGGAGCGATATGCACGATACCAGTACCATCTTCAGTAGTAACAAAATCGCCAGCAATTACACGAAAAGCACCCTCACCAGGGTTTACCCAAGGAATGAGTTGTTCGTATTGCACACCAACAATATCAGCACCTTTACACTCGCCTACAATACGGAATGGCACCAGTTTGTCGCCTGCTTGATAATCCTCCATCGCCACCTCAGCAGCTTTAGGATTAAAGATTGAATTCACAAGCGGTTTTGCCACGATATATGTTGCAGGAATACCAGTGTAAGGGTTAAAACTCTCAACAGCAAGATATTCTATTTTAGGACCAACACAAAGAGCAGTATTCGATGGCAAAGTCCACGGAGTAGTTGTCCAAGCCAACATATAAACATCACCTTTCAGAGCAGAAAAAGCATCAATTACGCCCTTCACCTTAAATTGCGCCACACAAGTAGTATCTTTCACATCACGATAACAACCTGGTTGGTTAAGTTCGTGAGTAGAGAGACCTGTACCAGCGGCAGGAGAATATGGTTGAATTGTATAACCTTTATACAACAACCCTTTACCGTAGAGCTGTTTAAGCAGATACCAAAGAGTTTCGATATATTTATTATCGTAAGTGATATAAGGGTCGTTCATATCCACCCAATAGCCCATTTTGTGAGTAAGATCCTCCCACTCACGAGTATATTTCATCACATCTTCACGACAAGCTGTGTTGTATTCATCAACGGTAACTTTTTTACCGATATCTTCTTTAGTGATCCCAAGACGCTTTTCAACACCCAGTTCCACAGGCAAACCATGAGTATCCCAACCAGCCTTACGTTTTACCTGAAAGCCCTGCATCGTTTTATATCTACAAAAAGTATCTTTAATCGTACGCGCCATCACGTGGTGAATACCAGGCATACCATTAGCCGAAGGAGGTCCTTCATAAAAAACAAATGACGGAGCACCATCACGTTCAGTTATACTCTTGTGAAACAAACCTTTATCGTCCCACTCCTTCAACATCTGTTTATTAACTTCCGACAGATTAAGCTGCTTATATTCTTTAAATTTTTTCATAGAAAAAGTGTATTTTTACAAGAGAAATTTATCAATTTCCCTCTATTTTTTTGAGTATTTTTATAGCGGTGCAAAGGTATAAAAAATAAATGAATTTTGCAAAAGAATTTTTCACAAGAATAATTCGGGGACTTCTAAAAACTCCCCGAATAAAAATTTAAATTAATAATATGAGACTCAAAACAGTTCTTTTGCAATATTTTTGACCCTTATCAGCCTATTTTACCTCTTATATCACTCATTTAGCCCGCTAAACTCGTAATATGCTAGTCAAAATAGTTCTAATAATCTTTCAAAAATCTCTGCAAAGCAGTTTTTAGAAGTCCCCATTAGTTTTTGGCATACGAATTGATACTATACTATATATACAAGTTATAAGTTCTTTTTAGGAACAAAATATCAATTAACAATGCCACTATGGCACTCGGCTAATAAATCCAAAGTACAATCCGAGACAAATATGCCAAATTGTCATAGCAAAAATAGAAATAATTATGCATAATTTTTTAGACGAACAGATTGAAGCTACAACAGACATTATTCCGCTAATAGCAGATGAAAATGATGTTAGCGTAGAGTGTCAAAACGATGATATACTTCCTCTATTGCCATTGCGCAATATGATTTTATTTCCGAGTGTAGTGATGCCTATCTCCGTAGGGCGCAAAAAGAGTCTGCGCCTGATACGAGACGTGTACCAAAAAGAGGGGGAGATGTTAGTTGGCACTCAGATAAATGCACAGGTAGAAGATCCAAAACTATCGGATATATACCCAATGGGAACTGTTGCCCGTATTGTGCGTATACTCGAAATGCCAGATGGTTCAACTACAGTGATTTTGCAAGGAAAAAGACGTGCCTCAGCTGTAGAAATCATAGAGGAGAGTCCGTTTCTTACTGCTCGCATTAAATTGCTCGAAGAGGAGGTGCCAAACGAGAAAGATAGAGAATTTACTGCACTTGTAGAGGCTCTTAAAGAATTATCTATCAAGATAATAAAAAACTCAAACAGTATCCCAGACGAAGCCACATTTGCAATACGCAACATCGAAAACAGCGTGGGATTGATAAACTTTGTATGTAGCAATTTCAGCATCTCATTAAGCGATAAGGTAAAACTTCTTGAGACTAGCAACCTCTCTGAGCGTGGATATATGCTATTAAA